>JAZDID010000147.1:0-9260 GCA_043805315.1 Nanobdellota archaeon | reverse complement strand
CCTTGACAAGCTCTACATGAACGTGAAAGGTGCGAAAGAAATCTATGCGTATGAGCAGAACTCATGGGATTCGACGCTCACGACGCCTGCATTGAAGCGTTTTATTGCTGCGCAGTACAAAGGTGTTGATGTCCGCGCTTTTTTGACAAATAAGTATGGTGGAACTGCCAGTAACTTCAAAACCAATGATCAAGATTATACAGAGTACTTCGTCAGGATTGCTGACACTGCAGACGGCATCGAGCAGCTCCAGCAGATCCGCCTCTCCTCTTAGCAAGGTCTTCCTTCAATTAGGGCTCGCCTATCTTTTCGAAATAAACAGGAATGTGCTCGCATATTCTAACGAGTATTACAGCAACTCTTTCGCAAGATTTCCTGAGTAAATATGCCAGTCCACTGGACAGTTTTGCGTGAGATTTATAAGCTTTGAAGTTTATCCTATGTATGTACAATGGACAAAGGAACTGCGTTGGTGGTTTTTCAGGATAAGAAAATAAGGAGAACATGGCACAGTGGTGAGTGGTATTTCTCGGTTATCGATGTCGTTCATGCGTTAGAGGCGAGTACATTGCCAAAAAGGTACTGGTCTGACTTAAAGGCAAAGCTTTCAGATGAGGGATTTGAACCGTACGATAAAATCGTACCGTTGAGGTTGCCTGCGGAAGATGGTAAATTACGGGAAACAGACTGTGCAAATACTAAACATATGTTCAGAATAATTCAATCTATTCCATCACCCAAAGCCGAGCCGTTCAAGCAGTGGCTTGCTCAGGTCGGCTACGAGCGCGTTGAGGAAATACAGGATCCTGAACTTGCCCAGGTAAGGATGAAGGAATTGTACAAAGCAAAAGGCTATTCTGACGATTGGATTGAGAAGAGGGTGAGAGGCATTGCGGTCAGGCAGGAGCTGACTGATGAATGGAGGAAAAGAGAGGTCAAGGAAGACAGAGAGTATGCAATTCTGACCAATGAGATAAGCACAGCGACTTTTGGTAAGACAGTTGATGAATACCGAAGATTCAAAGGTTTGAAGAGAGAGAATCTCCGGGATCACATGGAGGATCTGGAGTTGATATTCACCATGCTTGGAGAAGCATCCACAACAAAGATCACCAAAGGGAGAAATGCGCGAGGTTTTGTTGCGAACAAAGATGCTGCGAGCAAAGGAGGTAAGATAGCAGGAGATGCGAGAAGAAAGCTTGAACTTGAATCTGGGGAAAAAGTCGTTTCCTCAGAGAATTATCTCACAGAGCCAGAAAAAGACAAGCGGAAAAAGCTTCCGAAGGTTTAAATGCTGGAACATAGCAGAATTCTTCACAACCAACAGCCAGCATCCAGAGATTAGTCATACATGAAAACAGCAACATTTATAAAACACCTGGCCTTCTGTTTTCTCATCAAGTTCGTGAGGTTGATCGCATGAGAAAGCCGAAATTCGCAGGAATATTCTATGAAGGTTCATCAGACAAGCTCAAGAAACAGCTTGAGGACTCTTTTCTTGGCGAGAAGGGCCCGGGAGAGCTGCCAGGAAAAAGGACAGGAAAAGTGCAGGCTGTCATCACGCCGCATGCCGGTTATGTCTACTCTGGCATGTGCGCTGCCTGGTCCTACAAGGCGATCGGCGAGTCAGAAATCCCTGACCTCTACATTATTTTCGGCCCGAACCATCATGCGCCTGTCTCAGGCATGAGTGTCGAGAGCTTCGAGACTCCCTTGGGCATCATCCGGACAGATTTGGAATTTGCCAAGACATTGGAGGAGAAAGGAACCATAGGCGTGAATGAGAAGATCCACCAGCTCGAGCATTCTGTCGAGGTGCAGATCCCGTTCCTGCAGTATGCCAATGAGAAGGACATTGAGAAAGTCAAGGTCTTGCAGATCCTCATCAGCACTGACATTGACATTGACCAGCTCGCGGCAGACCTCAAGGAAACCATCATGGACCTGAAAAAGACTGTTGTCTACATCGTCAGCTCGGACTTCACGCATTACGGCATCAATTACCATTATGTGCCGTTTGTCGACAATATCCAGGAAAACCTCTACAAGCTTGATGCGGACGCCATAGAGTACATCAAAAAGCTGGATTACAAGGGATTCATGGGTTTTGTTGATGAGAAGGAAATGACGATCTGCGGCCAGTTACCCATCGCGTTATTATTGCGGTTGGTCAAGAGCAAGAAAGTTGAATTAGAGGCGTATTACACCTCAGGAGACCTGTCCAAGAATTACCGGAACAGCGTGAGCTATGCGAGCGTGATATTCAGGTGAACTAATACGTTTCTACTGTTATGCCCTTGATCCTCCGGAAGTGGGCTGCATCATTGGTGACGATTGTCTTGCAGTGCTGTGAGAGCATTGTTCCCGCGATCTGGCAGTCTGAAATGTTTATTTCCTGACCTTTATGAAGAAGTTCTGCACTTATCTTGGCAGAAAACAATGATGCGTGCACGTCAAAATCCAATATGTCGACTGCCTCAATCATCTTCATGAATGTTTCCAGCTTGTCGGCCGAGAAAGGCTTCTCCCGAAAGAGACCAATGTAAACCTCAAATAGATTGATGCTGGTCGTGACGAGGACATCCTCCTTGATTTTCTTTCCTTTCTCCACTGCAAAATCCTTTTTCCTCAGCAAGTCAACGAAGAATGTGGTATCGAGGCATTTCATGGTCGGGAAGTCTTTCTGATGATTTCTTTGGTCAGTTTCTCATTGACCTCTGCGATGTTGCGCATCATTCGGTCAGCTTCCGCGTCGGTCATGTCAGCCCACGCCCCTGCGAATTCCATGATGTTCCTCTTCTTCGGGACAACTCTCCTGATTACTTCGGAGAAGCTCTCGTTTGGCTTCTTATTCTTCCGCAAGAGCTCGTACGCGTCGTCCATGATGGAGATGACTTTGGTTCCCATGTATGTATATGTACATGTACATATATTTAAAGGTTTCGGAATTTTACGAAGATATGCAGTGGAATATAATCCCTGCGAAGGCAGAAACTTTATAAATTTCCCATTCCAGTCATTATTCTATGCAAAAAAGAGGCCAGTTCACCATCTTTGTCATTCTCGGGATTACCTTACTAATCATCTTTGCCCTTGCCTTCTACTTATATGCAGTCATCACCGAGACAACCCCGAACATGGACCAGGAGATCAACAGCTTCACCAAGAGCATCAACCCCTTGGTGACAGATTGTTTAGAATTGGTGACTGCCGAGGCAGTGAAGAAGGCAGGAGAGCAAGGAGGGGACTTGTACGATGCAGTTTCTATTCCTGATTGCACAGATGGAAACGATAACACGCCGTGTATCTGGCTCGAGAGGACAAATGATGCAGGCAATCCGCCTCCTCCAGTATCGCAGCCAGGATTGGATCATCTTTCCTATACTGACTCTTCAGGAAAACCAGTATATGTCTCTTATGGAATCAAGCGGAATACTAATCCCCCTCCAACATTCAATTGGAATGATGAAACCTATCCGAAGGCAGGATATCTCTTGGCTGATCCCCCTTCATCGCTGTATTTCGGCGATAATGGATTACGGCGTCTGTGCGACCAGAACGGGCCAAACCAGCAGCGGCCAGGATTTGTCTTGTCCTGTGCAGGCAGCTCGTATGATTGGGTTGTTGAGCAGATGGCGAACTTCTCGATCCAAGAGCAGCTTAGTTTTTATGTGAAGATGCATATCGGGCAATGCGCCAAACTATCATCATACACTGCCAAAGGCCTGGTATTCAACGTTGGCGAGCCTTTGGTGAACATCACATTTGGAGAGGCAGACATCACTGCAGATCTGCATTATCCGATCAGTTTTTCACAGGGTTCAAAAAGACAAGCCCGCACTCTTAGCTATACTGCTAAGCTGAATGTCAGATTGAAAAAAGTCTATGAATACGTGAACGCGCTCATTGAGCAGGACATCAAGGATCTTCATCTCGACCTTTCAAGCGCAGGATCTGGTTTTCAGACTGTGGCGGGATATGACAATGTCAACTTTCAAGTTCAAAGAAGAACCACGAGCAATGTGGCTCAAACATTTGTTCAGCAGGTCGATAACAATAATAATCCTCCAAGACAAATATGCATTCCGTCTGGCTGTGACCTTACAAAAGATGACATTATTGAAATCACTGATGCTGCATCTCTCATTCAAGGCCGACCTTTCTTATTTCGGATGGCTGTGCAGAATAGGAGGCCGGTGCTGGATGAGATATCACTGTTGCCTTTTTTAGTGCCGTGTCCTGGACCTTCTGCATTAACCTATTCCTGCACCATAACCATTCCCTTAAATGCTATTGATCCTGATGATGAATCAGTGTTGTTTGCTGTTCCTGGCTGGACAATTCCTGCGTCTAATCCAACTGCTAATCTGTACACAACTTCTGCAAGCAATACCTTCAGCGCCAACATCGGAGATTCTATCTTTGGATCTGTAACAGTCTCAGCATCAGATGTTGACCTCAATTCAAAAGATTTGCAGACAGTAAATTTTCAATGCAGCTGCACAACATAGCTGTTTGCAGGTCGAGTTCTTTCGAAACCTATTTAAATACAAACCCTCAGAATCAGCAGAAAGAGTGTGAGTGGGTTTTATGAAGAATAACCACGTGATTACAGGGTTATTGGTAGTGCTAGTTCTCTTGCTATTCATGCCTCGGGCGAGCGCTGAGGTTGGCTGCTGCTTTTCACCAACCTATGGGTGTCAGGCAGGAATTCAGCGCACTACGTGCATTGACAGCGCGGGTGGCAGTTTTTTTCCTGACTCTGACTGCACCGATGTCAGTAACTGCATCCAAATCTGCTGCTGCGATTCAGTAGGCCATGGCAATGTCATCTCACAATCAGCGTGTTCAAACCCACCATTCCACTTTGCGCAAAATCCGCCAAGTGCGTATGTTGGAAGCCCTCAAGACTGCACCACTGCCTGCGGCGGCAAGATTGTCGAGCCTGGCTGCCCGCCTGTATGCACTGGCACTGGAGGTCCTGGAGAGAGCTTCTTCATTGAAGGAAAGCTCATAGACCAGACTGGTGGAAATGTTGTCGGAGCGTATGTCGATCTCAAAGAAAGGACTGACCTTCGCGCAATATCCTATTCAGATGGCTCGTACAAGATCACCGGCATTCCTAATTCTCCTCCTGATTATACTGTGCGTGCCAGCAAGCCTGGCTGTGATCTCGCCGAGTACACTCCGAAAATTCCGATAGCAGGGGGATCTGTCTCTGACGTGAATATCCAGCTCAACTGCCAGGCATCAGGTGCTTGTCTTCCTGAGAATCCAGTTTTGTCTGATCCTCTTCCTGTGCCGAAGGCTCCGAGCGCTGGTTTATCATGGACTTTGAACAACAACTGCGATGGACAAGTCAATAACTATGTGCTCTGGAGATGTGATGAGAACCAGGAAAATTGCATAAATGTTGCTCAAGGTCAGACACTGCAGACTTTTACAGACACTGCGTTGAGCCCAAGAGCCACCTATTGTTATATTGTTGATGTATATATCCAGGTCGGTTCAGATATGTTCACAAAGACTTCTCGTGATGAGACAGTGAAGCATTGCCTCACGCTTGGTGATGCAGAATGTCTGCGAGAGCATGACCTGACGTTTTGCGTCAAGAGCGAGACAGTAGATTATGCTGCGGACTGCTTGCAAAACAATGTATTGCACCCGCTGGATGATTGCAAGGTAAAAAGCCAATTCTGCATTGTCAAATCCACTCAGGCGCAATGTGTTGCTCCGCAATCTTGTGATAATTGTACAGGATTCCTGGCTATGTTCTCGTTCCTTAATCCGAACCTTGAAGTGGATTATCAGTATGAGACCGCGTGCAGTAATTCCCAGGAAACATTTTGCTATCTTGACAAAGAAAAGGTGACTCAAAGCGCGGCAACTGCTACAATAGTTGACGTGTTTAATTCCTGCCAGTATGTCACCAAATGCGCTGATTACAAGTCCAAAGAGAATTGTCAAGGTGCAACAGCAGATCCCTGCAAGGTTCTTAATCAGGATTGTGCGTGGATAGATCTTTATGCTCCAGAACTCGGCCTTGGCTCTTGCAGTTTGTCAGAAGAGCAGCAGGCGCCGTGTGAGCAATGCGTGGAGATCTTTGAAGGAGTCTGCACGCAGAGGCGTTGTGAAAGCCTGAGCAAAGGCACGAACACGTGCTATTGGAATAATGACGCGAACATCCGCGGCGAGCAGAACAACAAATGCGTCTCAGCAAGGGACATGGCCTGTGCGTATTATGACACGAAGGATGCGTGCGAGGGGAATCCTCCAATCAACTTCCAGGCAGATGTTGCGTATGATACTCGTCTGAACCACAGGAATGAGCGCATTGGAAACCATAATAACCAGCCTTTGACTGGCGGCATCAGCAAAGACATTTTTAGTTTTGGAAGGTGCAAGTGGGACAGTATCAATTGCTATAAGGATGCAGACAGCCACTTTTTCACGTATGAGACTGGCGCATTGACAATGTGGAAGTCTGATGACTGCGAGCAGGGAATCACCAGCCAGACGTTCACTGGTTACTCAGACCAGGAACTCCTCTCGTGCCTTAAGGATACAGCACCTCCGACAACCACTCTCACGCTCAAGACTCCTGCAGAGTACACTCTTGATGAGCTCGCGAGAGGAGAGTTCTTTTTCGTCGATGATGCTGAAGGCGCATTGGGAAAACGCATCCTTGGAAATCCAAAGCTCTACACTCGTTTCTGCGTCTATGATCCCGCAGTTGATAGTTTTTGCTATCCCAATCTCACCTACCAGCAGCTCTCTGGTGAAAAAGCGCCAAAGCCAGGCTCCTATACATTGCGCTATTATGCTTTTGATGACAGCCTGAACCTTGAAACTGTGCAGGCTGTGCAGAATTTCAGGATTGTGCAGACTGACGGTGCCTATATCACCAGAATGGAATATGATGGTCTGGTGCATGAGGAATCTCCACCTGTTCTCCGTACGCTTCGGCCTGAGATCAAGATCGTGTTCTCAGAGCCAGTCAACATCTCCCCGAATTTCCCTGTCCTCTTTGATACGGATGATAACCAGTACACGCTTGTGGAGACAGGGCATTCGGAAGATAAGAGTGAGTATACCTACGAAGTTAGGGAACGCCTTCTTCCAGGAAAGTCATACCACATTGACATCTTTTACCAAGACAAGAGCGCTCCAATCGTGAGGAGCCAAGTAAGAAAAGACTTCGCTGTCCAGACAAGCTTCATGTCTATGGACATCGTCTCTCCCAAGATCTTTTACTCTGTGGGCAGCACTCCTGACCTCTACATCATCTCACCAAGAAGCCCATTCACATTCACACTCGCCTTATCAAGAGGAGGTCAGCCCATTATCAGGGCATGGTTGCAGTCTTGCATGGTAGGTCCTGACCCAGACACACTCACAAAGCCCATTAATGATATCAATGGCAACCAAATCTCAATCCCTTCATCAGATCTCAGCTGGCTTGTCTCTGATCCTGCCTCCGATACCCTGCCGTTAGATGATTATTTCAAAGAAGTTTGGATCTCTTGTAAGGAACAAGCGCCGAGCTTGTATGCAGGCCAGACATCCTTGGCGGTTTTCAAGGTCGGAATAGATACACGTGTTCCAGTGTTCCAAGTCGACAAGACTCCGGAGACCATCACGAATTACGGCAATCCTTTATTGAACCTTTCTCTTGTTCGATCTGTTGCTGGAAGCAGCGATGACCTGGTCCAATGTAGCTACACCTTCCAGGACACGATTGTGCTGTTTGACGCGAGTGAAAATCCTGCTGATTTCAATGATTACACACCCGCGCCCTACCTCGTGGGAAACCATCCCTTACTTGACTTCTCCTTCGTCGGTCAATATCCTCCTCCAGAGAACATACAGCCGCACACCTTCACCATTCCGGTGAACTGCACGAACCGGGCAGGATTATGGGCTTTCCCTATCAACCCTGTCAGTGTGACTGTTGATTTCAGCGAGGTCTTTCATATCACCTTGGCCAAGCCTGCAGGAGGAACAGTGAACAGCTCGAGTCTGATCCTGAACATCTCTACAAGCGTTCCAACTCCAAACAAGTGCAATTACACAATCAACAGGCAGGCCCAGCCAGGAAAGATGGCGCAGAGTACAGACCAGAAGAGCTATCAATCAACCATGCCCCAAGCGCAGGTCGTCCACAGCTGGAACAACGGGCCGACTGCTGTCCCCAACAACGTGACTGTTGAATGCTCGATCTCTGTTGGGTTTGTCAGAAAGGATTTCACATTCATTGCAGACCTTATCAAGCCGATCAAGCCCGACATCAACATCTCCAACAGCCAGGGGATTGGCTGCAGTGCGACTCAGCTCACTGCACGGTTCAACAGCACTGACAATGGCACAGGTGTCCAAGGTTATGTTGTCAGCCTGCGCAAAGGAGCCAATGAGTTCCTGGTGCAGAACAGGTTTGTTCCAAGTTCTGGTGTTGAGACGAGTTTCACGTTCCAGGAAGCAAGCCAGAACCAGATCCAGAACAGCGATAGCTTCACCTGGCTGGTCAAGGCCATGGACTTTGCTGGAAATGTCGGTGATGAGCAGCAGAAACAGCTGAAAGTTGAACCCACAAATCTCGCGTGCAGGATTCCCTTGCATATCACCACGAAAATCCCCAGACTGGGGATCTCTTCAGCAGCTGCCACTTTTCCAGTAGAGCTCGAGACTGACCGGAAGGCTGATTGCCGTTGGTCGCTGTTTAATAAATCACGGTTTGAAGAGTACCAGGGCTTTTTCACAGAGAACCCCCCTGCTCCGCAGGCGTTCACGATCTCCCACAAAATTTCAAGTTTCAACAGCAGGACCTCTGGTGGCATCGTGTATGTCAAGTGCATGGATGAGGACACATTCTATCATGACGGAAAAGTGTACTTGAATTATGACCCGTCTGCTCCTGTCTTTACTTATCTTGATATTGTCCCGAATCCTGTCGTGGATCCGGTGCGGAAGTATGCGAACATCTCGTTTGAGACAGATGACAATACCTCGTGCATGTACAACAGCATCCCTGTCCAGCCGTATGATCTGGACGACTTTTTCTCGTTCAGCAAAAAGCACTCGTTCATCATAAACTATTCGAATATCTACGACTTTGATCCGCACACGTTCTATTATACATTGACGTGTACGAACGGTGCTGAGCCAGACCTTTCTGCATCAAGGAATTTCAATGTCACAGTTGACTTGTCTGACTCTGTCATCATCACGTTGAAAAAGCCGGGAGAGTTCACGAACCAGCGCAC
>JAZDID010000146.1:0-6968 GCA_043805315.1 Nanobdellota archaeon | reverse complement strand
AATTGCAATAAAATCTTCTTGAGCATGCCGGCAAGCGCAAACAATTCGTCATCACTTAATTTGCCGATTGCAGCATAATGCTTTTTCGGGAAGATCCAGACCTCGTAGGGAAAGCGTGAGGCGTAGGGTGTGAACGAAATAAAATGCTCGTCCTCGAATATCCGCCTGAACGACCTTTTTTCCACCTCGAGGATCTCGCAGTACGGACAGGATTCATTTTTAATGAAATAATCATACACCTTCAAGAGTTCGTCCGCGATCCACGACGGCTTATGATTATATGCAATCACCTGTGAATGGGAGTGCTTGATAGAAGCTCCCGCCTCCTTGCCGCGGTTCTTGAACACAGAGACAAAACGGATATTCGGCTTGTCGGTCAGCTCCTTGATCCGCCACACGTACGTCTTTAAGATTTCTTGGATGTGTTCCTGCGGCAATTCCTCTAACTCAAGAGCGTGGTCAGGAGTCTCGACGATGATCTCATGGTAGCCGTATGCAGACGCAAACGTGAAGAACTTGTTGTCTGTCCTTATCTCCGGATTCCCGTCGAGAGAAACAGCGCTGAACTTGTTCGGCACGACCCGGATCTGCCAGTTCTCGTCCTTCTTGGTCTCGGTGATGATGCCTGCGAGCATGGCCTCATGGCCAGGGCAGAACGGGCATTTCGAGGAGTCATCGAACATCACTGGCTTTTCAGCCACGAGCACCGGCCGCTTCCCTCTCTCTGACGCGATGATCACGAACCTGTCCAGGATGTAGTCTTTGCGGAGCTCGCTCATGGTTGCTTTTCCTGTGTTCCACTCACGCTGCTGTCAGGTGCAGGCACGGTCGTAACAGAAGGGGGAGCATTCGTTTCTACAGCCTGCGTGTGCAATGCCATGTTGTGTGCTGTGATGTAGTTCTTGACCAGGTGCTTCCAATCGGTGAGATAGGAGAGGTTTTTTGCGTTGATCTTGTTCTGCACCCGCTCCGCATGGTCGTAGAGCGCATACTGGTAGAGGATATTCGTCAGCTCGGTGATGACCTCCTCTTCTGTCTTCTTGTATCGTTGGAGTATGTAAATTCCTGGGTATTTTTCCAACAGTTTCGGCTGGATGAACATGCCGAAGCCGGACAGGTCTGTGGTGATGGCTGCGCAGCCCATGGCAGCGCTCTCCACCGGCGTGTAGCCCCAGGGCTCGTAATAGCTCGGGAATATCCCTAATTGGCAGCCGGACATGGCCTCGTAATAGGAAAGGTTCAGCAGGCCGTCGTTGCCGTCAAGGTAGACTGGGTAGACAACTGTCTTCACCCGATCGTTCGGCTTATTGTCAAGGCCGACTGAGATGAGGGTGCTGATGATCAGGTCATGCTCCTCGCTGGCGATGTCGTGTGTTGTCATGGAGGGATTGCCGATCCTCCTGAACTGCAGGAATTCCTTCTTCATGTCGTACATGAATTCTTTCGTGAAAATGCGCTCTTTGATTTCTGTATCCTGGGAGATGATTCCCTCGACAATCGTCTTCAGGATATCTTTTGATTTCAGGTCAATGTACTGCTTGATGTGCCGGTAGACGTTCTTGTTCTCGAGCAGCTCTGTCTTCAGGCCGTGAGTCCTTATCGGGATCCAGAAGAACATCACGATGGTTTTGTTGGAGTTCTCCTGCTGAAGCTGTTCATTCAGCTTGCCTAATGCCTTGATCAGCACGTCTATCCCCTTGTTCTTGAACTCATACCTGCTCACCATGAAATAAACCAAGGTATTATCAAGATCGAATGTGTAATAAGGGAAGAAGTGATAGGTAATGTATTCTTTGACCCGCTCGAGATTCTCCACGTGCTTGATGGAAGTCTCTTCAATCGTAGGGAACTTGTCCACGTCCAGTCCGTTCAGGACGAGTATTTCCGGCTTCCTCCCAAGGATCTTTTCAGCCTCGATTGCAGTGATCTCTGATACTGTGGTGAATATGTCTGCCTGTGCAGCTGCCGCCCTTTCAGCAGTGTACTTGTCCATGACCCCTTTGATCTTTGCCATGTGCTCAGGATCGATGGTCTCAATCATGCTGTAGAGGTCGCCGCCTCCCTCAGCAATGCTCCGTCCGAGAATGGTTGCATGTGTCGTGAAGACTGTCCTGATGTGGCTGCCTGCATTTTTCAGGTAGAGGAGGCCGAAGCCTGCGAGCCACTCATGGAAGTGCGCGATGATCCTGCTTTTCGGCAGTGCTCTGCCGATCTTTTCCAGGAGCATGCCTGCAGCATAGGCCCAGAGCATGGGCTCCTCGAATTCCCAGCTTGAGAAGAGGGAGTCCACTTTGAACTGTTCCCAGAGCTGTCCCTTGATCTCGTCCTTCTTCTGCACCAGGTTCTGGAAGTCGATCAAAATCACATTCGGCTCTCCCTTGATGAGCCAGCTGCCGTAGGTGCAATAGATGCCGATGGCTTTCATCTCCTCGATCGCTTTCAGGTATTCTTGCGGGATGTCTGCGCTCGCCAGCTCAAGCTCGACATTGTTCTTGAAATACGGGCCGATGAGCACGTAGTTCTTGTAGTATTTCTTCATGAGGATGGCTTTGCTCTTGAGAACAGTGTTTATCCCGCCCACCTTATTGCAGACTTCCCAGGAGGCCTCAAATAAATATTCTGCCTCTGCCTTGAGCTCTTCCATACATGCCTCTTTTATGAATTCCTTTTTCTCTCAACCCCACAACGCAATATTCCAGGATTTACTTGAGCACCATGCCGAATAAAATCTTCGCGATCACAAAGCCGAGCACGAATCCGAGGAAGATGCCGAAGATGAATTCCTTCAGCGTGAACTCTTTTGGCTGGGCTTTCAAGAGGGCGTTCTCTTTCTGCCCTTCCATTGTGGTCTTTTCTTCCTTGCCGGCAGGGTTTTCCTCTTTTTTCAGGTCAGTGTTTTCTGGATTGCCTGTTTTTGGATTTGAAAAAGCCAGTACTCGTGCCTGTTCTTGGCTGTGCTGTCTCAGCTCAGCTGATGGCAGCTTTGGCGCTTCATGCGCTGGCTGCATTTCCACTGGCTTCAACAAGGGTTTTCCTCCGCCGAGCCAGATATTCGTCAATTGGTGGTCCTCCTCATCTTTTGGTATGCTCTTGTCTGTGTCAAGCCCTGTTGATTCCACAAGGGTATCGTCGTAATTGAGCAGCTCGTGCTTGTCATCTTTGTTATTCATCTCCTTGAATGCTTCGAACTTCTCTGAGATGTTCTTGCGCATGATCTCCTCGTTGAGGATGAGGAGAATCTCCTCCTTGGCTGTGCATTTCCGTACCTTTTCAGAGAGATCGGCATTCTTGAGCACGTGCAGGATCCAGTTGGAGAAGTCGTTCTTGAACTCGTTCGCATGATGGGAGAACTCATCGTCAGACATGTCCTGGATGATATCAGCGAGCTCTTCGAGATCCTTGGCGACTTTGCCGTTCCGGCAGTAAAAGTATTCTGACTCGTTCATCTTCACCTCTTTTTCTTGATTTAGTGTGCAGCTCTCGGGTTTAGTTTCTTCTTCTCTTCATATTCTACTTGCGGTAATATTCCTTGATAATGATAATCGTATTCTTCTTGTTCTTCTCATTGGCAAGCATGCGGGCAAGCTCGACCTCGTTGAAGACATGGTAGATCCAGGCGCAGAAGTCGTTCTTGTACGGCGTGACATGATAGCTGAATATCTCATCGTTCATCTTTTCCAGGCTTTTCATGAGATCCCAGATATTCCGGAGCTTCTTGCCATTCCGCAGCACGAAGTGCTTGTCTTCAGGTGCCTCTGGAAGCTTCTTGATGACGGTCTCGACCCGTTTCGGGATCAGGATCTTGCTGGGGATCCTTTTTGGCATGGCTCGCTTTTCCTTTTTCACAGGTTTCTTTTTTCGGGCAATATTCCTTGCTGGAATTTTTTTTCGTGGCGCGGGCTTTTTCGCATGCAAGGATTTTATTTTCATTTTCCTCATTCTCTGGGCCTTCTGCCTTTTCTTTTGTTTTTTCACCTTCTTTTTGACCAATCTCATCACCTCTGGGATTCGCTGAATTGTTATTTTTTCATCATGTAAGGATGAGCGTGCTCGGCTGCTCTATGGGAAGAGGAGGGATTGCCTGGTTGTGCATGATCTCTCCTCTCTTTTTGTTGTTCTTATGCGTATTGATGCGGATTGCGATGTCGTTCAGCACGTTCATGAATGCGATGAAGCAGTCGTATGGGCTGTTGTAGGGATTGAAGTACTTGTGCACGTCTCCATCATTGAACCATTTGGTGCACATGTAGTAGAAATGGTCGCTCGTGGTGAGCTTTCTCCAGTCTGCCAGCAGCCGGGGGTCATTGAGCGCTTTCACCTGTTTCTCGAACTTGTACAACTCATGGATTGCAGAGTTCTGGATTCTGTTTCCGAGCCAGGCGCTGAGGTCCCGCTCGACATCTGCCCAGCTGATGAAGCTGTGGATGTCCAGCTCTGAGACCGGCTCATACGCATCGGTAATCTCGCTGACTGTCTTGAAGTCATTATGCGGGTGCCTGAATATCTCCTCAGGAAGGTGCTTGAGGAAGTTGAATATGCCGGTGTCCTCCCATTGGTGCTCGCCAAAGGTCTCGTAGTCCATGAACAGGTTGACTGTGACGCCATTGCCGTTGACTGCTGAGATCCATTTCGCGAATTTCGGGGCTGTGAGGGGATGCTCTTCCCATCCTTTGTTCCCGAACCTGAAGGCGATGTCGTCTGAGAGCTTGTAGTTCTTCAGGAGAAGCTTGAGCTGGGTGGTGGTCTTTGGCCTGTAGACAAAGTTCGGGCTTCTCCAGCCGAGGATGTGGTCTGCGCCTTCTGCAAGGATCGCCTTGAATCCCATCTCCTCAATTGTGTGCGCGAGCTCGTTGTTGTAGATCAGTTCGGTGTTCCTGAATACTTTAGTGTCAAAATCGAATATGTCCTTGATCTTTTTCTGGTGGAGCAGGACTTGTTCTTTGAACTCTTCTTTTGAGAACAGGTAGGAGAGGGAATGGTGATAGGTCTCTGCGAGGAATTCCACGCATCCTGTCTTGCTCAGCTCGATAAAGCTCTGGAGCACTTCTGGAGCATAGCGCTGGAACTGCTCAAGCACGACTCCGGAAAGGGAGAAGGTGATCTTGAACCTGCCATTGTGCTGGCGGATGAGGTCAAGGAGGATCTTGTTTGTGGGCAGGTAGCATTTCTTGGCTATCTTCTCGATCACCTGCCTGTTCTTCTGCTGGTCAAAATAGTCAGAATGCTGTCCTATCTCAAAGATGCTGTACTTCTTCAGCCGGTATGGCTGGTGCACCTGGAAATAAAAGCATACGCTGACCATGTCCCACCCTTTGTTTGAATCTTTTTGTTGTTATGCTTGGCTTTTATTTAATTCTTTCTTTTCCTTTACTTCCTATTCTCTTTTATCCTTGTTCTTTAAGCACGCTTTGATAGACTGCAAGGCATTTTTTTGCAGGGATGTCCCAGTTGAACTTCCTGATCTCAAGGTTGCCATTATCCCGCAGCTCTGACTTCAATGAGTTGTAATGCAGCACGCTCAGTATCTTGTTGGAGAGCTCGTTCACATCCCAGAAGTCTGCTTTCAGGCAATGGCTGAGCACTTCTGAGACTCCGCTGGTCTTGGATATCAGGACAGGAGTGCCGTTCCGCAATGCTTCCAATGGCGTGATGCCGAATGGCTCGCTCACAGAGGGCATGACAAACAGGTCTGCCATCTTGTACATCTTGTCAATAGCTTCTCCTTTGAGGAAGCCGGCAAAAAGTACCTTGTTCGCGATTCCGAGCTCTGCAGCTCGTTCAATCATTCTGTTTTCCATGTCTCCTGAGCCTGCCATGATGAACTTCACATTCTGGTCCCGCTCGAGCACTTTCTTTGCTGCTTCGATGAAATAGTCTGGGCCTTTTTGCAGGGTTATCCTGCCAAGGAATAAGACAACCTTGTCATGTTTCTTGATCGGGTTTAGGTCAGGATAGTTCGTGAATTCCACTGCATTATGCACAACTTCCACTTTTTCCGGGCTGATGCCGTAATGTTTAGTGATGACCTCTTTGGTGTAATTGCTCACTGCGATGATCCTGTCTGCCTTGTGCATGCCTTCCCGTTCAAGGTCATACACATACTGGTTCACGCTGTTGAAGCCTGTCCTGTCAAACTCTGTGGCATGTACATGGACAACCAAGGGCTTCTTGCTCACCTCTTTGGCTTTGATGCCTGCCTGGTAGGTCATCCAGTCATGGCAGTGGATGACATCAAAATCTTCAACCTGGGCGATCAGCTTGGCGATCTCGCTGAACCGGTAGGCTTCTTCAAAGATGTTTTGACCATAAAGAGGGCTATGACCTGCTGACTGGTACTTCATCAGAAGTTTCCTGTAGTTCTGGTCATAGCCTCCAGAAGTTAAGTAAGGCACTAACAGAGAAGGAATCCGCTTCAGCTTGACATGATCAAACAGGATCTTGTCAGCGACAATGACATTGAGATGGTCATGATGAGTGTCTGAAGGTCCTGTAGGCATGACAAACGTGACTTCCACATTGTTATTGCTCAAGCCCTTGGTAAGGCCATAGCACGCTGTACCAAGCCCTCCTGAGATGACAGGCGGAAATTCCCAGCCGAACATGAGAACTTTCAAAATCCAACCCCACCCTTGTTTTCCAATATATATTTTATAATATTTATTTTTGAATTATATAGTTTAAAATATATCATAGTACTTACCCTCTTTTTTATGAAAATCTCTCTGAACCATTGGGTAATTCAGTCAGGAAATCAATAGTGCCTTACTCTCGTTTCTTGGTATTTTCTGCCCACGCTTATTTAAATGTTTTTCTATTTATGTGTGATTTGGCAGTTTTTTATTCACAATAGTTAATTTTTTTATAGACGAGTATTTTTAGTTAATTACTTAATTACTTTTTAACTTAATTTGTTAATGTAAAATTAGAAAAATTTATATAGGTGGATTGTCATAAAGATTTTTTATGGA
>JAZDID010000145.1:0-25188 GCA_043805315.1 Nanobdellota archaeon | reverse complement strand
TAGGACTGGCTGCATGGACTGACCCACCCCTTTTTTCTCTCCAGATGCAGGGACGATGTTTCTTCCTCTTCGCATGGCGATGCCGTATTTGATGCAGACATTGACGATCTGGCTCGCGCGCTTGAGATCCCGGAACCCTTCAGGAAGATTCATCAGGAGCTGATGGAAAAATCGAGTATAAAAAGATGTGTGAGTATTGGAGAATGGAAAAAAAATATTGTGAAAAAATCAGAGAGAAGCTGAAAGATTTTCTGATCAGGAAGCAAGGACTATTCTTTATCCAAAAAAAAATCTCAGGATTTAGATAAAGGATTGGTACGTATCCTTGTCCAAGGGAACCTAGATTTATTTGTCAGCCGTCAAAATGCCCGTGCAGAAATGGTTGTCAAGCATACCATGAAGAGAAATATCAAAATGGCGAGGAACGTGAAAGATGCAGAGCGAAATTTAAGGAAAAAACATTGCTCTCTTCAGGACAAGGAAAATATCAAACTCGCCTGCCATAATCTTTTCTTCTGGCTTTCACGACTTTTAGGATGGAGCCACCGTTTCCATAAACTTTAAATACTCATCCGCATTCCCTTGAAAGTAGTTAAGGGGGTTTTTACATATCCCTGGGGGTAATAACATGAATAAACTCTTTATGGTCATGGCTGCATTCTTGGTGCTGAGCTTCGGGTCAGCAATGGCATGCCATGAGCAAGTGCACGTGCAAGACGAGATCGGAAACGACATGTCGGGTGTGACTGTGGAACTCTCCAGCGACTGCGGTTGGGGCCCCGCTACTGATGACACTGACGGCAGTGGCTGGACAACGAACTGGGCAACCCAGAGCGACTGCACCTACACCGGATCAGTCCCGACGCCTCCGATAGGCTACTCCTGCGATTCGCAGTCAGACTACAACACTGGCGGTCAGGGCCACATCTATCTGACCTGCACGCCAAATGAAGTCCCAGAATTTGGAGCGATCGGAGCTGTTGCAGCAGTCGTGATTGCAGGACTCTCTATTGTAGTGATGAGGAAGAGGAAGTAAGGTTTTTAGTTCTTTTTTCTTTTTTTTTGATTTTTTCTGATTTTTTCTTGTCTCTGAAGAAATATTTATATAACACCCCTCTTTTGTACAGGATATGGGAAAAAAAAAGGCAGAAAAGGCTGATCTGCAAAAAAAGCTTCTCCAGCTCAGCCTCGAGAATGCTTTCAAGTATATAGGCAAGGCGAATGAAAATGCTGTTCTTGGAGCCATGTTAGGCCAGATGCCTGAGTACAGGGAAGGAAAGAAAAGAGGAGAGGCTGTAAAACTGGTGAAGGATATCGTCAAAAAGATCAACCAGCTCTCGCCTGACCAGCAGACCGCGCTGTATGAGCAGGAGTTCCATGAGAACCCTGCAGCGCTGCTCGCTGAGAAAGCCAAGAAGAAAGATGAGGAAAGGGAAAAAGAGAAGGATTCCCATGCGCACTTGTTCGCGTTCCTCGGCATCAAGAAAGGCCAGGAAGTGGTAACTGCTTTCCCTCCAGGTCCTGAGAAGTATCCGCACATCGGCCATGCGAAAGCCTGCGTGCTGAATTTCCTTCTGGCGAAAGAGTATAGTGGTAAGTTCTATCTGCGTTTTGAGGACACGAATCCCAAGCTGGTGAAGAAGGTCTTCTACGACGTGCTCCAAGACAACCTGGCCTGGCTGGGCGTGAAGTGGGACAAGCTCATCTATGCCTCTGACCACATGAAACTCTATTATGACTGTGCAGAGAGATTGATTGAAAAGAATCAGGCCTACCTGTGCTTCTGTCCTGCTGAGAAGATGCAGGAGAACAGGCTCAACAGCATCGCGTGCATGTGCAGGAACGCAAGCCCTGCAGAGAACATGGCGCACTGGAAGGAATTCCCTGACTATCCTGCAGCAAAAGCCTGCCTCAGGCTGAAGATAGACATGCGCCATAAGAATACGACCATGCGGGATCCGACCATGATGCGGACCATAGATGAAGAGCATGCCCGCCATGGCAAGAAGTATAGGGTCTGGCCCACATATGATTTCCAGACTGCGATCATGGACAGCCATTATAAAGTCAACTATCGGCTCAGGAGCATTGAGTTCGAGCTGCGGAATGAGCTGCAACGCTATATCCAGAAGATCCTCGGTCTTCCTCTGACGAGAATTTACGAGTTCGGCAGGCTCAACATGGTTGGAGTCCTGAGCTCTGGCCGCGTGATCAGGGAGAAAGTCCAGAATAAAGAGCTTCTGGGATGGGATGACCCGCAGCTGACCACACTTGTCGCATTGCGGCGGAGAGGGTTCATGCCAGAGGCGATCAGGAATTTCGTGCTCTCGACAGGCATCACCAAGAATGTCGCGACCATGACCTGGGATGACCTGTACATGCAGAACAGGAGAGTCTTGGATAATGTCACCAAGCGATACCTTTTCGTGAAAGACCCTGTGAAGATAGCTGTCAAAGGAGCACCAGCATTACGACTGCACCTCAAGCACCATCCTGGCAATCCGGCGCTTGGCTCGCGCGAAATCACTACCAGCGAGCACTTCTATATCACCAGAGAGGACCATGGCATCCTCAAAGACAACAGCATGAACAGGCTCATGGAATGCCTCAACTTTGTGAAGAAGAATTCTGAGTTCGTGTTTGACAGCCTTGAGGTCGAGCAGTACAAGGCGAGAGGAGAGAAGATCATCCACTGGCTCCCTTGTGCAGAGAATCTTGTGCATGTCGAAGTTTTTATGCCAGATCACGAGGTTGTCAAGGGAATTGCTGAGCACAGCGTGAAAAAGCTGAAGCCTGGAGAGATCATCCAGTTCGAGAGGTTCGGGTTCTGCAGGCTGGATGCTGTGGAGAAGGATGTGCTGAAGTTCTGGTGGACGCATAATTGAGCTTGAAAAGGTTCTCAAACCGAAAGATTAATATAGTAGAATTGACTATAAATTTATAGTCCCGAAGATGAGTTGATGTCATGTACTGGAAAGAGATCAGGAGAAGCAGGCATTTCGAGGAATACCATAAAGGGACATTGGCATGGAGCGATGTTGTCCGCCTGATCCATCTCATCAAAAGTAAGCGGAAGAAAGGAGACAAGATTGAGATTGAGGATGACCGGTTTTACATACTCTGTCGATTGGAGGATGACATATTGTACGTCATAAATGTCAAGAAAAAATGAAAGGTTGAAAAAATGAAATGCCCGAAATGCAGTGCAATGATGAAAAAAGTTGAGGTCGCTATCCAAGATGCTGAAAGCCCTGTGACAAGCCACCAGTGCAGCAAGTGCGGCTATTTTGAGTTTGAGGAAAAATCCATCAAGAAAGCAATAGGACAAATCAAGGTGAAGGAATCTCCCCTGCAGATCAAGCAGAAGATCATCAAGCTCTCCCAGGGAAGGTTGGGAATGTACATCAGCAGGGATGTCGCGCGAAGCCTAGACCTTAAAGGAGGGGAGACAGTGTACGTTTCAGTGCCTGAGAAGAAGCGGATGGTCTGTGATGTGGAACGATAATGAATTTATAGAGTCAGAAACATCATAAGTTGGATCTTCCCTGAATATATTCTTCGCAGAACATCCTGACATTCGGCGCAAGCGCGTACGCAGGATACTCGTTCAATGGAAGCCAGAACAAGCCTGCGAATATGCTTTTCTCCACGACACGCGGCATTTGGCCATCCACGATCCTTGCAAGATAGATATGGCTTCGCAAATGCTTCTCACTCATCTCAAAATTCCTGAATCCCCAGTAGCTGGTGAGTTTCACATCGCAGCCGATCTCTTCTTTAGCTTCTCTGACTGCGGTCTCTTCCAAGGATTCTCCACGCTCGACCTTTCCGCCCGGTAACTCATAGAAATTCCGCGTCTTCTTGTAGAGCAGCAAGAGCTTCTTATCCTCGATGATTGCGCAGCCGGAGAGTTGGATGAGGCTTGCCATGCTGTATTGTCTTTAAGAAAGCGTACTGTCGCAGCATAATTTCTTGAGGTAGCGCTGAATCTGACCTAGAGTCAATTCCCTTGGTACGCTGTTATGGATATGGTAGATCGCGTGGTCCCGGAAAGGAGTGTCAATATCGTGTTTCAGCAAGGTGCGTCCTTTCCTGTTCTCCTCTATCGGGTGGACTGCCTGTGCAGTGCTGAGGCATCGCATGTGCGTGTTGAACATTTTTGGGAACTGGACAATGAGGCGGTCATAGACTTCCTCATTTGGCTCCACGCGTTGATTGATGAAAAAGATCGGGTCGATGCAGAAGGTAAGATGCACAGAGGCATACTCTCCCTGGAAGCAGCCTGGCTCGTTGACCCAGAACGGATCGACATGTTTCGGAAGCTTCTCTCGGTTGGCTATGTCATAGACCACGAATGAGAGCATCTTCTCAAACCTATGTACAGTAAGGGCAAGGTTCTGAATGTAGACGTTATTCGTCACCAGCTGGAACGGGTCAAGCTCTCCGCCGACGAGTTTTTTGAGTTCATCACGGAGATCATCAGGAAGAATAGGATCCTGCTTCTTTGCTAACAGATTTGCATTATACACCTCTGCAGCCCTGCTGGATTCCAGGGGAGAAAGTTGCATATATTGCATCTGGAGAAGCCGAAGCGAACCGTCGGGGTGGGTGATAAGGACAGGAGTTGAAAGCCTCACGAGCTTCGCGGTGTATTCATCCCACACCTCTGCGTGGTTGAGTTCTGTGCCGAATGACTCGCAGATCTCTTCGAGAAGTTGTTCGGAAGTCGAAACTGTATATATTTTCTTTTGGCGCTTTTCCCCTTCTTTAGAGGGTATGATGGTTGCTTTCCGTTCCAGGTTCATAAAAATCTTCATTAAGAAGTGGAAACATCTTTATAAATATTTCTGTTTCTAAAAGAATGCATGATAGATGGCGGTATACACCTGCCACCCATCTATCCCTGGAATCGGGAGCATGTTGAGGATGAACAGGAACATGTTCACCTTCTTGGTGATGGTCAGTCCTAATGTCCAGTTCCGCTTGAGCTTCTTGTGCGCTCGTAAGATGAGCAGTGATCCTATCCAGAAGATGAGATGCACTGCAGGGCCTGCGAATGCGATGATCGCGTGGGTGAGTGCAGTGCCAGATCCTTGCACAGAGACAAATCCTGGCACAAAGAAGATGAATCCCCAGTTGAGGAGTTTCGCAACAATGGCGAGTGCGCCGAGGAGGAACGTGGTGCTGTTGGCATAGAATGCATGGAAGGTCGCGCTGAATCCGTATCCTAATGCGGCAAACTTGTGCGCTAATTCATGAACGATGATTGCCGGGCCGACAGAATAGCACGCCATCCTGAACCCTTCCCAGTTGAACCCTGGCTTGTAGTTGTAGTCGATGTCCAGGATCTGCCTTTTCTTCCTCGGCACAGGGAACGCATCCTTGAAGATGAAGCCGATCAGCGCGGTCATCAGCAGGATGTCGAATATTTCGTGAAGTGTGATGAACATGGAAAAAATGGAGAGCCAGAGGGTTTATAAAAGTTATGAAAAACTTTATTAACAGCCGCTTGTTCACCCGAGCCATGACAACCTTGATCGCCTCTCTCTCAACAGGCAAGGGCACCTGGGTGCCAGTCATCAAATTGATGAACAGCGGCAGCTTTGACAAGATCTTCCTGATCACCAACGCCTGGACAAAGGAGAATTTCAGGAACGAGAAAGAGGCTGAGATGATCGTGATAGACCCGAACAAGCCAGTCGAAGAGCTCACCCAGGATGTCATCAAGAGCCTTGAAGGCAAGATCACCGATATCGAGGTCGGCCTGAACTTCTATTCCGGCTCTGGCGCAGAACACATGGCCATCCTGTCCGCCTTGCTCAAGATGGGCGTCGGCATCAGGCTGGTGAATTTTGAGAAGGAGAGCGTTGTGGAAGTGTGATCTCGTTCCAATCTCCTCTTTCTTTTTTCACATCTTTGTGATTCCTCAGTGTTGACTGTTGTACCCTTGAATCGATTGCTCAAGCCAAAGCACGGTATTCGCCTCGCGCTGCATCCGCTCGCTCATGTATTTCACCCTGGTTCCAAGAGTCACTGTGTAGGTTGCGTGCGTGCTCGGATTCACGACGATGGGCATTTCATATATTCTCGGCCAGGCGACGATGTCTGCATTGCCGTCATGGTCAAGGTCTTCAATGCTGCAGTACGAAGGAGGGAGTTCCGGACGCCCTTGCGCTGCAGCCCACTGATTCTTTAACTTATCTACTGTTTGGGCATGCTCAAGCACGAGATCTCCGATGCTGTCTCCGCGCGCTGCAACAATCCACCTGTGCGGTGTAGAGATGCAATCGTATAATCCGTCCTGGTTCAGGCCATAGCCATACCAGATTTCGTTTTGGGGCTGTTGAGCCTCACTGGTTACATCTGGCCTATTCCCTTCACTAACGGCTTTTGGTTTCTCCGTACAACCTGCTAAGCCGACGGTGTATGCTCCCAAAAGCACTCCTATCGTGACTGTCTTCCCAAACCTCTTCATTTTTCCGACGATGTTTTCCAACATTTTCATCAACCTCCTTTTCTAAATGATTTATTTATTATTATCTAGTAGTTACATTATATAAATATTTGTTGCCATAATATGTGACAGCAAACGCAATATTTATATAGCGGAAGATAATACACGTATGCATGGATGCGCTTGATCTCGAGAAGCTCGGCCTGAATAGGAACGAGGCCAAAGTCTACCTGGGGCTCATCCAGAAGGGCCAGGCGAGCGCAAGCCAGCTCGTCAAGGCACTCGGGGTACACAGGAACATCGTCTATGACAACCTCGAGAAGCTCATCGACAAAGGTTTGGTGTCGTTCATAGTCCAAGGCACGAAGAGGGTGTTCATCGCTGAAGAGCCTGATGCTATCATCGAGTACCTCAATGGGAAGAAAGAGGGAATTGACCAGGAGATCAAGGATGCCCAGGCGCTATTGCCCCAGATTGGGAAGTTCCTGAAGGCAAGCCCACAACAGGATCATGATGTCGTCGTGTTCAGGGGGATGAAGGGAATCAAGAAAGTATTAGCAGAAGTCCTCGGAGCAAAAGAGAATTGGGTGCTGGGAATGAGCAATGCCTCGGTCGAGGTCATGAGCAATACCTACTGGAAGAATTACAATGCGAAAGTGGATGACCTGAACATCAAGGAGTACTTCCTACTCAACGCGGATTTCAAGGACGAATATTCCTTTGCGAAAAAGAGGAACATCCATGTACGAAGGCTTCCTCGTGAGCTTACTCAGGTGACAGAGATCATTCTTTTTAATGACAATGTGGCTATGTTCATCTATTCAGAAGATCCTGTCGTTATCCTGATCAAGAATAACTATCTTTTCCAGACGTTCAGGCAGCAGTTTGATTTCCTCTGGAGTATTTGCGATGAGAAAGGAAAGCCGACAAAAAAAAAGCCAGCAAAGGAATAATTGCTCATTCATTCCTTCATACCAACGTACACCCTGAACCCTCCCCGCTTCGCAATCGTCTTCACGTTTCCGAACACTTCCTGCATTTTCTTCTCGAGGCTTGCACCGCCTTTGTTGTGGCGTGCGACAAGCTGCAGAGTTCCTCCTGGCTTCAGGTGCTCACAGGATTCGGTGATCATGCGGAAGCACACTTCCTTGCCGGCTGCATGAGGAGGATTGAGGAGGATGGTGTCGAAATTCACCTTTCGGATTTTTTCATTCGAGAAAAGATCGCTCTGGACTGCAGTGATGCCTTGTTCTGTGAGATGATGTAATGCGATGTTTTTGTTGGCGAGCTCCACTGCCCGCTCGTTGACGTCGCTCATCACGATGTGCAGCGTTGGATGCTGTTTTTTGAGCGAAATGCCGACAACTCCATTGCCGCACCCCAAATCAAGGACATCCCAACCGTCTTGTACGACGCTGTTCTCGATCAGCAGCCGTGTGCCGAAGTCCACTGCATCTTTCGAGAAGATGCCTGATGCAGAATAGAGGTCGAATGCCGTTTTTTTCAGCCTGATGGTGATAGTTTTCAGTTCGAATGCTGCATCCTGCTTTTCTGAATAGTAATGGGGCATAGGAAAGAAGATAAAAGAGGAACATATAAATGTTTAGGTTTTTCCCTCTTGTCGCCGCTTCTTCCGCAGCACGAGAATCAAGGCGCCTGAGGCTATTGCTGCAGCAGTAATCCCAAAAAGCCCGAACTCAGGGATCTGCTGCCCATTCGATTCGGCAGCAGCCAGCGCATCCACTCTTTTGTAGCCGGATACATCCACTGCAGTCGTCTTCATGATGCTTTCAACTTCTGCAGGGCTTAATCCAGGGTTCAGGCTGAACAGCAATGCCGCCACTCCAGAGACGTGCGGTGTCGAGAACGATGTGCCGTCGAGCGGAGAGAATGAAACTCCCTGGGACGTCGATGTGATGCTCACGCCAGGAGCAACTAGGTCAGTCATCTCTGGGTCAAGGTTCGAGAAACTGGCGAGCGTATCAGTGTCAGTGGTTGCACCGACAGCGACGACGTTTTGTATGCATGCAGGAATGGATATCCTATCGTTGAAAAAGTCGTTTCCAGAAGAAGCGACGACAATGATGCCCTTGGAGACAGCAGCAGTGATCGCTGCAGTCAGCGGAGGGATTTCTGCATCGCAATAGCCAGTGAAGAGCGCTCCGCCGATGCTCATGCTGATGACCCGGATGTTGTACGCTGCGATGTTCGTGTCATTGGCGCAGAACGAGATGCCGTCGATCACGTCAGATGTCCTACCCACTCCTGACTGGTTCATGACCTTGACTGCGATGATGTGCGCGTCTGGCGCAACTCCAGTGTATGTAGGGTCGGCTGAGGCGAGCACTCCTGCCACATGTGTTCCGTGGAAATTGGGACTGTGGTCATCCAGGGGGTCCAGGTCTTTGTTGACGATGTCCACGCCTGCCACGATCTTGGCATTCGGAAAGCCGGGGCCGCCGAGCGCAGGATGGTCATAGTTCACACCAGTGTCGAGCACGCAGATGCCGACGCCAGAGCCATTGGTAAGAACTTGGTGCACGATGTCAGCTTGAATGATCGGGACGCTGGAGTCAAGAAGCGTATGCAGCTCAAGGTCAGGATAGATGCCGATGACCTCTTTGTTTTTCTTCAGCGTCTCGTATTCCTCCTTGGAAATATCCATCTTCTTGAGGTTCTTTTCTTCGACAAAAAGGAATCCTGTCCCTGATGCTGCCACAGCAGAGGCTGATGTCCTGTCTGCAGTTTTCGCAGGCTCTTTGAATTCCACGATGACCGGGACAGTGTTGTCCTGTGTGAATTGGTCATCGAGAGAGGATCCGGTTTTTGCTGCCAGAGCGTTCACGCTGAGCAGAAGTGTCAAGAGAATAAGTGTCAAGAGAATTAATCCTGGAATGAACAGACGCTTCAGATAGCACTTTTTTTCCATAATCCACCCCCATACCTATATAGATTGATAATGAAAGACAATGAGAGGAAGCAGGGCGGCTATTTAAATATTCCTATTGCGCGCGCATGTTTCGTCGTCTTGAGAATGTGATGACACTCTTCAGGAATGTGATGACACGATTCAAGGATGCCGCAGTGATTCAAGTTCTTCCTTGAACCGCCTGATGGTCTTGGGAAGATGCTCTTTCTGCGTCTTCAGGATCTCAGCAGCCTTGCCAAGGACGTCACCGGAATACTCTTGTGAAGAGGTAAGCCTGAAGAACTCGTCTTGCAGCTCTCCTTTTTTCTCTCTCGCTTTTTTCGCTGCTTTCCATTTCTGGAAGAGCTCTGCAGCCCTGCCCGGGACTTGGCCTGGAGTGCAATTGAGCAGCTTGGTAATCTCCTCGATGCTGGTGCCTGCGGATTTCAGGTAATTCTCTGCAGCTTTTCCTGCGACATACTCGATCCTGACCACGCCGTCCTGGATCTTTGCTGTCCGTATGATCTTGATCATCGAGACATCTCCTGTGAGGTTCAGGTGCGTTCCTCCGCAGGCCTCGACGTCGAATCCCTTGATCTCCACGACCCTGATGTTTTTTCCTGGCACTGCGCCTCCTTGGTAGAGCCTG
The DNA here is from genome assembly GCA_043805315.1 of Nanobdellota archaeon. Taxonomy (GTDB): domain Archaea; phylum Nanobdellota; class Nanobdellia; order Woesearchaeales; family JAHJEM01; genus JAHJEM01. The sequence continues at coordinate 15,177 of JAZDID010000145.1, read as the reverse complement.
AAGCCGTATTCTTTCTCTGCCATGTTCCGTGGCATGAAGCTCTTGAAGACAGGGAGGTTTTGCTTGATGATTCTGTTCGCTAATTCTTCAATTTTCGCACTCTCTTCGTCAGTCAGGCTGTCATAGTGCGTGATGTCCAATCGTCCTTTCTCGACTGTCTTTGCAGCTCCTGCCTGCCAGATGTGCTCTCCCAATACTGTGCGGCATGCGCCATTGAGGATGTGTGCTGCTGTATGGTGCTGGGCAAGCTGGATCCGCCTGTCGAGATCGATATGGCAGCGGACCTTGTCCCCTTTTTTCAGATTGAGCTCTTTTCCATACTCGAGCGCGTGTATGACGATGTTCCCTTGCTTGAAGACGTCGATGACTTTGTGCCCGTCGATAGTTCCAACATCGTTCAGCTGTCCTCCGGATGTCGGATAGAATGCGGTCTTGTCCAATATGAGCCTGTTCTTGCCGATGATCTTCAGGACAAATGCATCAAAATCAACACAGTCATAGTGGTCATAGTAGAGGATGCTGGTCTCTGGCAGCCCGTCAAGATCGAGCGTCTCTTCTTTCCTTGTCTGTGTCAGCTGCCTATCCTTCTCCTCGCTTTTCTCGTGCAGAGAGCTGACTTTTGCATAGAAGTTCTCGGGAATGTCTTGGTGCAGCCCTCGCTTTTTTACCTCTTCCTGGATCTCTTCTGGCGTGATGCCGTTGGAATCATAAAGCCTGAGGATTTCCTGCTCAGTGATGGTCTTCTGCTTCTGAAATGTGCCTTCGAGAATCTGCCTGTTCCGCTCCTTGTTCTGGAGGTATTTGCGCTGCTCGACTGCAAGGATCTTCTTGACCAGCTCGAGGCTCTCTGCGAATTCAGGGTACTGGGGCTTGAGGTAGGCTGCGTGGATCTCCATGACCTTGTCCAGGTCGATGTTCCAATCATATTTTTCAAGGAATGACTGCATTCTCCGGTAAAGCACGCGGAGATTATAGCCCCCGCCGACATTCCCGGGAAGCGCGCCGTCAGTGATCGTGTAGAGCAATGTCCTGGTGTGGTCTGCGATGGAATAGAGCGCAGCCAGGGGTAGGACGCTGTTTTTTATGTCCGCGACATCATGGCCTATTTTCTTTGAGATAGCCTTCCAGGATGCATCGACGTCATCAATCTCGTCGATATTCAGCAGGCCGGAATAGGGGATGAACTTCTGCATGATCTCCTGGTTTGGCCGTATGCCTGTTTTTTTGAGAAGATATGTGCAGGCTGTCGGAAAGTTGACCTCATAACTTGTGGCTGTCCCGGAAAGGTACCAGCTTGGCCGTTCCTGGCCCATGCCCATGTCCAGGACTTTGAGCTTGAGCTCTTTCTGGCCTGATGCAGTGATCTCATAATACATATAGACCTGGTTTCCTATCTCCAGGCCTTTGCTGAAGAACTCCAGGCAAGGCCCGAAGTTTCCTCCTCCTGCCCAGGAATCCTCGTGGATGACCAGCTCGTCGTGCTTGAGCTTCATGCCTTTGGTGTACCAGTTCAGGTAGTCCTGGAAATATCTGGGCTGGTCGAATTTTTCTTTTGGCATGAACGCGTGCTGGCCGATCATCGTGAACCCGGTGTAATGCCTGCCGGTGATGCCGACATTGTCGATGTCATTGAACCTGATGCAGGTCTGCGGCACAACCAAGGGGTTTGCCGGCGGCTCAACTTCTCCTGATACAACATAGGGTTGGAAGTCAGCGATGCTCGCCAGGGTGAAATCCATCGTGGGATTCCAGCGGCTCACGCTCGGATACCGTTTGATCGGCGTGTAGCCCTGTTTTTTCATCAGGCTGGAGAACCGCTTCCAGACCTCGAGGAAATCCACGTCCTCGCGCTTTTTTCCGATGAAGGAATAGCCTCCTTCGCATTCCGGCTCTCCGCAATAATCCCTTTCTTGCACAGACCAGAAGTCCTTTTTGCAGTTCTTGCAGGCATAACGGGAAAAGCCGAGCTCTTTGAGGCGCTGGATTGGGAAATACTTTTCAGGATGCTTCTTGATCTCTTCCCTGAAATTCTTTTTCAGCTCCTTGTCTGAAATCATGCTGCTGAAAAAGTTGGCTGGAGAATATAAATGTTGCTAATTTACTGTATTTTTTCTATCTCCTCGAGTATTGTTTCCATTCTGTCATGCGTGCTTTTGTAGAGCATGACTCCTATGAACGAGACGATGAGTGCAATGCTGATTCCGAAATAAAAGGGCACTGAGGATGTCAGCCAGATGAAAGTCCCAATAAAGGTGAGGAGTCCTGTCGTGAGCAGTATGAGATATGCATTTGCTTTCTGTGATTCTCCATGATATTCCAGATCCAATCTATTTTTTCTCAATTGCGCTTTGTCCATCATGCTCACTTGACCATAAGCAATGCGATGCCAATGGCTATAAGAACGATTCCCAGTATTAATTTCCATAATACACTGTTGGAGGTTGCGGTTATCATGACACCTATGCCGGTGAATGCCACTGCTCCTGCAATTCGAATGAACTCTCGCCATTTAAACGTGTTTTTCATTGAATCACCTTTGCAATATAAAACAGGAGAGGTTTAAATGTTTTTCTTTGAAATCTTGGAAATATTTCGGCAATCTCAAATGATATCATTGATACATTGAAAAAAATCCTTGCTTTAGGCATGGAAAAGAAAAAAAGTCTGGTTTCTTTGAAATTACGTCGGCTTGACCTGGATGACGCCGCTCACTTTCTTTGAGTATGTGCTTCCTGCCCGCTTGTAGGTGATGTCCACGTCAACCTTTGGCTTGCCGCCGAGGTTGGGGATGTTGATGACGAGCTCTTTCTGGGCGTCGGCGTGCCATTCTGCACCATTAGTCCCATAGGTAAGATTGCACCAATTGGGATTTACTCCTCCAGCCGCGCAGGGTGTAGGAGCCGGTACCCCTCCCAATCCCGAGACATCAACAGCAACGCTGTCGATGACAATCGTGTAGCCGAATCCATTGGTCAAGCGCGCGTGTATGCTGCCTGATGCACCAGCTATTGCGCCGTAGTCAGTGCAGCCTATCCCTGAACCGAACACGCATTTCTCAGGCAGCAGTTTTGACGGGTCGAGCACGCCAAAATAAGACAATGCGCCGATCATCACCAGCACGATCATGAATGCCCAGCCGTAGGTTGTCAGGAACTCGAGCGCTGCCTGCGCCCTATTGGTTTTGCCGATGCGGATAGCCATGAGTGTTCACCTGAAAACTCTTCCTGTCCTTTGCGGTTTATAAATGTTTCTTCATTAGAGGCTCTGTAGAAAATCTCGCTTTCGCTCGGGTTAGCACCTGCAAAGTTCCCAAAGAGATACTGGAAAGCTGACATTTCCCGACTGGAGCATCCCCTTTGTCAGCAACATTCTCTACCAGAATGAACTTTGCCCCGAGGGTGCTAACCTACATTTTCTACAGAGCCTTCATTAGAACTATGTTAAGTTCATTATATTATTCTGATAATTCTTGTTATACTTCTTTGCTCTTGAGAGCACCGAGGCTGAACGATAGTGAAGCACTCTTGGGGCGAACAGAGATTGGTGGGACAGAGCTCTGCAGAGTTTCCGAGGGCACCATCACTTTTTTGCTATTACAAACAATTTAGTAAAATTAAGCTCCTCAATTGATTTTGGCGGTCTTTCATGTTTCTTAACGATAGAAAATCCAGAGTTGACTAGCAAGTATTTAATCTCGTTAAAAGAAATGATGTTCAAGAAAAGTTTTTCATCAGGTTTGAAAGGTTCATTAATATAAATTTCCTCCGATTTTCCTTTCTGTAATGCTATATAGATTACTCCGTTTTCTTTTAACATGTAATGGAATTTATTAAAAAGTGTAGGAACATCTTTTTTAGAAATATGAATCAAAGAACAAGAAGCGAGGATTCCATCAAAAGAATTGTGGGGAAAATCTAATTCTCTAATATCTTGTTGTCTAAAATCTATTTTAGGAAATTTTTGTTTAGCCATTTTTAACATTTCTTTTGACAAATCAACTCCAACAACTTCAAAACCCTCAGACATCATGTAATCTGCATCAACACCAACACCGCAACCAACATCAAGAATTTTTCCATTTTTAGGGAGAAGAGCCAAAAATTCGTTAATATATCCCGAAGGTTTTGAAAATTCATTAGCATAAAGTTTGGCAATTTTATCATAAACTGAACTTACTTGTTTCGATTTATCCATCATAAGACTATAAAGAGGAGCTTATTCTTAAATATATTGAAGGTTTTGTTGAAAAGTCTCTTTGCTATCATCTCAGCGAGCGTTATGGATTGTTCATTTTCTTGTCGACAAGGGGGACTTGCCCCCTACGGGGAATGTCGACTCTCAACGGAAAGTTTCGAACGCGAGCCCGATAGCAAAGGCTGAGCGAAGCGAAGTTTTCAACAAAACCTATATTGAAAGAAACACTCGAGGGAATTATAGACACCTCATCTAGGGTAGCAGGTTAGGGTGTGGAGAGGGAGGAAGGATGAGGATTGTCTAAATATGTCGAAGAGAGTGGTGTTCATGCAGCCTAGATGATGATTCCCGCGAACGCCTTGTCCAGCAGCGCAGAGAGGATCAGGTAGATCAATATTGATGAAAGGAGGAATGCAGGGAGGTACTTGACTCCGCCCCTGATGCTGCCTTTCTCGATGATGGAGATGATCATGGACGAGAAGACAGAAACGACCGTGATGGCGAGGATGGAGAATATCTTGAAGTGCTCTGGCTTGATGCTGACTTCGCCGAACTTCAGGGGCATGGGTGAAGATCCAGCGTTTGACCCTGCCAATGTCGAGGTGAAGCCGATGATGATCTGGAGGAGTTTCGAGGACAATGCGAACAGCCCGGGGCTGATGACGATGACGATCACGCCGATGAATATCATGTAGGACACTGTGGCTGCTGCCATCTCTGCTTTCAATGCTCTTGTTTTTCTTGCGTTATCAATGATCTTGTCGATGATCTCCGAGATCTTGCCGCCGCTTTCGAGCTCGCCGATGAGGAGGTTGATGGAGCGTTTCAGGAGGGGGGAGTCGTATTTCTTGGAGAACTCTACCATCGCTTCAGAGACGTCGTTGCCCGTGATGACTTTCTTCGAGACGATGGTGATCTCCCGTGCAAGGATGCCGAACTCTGGCTTTATTGCTGACCAGAGGGATTTTTCGAAAGAAAGCCCTCCTTTCAGGTTGGTCGAGACCAGCGTCAGGTAATCGGGAAGCCTGTCCTCGAGCTCCTGGGTCCTCTTGTAGATCTTGATGTTGTAGTAGAAGTAGGCGACCGCGATGATGGTCAGGGTGATGATGAGCTGGATGATCACCCAGAAGATGAATGAGAGGATGCCTATCCAGATCGGCGCGAGCGTGGAGATGTTGCTGTACACCAGGAGGAGGAAGAAGGGGATGGTGATGAATGCGCCGGTGAAGAACAGCGCGCCGAATGAGCGGTAGGGCACTTCGTCGTAGCCTGCCTTCATGAGATAATCCCGTATGAGCGGCCTGAATTTCTTGAAGACAAAGGCCTGTCCGATCTTCTCCATGAAATCATTTGTCTTCTTGAATATGTCGATCATATGTTCACGTCCGGGCGTATCATCTTGAACATGGATAGGAATATGAACTGGAGGATAATCATGAAGAATATCATGACAAGGAATGCGCTCAGGTCGAGCTGGAGGTTGACCAGGCTGGCGATGACGATGAATATGGTGACTCCCAATGAGGGGATGACGATCGCGATGAGCATGTAGAAGAGCGTGAGGCTGTTGAGCTTCTTGCCGTAGCGCTGGATCTCGATCAGCTGCTCTTCTGCTATCTCGTCAAGGATTGCGCTGAGGAAGTTGGTCACGTCGATGCCGATCTTCAGGGCGTTCGTGATCTGGAAGAGTATCTTCCTGAACTTTTGCGAGGGGGTGTAGTAGGACTCGAGCTCGAGGGCTTTCTCGAGGGGGGTGCCGAGCTCGATCTCCCGCACGATCTCCTTGAAGTACTTGTTCGCCACGCCGTAGCTCTTGGAGGCGTCGACGATGGCATTGATGAGGGGCTGGCCGGTGTTGAGCTTGATGAGCAGGAACCTGCCTGCGAACAGCACCTCACGGTCGATGTCCTTCTCCCGTCTGCGGATGACGGCATCCACGTGCCTGATGAGGATGGAGAAGGCGATGAAAAAAAAGACGATGAAGAGGAAGAGGATGAAGATGAGGCTGATCTTGAGCTTTGCGATGATGAAGAATGAGAATACCGTGAGCCCTAAAGCCATGAAGAGCGAGCCCTGGAATTTCTCCCGTGTGTACTCTATCGGCGTTTTCTCGATGTGCGCCATCCGCAGCTTCTTCTTCAAGCTGGGAAACTGGGATGACAGTTGCTCGTAAAATGACATGGTCTCTCAGGATTTGCGAAACCCTCACCTCTTTTTTGCATGTGGTAAATGACAGTATCAGGATTGTTGTATGCTGTGCACTGCAGCGCATACGTTGCTGGCGCAGGCGTTGTTGACGGAGTGGGTGTGTGGGGATATGTGGGGATGTATGGGGATGTGTGCGGTGAGATCTCTGTTATTCCAATTTCAAATGTCCCATGTAATACTTGCTGAGCACCAGTCCGATCTCATTGACGTTCTCGATCTTCTCCTTGACCAGCCATTTGAGGATGCGTATCTTCTGGCGCAGGTCGAGTTCGATCTCCTCTTGGGAAAGGCCGGTGTACAATTCGAGGCGCTCGATCATGGTCTGGGATTCATGCATTTTCTCCAGCACGTCATCGTGGATATTCAGTTGGAGCAGGATGCTCGGGTCGCCGTTCGACAGGATCTCTGCTATCTGGAGCGTCCTCCTCTTATTGGTCCTCCTGTTCCTGTTCTGGACAATGATGAGCGAGAGCGAGAATATCATGGCCTTGGGGATGTCGATCGGCGGGTTGGTCAGCCTGGTCACGACTTCCTGCGCATTATTCGCGTGGATGGTGGCGTAGACAGAGTGGCCGGTGTGCATGGCTTCGAGGAGGACTTGGGCTTCCCGTTGCCTCCTGATCTCTCCGACGATGATCCGGTCAGGCCGCATCCTGAGGGTGTTGACGAGGAGGTCGAGCATGCTCACGCCTCCCTTTCCTTCAGGGTTTGGCAGTCTCGTCTCGAGAGGAACCCAGTGCAGGGTCTTGGGCAGTACAAGCTCGCGGGTGTCTTCTATGGAGATGATCCTCTGGTTTGGCGGGAAGAAGTTGCTGACCACATTGAGCATGCTGGTCTTTCCCGCGCCAGTGCCGCCTGCCACAAGGATAGAGAGTTCATTTTGGATGGCAAGCCAGATCAGGGCTGCTGCGTCCACAGAGATGGTTCCCTGGCGGATGAACCGGGTGATGGTCCAGGGGTCTTCTGCGAACTTCCTGATGGTGATCGTATTGCCGAAGGTCGAGATGGGCATCAGAGTGGCGTTGACCCTGTCTCCGGAGGCGAGGTGTGCGTCCATGAGCGGGTTGAGCGTTGTTATCTCTTTGCCAACGTCCCTGCCGATGATGGTCGCGAAATGCCTGATCCGTGACTCGGTGAATATCCTGATGTTTGTCGTGAGCCAGCCGTACTTCTTGTGATAGACCCAGACCGGCTCCTTGGAATTGTTGATGACGATCTCTTCCAGGTCAGGGTCCTTGAGGAGGATCTCGATCTTGCCCAGGCCGAGGTTCTCTTCGGAGATGTAGTTGATGAGCATGTTCCTGGTGTTGTCGTTGCACCCGGGGAAGTACTTGGTGATGAGCTCGCTGATCTCTTTGCGGAACTTCTCCCGGATGTTCTCGTCCTCAGACTTCTCGCTCGCTTCGATGTCCTCGAGGTTTGCCTTGGAGATGAAGTCCTGCCTGATCTTCTCGAGGATGATCTTCGTGGTGTCAGAAATGTTGGTGATGGACACGATATAGTCAGGAACAGGCTTGTCGTCCCGGGAGACGATGTTGATCTCGATGAGGATGTTGTTAATATTGAGGGTGTACTTGTCAATGAGGTTCTTGTTCACGATAACCAATGTCTCACCACTTTTACTGTCGATCCTTTTTTCTGTCCAATGCCCTTTATAAAATTATTCTTATTTCCCGTCTTTCCTTCATGCGTTTGTGGCCTCTTTCAGCCTTATTCGCGCGGCAACATTCCCTGGCTCGATCTCGAGGATCTTTTGGAACAGGCTTGCGGCATCCTGCTTCCTGTTGTTGTACAAGAGCGCGAGCCCTTTGAAATAAAGGTTGCTGACCTCTGCTTTCTGTGCAGGCACCAGAGTAGACGGCGCTGGCCGGGGATTCAGGGGATTTAGGGATTGCTGCCGCAGACTGAACGCGGAAAGCTCTCGCTCTCGCAGCTCTCCTCCATTCCGAGGCTCCTGCTGCAGCTTGGTCTCTTGCTGGAGCTTGGTCTCTTGCTGGATGATGTCTTTCTTGAGTGTGTCGAGGATCTGCTGGAGCGCAGCTCTCTTGTGTTCCTCCCGGAACCTGCTGATGACGGCTTGGACATTTTCGACGATGGTTTCCCATCCTCGCAGATCATCTGCCTTTATTTTCTGGTTGAGGCTGACAAACAGCTCCTTGATTATCTTCAGGTTTCTTATCTCTGCTTGCGCAAGCTGGTCTTGTTCCCTGCCATCTTGAATCCGGGCTGGACTTTGAATCTGGACTGGACTCTGAATCTGGACTGGACTTGTTTTTTCTGCCATGCGCGTTTGCGTTTCTTCCTTTTGCCGGCCCAGGCGCTCTTGGCCCGGGGGCTCTTTCTCGAGGAAGATGATGCTGTTGTAGAGACTGACGAGCTCTGCATAAAGCGCTTTTTTCTCAGGGCTGCCCGGGTATTGGGTGAACAATGCCTTGACCCGCAGGTACTCTTTCTTTGCAGTACCCAGCTCCTTCTTGAGCAGCGCTGCCTGGATGATTTTCTTTGATGCCGTGATCTTGCTGAGGATCTCCATCCGGTTGTCATAGGTTCGCTGTTGTGTCTGGAGCTCTTGCCGTTCTAGGGGGATATTGATGTCCTGTATCTCCTTGAGCTTTTGCTGGAGCTCGTTTTCTTTTGCCTGAAGCTCTGCCTTCTGCTTGTCAATGCCTGCTTTCTGCTCAAGCTTCTTCTTGATCCCGGCTTCTTCTCTCAAGATGCGCTGCCTGTCCTGCTCGAGCCTTTTTTCCTCGAGCTCGTTCTGCCAGACCAGCTCCCTGTCCTTCCGGAGGTCTTCTTTCTTTGTCTTGAGGAAATTCTTCTTATCAGCCAGCTCCTTGTCTTTTTCCTGCAATGAATCCTGCAGGCTTGTGCCCTCGAAGGTGATAGTGGCAGGCTTGGCTATCCTGATTTCTGTGGGGCTTTCAAGAGGGCCTTGGCGTGGGGGCGGGGCGTCTTTGGTGAGCATCTCTTTCGCGACTTTTGTGACAATATTGGTGATCGCCTCTTCTGACATCTGGGACTGCGGGGGTTGCAGGACCGGCCTGGCCTGCATGAACACTGGCTGGCTGGCCCTCACCACCTGCACTTGAGGAATGGTCTGAGGCTGCTGGACTATTCTTGCTTGCCTGATTGCAGGGGTGGGAGAGGGCTGCATCATCTTTGCAAGCGCATCAGGCATCTTCTCTTTGTTTTGGATTGGCGGCTGTGAAGAAGGCAGTGGACGCTGTCCAGGTGGACGCTGTCCAGGTTGCTGCCCTTGGCCTCGTTCCACTTTTGTGCCTTCTGCGCCGAACCGGAAATCCATCTCATCCTGAGGAAGGCTTGTAGGCTCTATGAAAAACCTGTTCTCTATGATCGTGCCTCCACTGAAGAGCTTGGAGAGCTGGCTTGACTCTTCCATAGGAATTTCCTTGGCAATCTCACGCGCGATATCCATGGCAAGATCTTTGGAGGATACTGCGTTTGTGCCGCTTCGTTTCAAGATATCCCCGCGCAGGAGGTTGAAGCTCTCGTCTGCCATCTGATCCTTGGTCACAGGAGATTCAATAGCAGGAGGTTTTTTGCGGGGAATCTCATTTGGAGGGATTGGGCTGGTGAAAATCCCTTTGGCATCGAGCTCCTTGATCTCCTCCTGTAATGCACCCACGATCTGGTTCTTCTGCACATGCGCCTTGATCTCAGTGAACACATCCTTGAGAACTGAGAACATCTTGTTTCGTGCAGGGTCTGTTGCCAGCGTCTTATTGTAGATGATCACCAGGCTGTCGAAGCTGTCTTTTGCCATGGTGAGGTTGTTCATCAATATCTGCTGGTGTACCTCTTTCATATAATCCCGTTTCGGGTCAAACAAGATGGATTCATCTTCCCGTATCCCCTTGATCTGGATGTCTTTCTCTTGCTCTTTTGTCAGGAAGTCAATGATGTCCTGCTGGATGAAGCGTTCGATTTCCATGCTGCAATCATTCCTTCTTTTTCTGCGATTCCTTTTTGTGCGTTTACTGGCTATCTGAATGCGTTCGCTGAGTAGATCTGCCAGAGCTCGTCAGACCGAGGGAGGTTCCTCTTTCTGGCCTCTCGGATGAAATAATCCTTGTATGCATCCAGCTTGGCTTTCAGGTGGTTCTTCCAATACTCCTCTATCTTTTCTTGGGGTATCTTGTCATTCACCGCCTTCTGGTAGAACTCATCCTTGAAGTTCTTGTATGTGGGCTTGACTCCCTCAAGCTTTTTCGCGTGCTCTGACTCTTTTTCCTTTGGCTTGTTCAGGTAAATGTAGGGTGTTGTGAAGCTGTACTCGATTCCCAATATTCTCTCTTCGACGAGAAAATCTATCCATGCCTGGAGCACGTGCTTGGGGATGTTCAGCTTCTTGGAGACCTCATCTATGGAGAGCTTGGGATACTCGCTCAGGAGCTTGATGAGATCGTCAACGCCTGTCTTGATGACCTCGTCCTCAACCGGGGATTGCTGCGGAGAAGGCTGCCCTTGTGGGAGGCTGGGCTGGGCTGGCTGGGAGTCAGGTGGGGTTTGTTGGGAGCTAGGTTGAACTGGTTGGAAACTTGACTGGGCGGGCTGCAGAACTTGCAGCGGCTGCTGGACTCCTTGCATGATTTGCTGCTGCGCTGGTGACGGCTGTCCAGGCTGTCCTTGCAGTGCTGGTTGGATTGGTTTTTGAGGTTGAGAGGCGGGAAGCTGCTGCCCTGGTTTTGAGAGAGGCATTGCCTGCGCAGCATTCTGGGCAGGTGTATTTTCAGGATTCTTTGGAGCAGGTTCTGGCTGCTTTGAAGCGCTTTTCTTGCCGAATCGCTTGAATATACTTAAATCTACCATAAACAAACCTTCTGAGAAGAGCATATATAAATTTTGTTTATTATTTTGAAGTGGTTAGCTTGGAAGTTATGAAGAGCACGGGGACTGGATCCAATAAGTTGTGGAGATATTTGCGAGGATGAGATGCTCGCGGTCAAACTTTGACTGGTTCCATTGATTGTGATTCCAGAAGGTGTATTCTGGCGTCCCAACCATAGGTGTGATATTCATGGTGTAGAGGTCATCGCAGGAGATGTTCGAGCCGTTCAAATAGAGATAATCGATGAATGACTTGTTGTAGACCTTTGAGAAGATGACAGACATATCGTCCAGCATCGTGAAATTGATGACAGACTCGATGCCGAAATCCGTTGTGCTGTTTGTTGAATTCTTCAGGCGATCGAGATAGCTTGGCGCGAGGTCGTCTTCCCAGTACAGCTTCTGCTCGGTAAAGTTGGTGAACACCGAGATGTTGAAGCCCTTGTCAATCCCGGATGGCGCCCGGTAGATCCTGTTGATTCCATACTGGTTGTAGATGTACAAGGGGTCTGGCAGGCCGTCAATGTCGAAATCGCGGCTCAAGGTCACGTTGTTCCGGTAGCTTGAGGTGCTGTCATTGCTCGTGAACAGGAAGTTCGCGCTCACTGTCAATGTCCAGGGGTAGAACTGCTCGAGAGTGGTCTCAGTGACTGTGTAATTCGTGTCAATGCCCAATTCATTGTGCGAGATGTTGATGAACGTGCCAAGCCAGGAGTCAAGGCCAGTGTAGTTGGCAAGCGTGGGGTTGAGGTAGGAATCATTGATCCAGATGTATTTTGCTGACGAGTCTGCAATATGAGAGGTAGGAGGATCTCCTGCATTGAGAGAAAGGTTGAAATACTCGTCTCCAGAGAACATGATATAGTACATCTGACCCTCGGAGATGGTCTGGTCTCTGTAGAACTGAACAGTGTATTCTGTAGTGGACAAACCTGGCTGGACTGCCGCATATGCCTCATCAAGCAAGTATTGCGGATAGCCGCATCTGGCTAAGTAGACCTGCACCTTCACAAGTGAAGGAGGCGCATTCGTATGGATATTCGCACTGAACTTCACGTTCTGCAATTTTGCAGTGTTCTCTGCAGTGAAGTTCTGGTAGATCGCATAGGTCATGTTGATTTCAGGGGCTGAACTGTTTATTTCAAACAGCTCATCTGCGCCAGCAATATTATCGAGGATATCGTTGTTTATTTTAAACTGTATATCCTTCTCCTCACCTGTTGTTGGATCTTTCACCAGAGAATCGTTCACATACCGCAGCCTTCCGTCCTCGATAAAATCTGCAAATATGCATTCAACCTCTTCATCATTCTGCAGTGCCCTTCCTGACGAGTTCAGGTAGGTGCTCATGGCCATCAGGCTGTCATAGGCTGCGATGCCCAGGACTGTCTGGGTGTAGGTTTCAAGGTTGTTGTTGTAGATTTTCATGTTGTTGATCTTCATGTCGATCAAAGGTGTCTTGGCATCATAGGGAGTCTGGACTTGCGTCGAGAAGATAACGATGAACAAGGCAGCGAGCAATAGGGAGATTAGGGTGAAGAGTATGGCCTTCCGATTGCCTCTTCTGTTATTCCCTCTCTTGATGGTATGCTTCAGCCCCAAATTGTCACCTCGGTCACGACAGGCCCATGGATGTATTTAGTGCCGTACGCAGTCTCTTCAGGGACAATGGTGATGTAGCTGACCCGTTTCGCAGTCAGGACGATCTGCGCGTCTTGATACGTGTCAACGCCTCGCGAGTATATCCCTGTCCCGTTTATCTTGTAGGAAAATCCGTACTGCTCTGGAATGACTCCTCGGGAGATGCTCTCGATGAACACGCTGCTGTAGTTCTGCGTGCCGTTTGTGCGCTTGTAATAGTCAAGGGTCAATATTGCCTTGTCCAGGGTGATGCGCGTGTCATTGATATAGCCTGATTTGGTGAAGTTCAGCTTGTAGGGGTTGGCGATGTCCCGGAACTCTGTCGTGGTGAGGAAATTCATATAGTTCTCAGCCATGAGAAAGGGCTGGTCTGGCGCAGGCGTGTTCACTTTTGAGGAGAAGATGATGATGAGAGTGAGTACAAGGACTGCAGAGGCGATGAAGACGTCTAGCACGAAAAAATAGCTCCCTCTTTTTTGCATGCACTGCTTTGGAAGGTTGTCATATAAATATTTTGTCAAATTAAGAGAATGCCCAGCGCAGGAGAAAAGAATATGCGCAGAATCAGATGTATAGCAAATGACACAAATTTTTTAACAATGGATATGTCATTTGCTTATTACGAACGGACAACATTTGCGAACCATTGGTTCGTAAATTACCACCAATCGAAGATTGGTGAGTATATTGTATAAAAATTTTTGTCCGTGAGTATAGTTATTTCCACGTCGCGACGATCACCTGCACAGGCATGCCGTTATAGATGCCAGGGAGGTTATAGGTGACCAGGTTCTTCATGGTCCCGGTGAGCAGGTATTGCGGCGTGTACGAGGTGAGGTTGACATCTCCCCTGCAGCACACAGTGCTCGTGGTATAATTTTCAGAAGAGTTCAGCACGATAGTCGAAGTCAATGTCCGCTGATGGCAGAGCTCAGAGATGTTCGAATGCTGGGCAAGAGGATCCCAGTCCGCATACCTACAGCCCTTGATGCCCTGGCAGTCCTTATTGCACCTGTTGAAATAATCTGTGCAGTCTGCATGGCAGGTGGCGTTCGGGAGGAAGAAGTCAATGTCAATGGTTTGTCTTTGATAGAAGGTGTAATTGTCATATAATTGGGTGTCATAGCCGAGCTGTGATGCGCTCAGCGTGACCTTTCCATTCGGGATAGTGATTTCGTAATAGCCATTCACATCAGCCTGCCCCACGACCTCAGGGATAAGATAGTTGTGCGCGACCCCCTTGACCTGAGCGTAGGAGATAGGAGTCAGCCGGCTATAGCTCGCAAACTCTTCATAATCATACACGTGTCCGCTCACATTCATAAAGCAGTCAGGGTCATTGCAGCCAGAGCAGTTGGCAATCTTATCTGGTATCCCAATTTCCTTGAAATCCTCAGGGCAGACGCCGTCAGCATCGCCGCATACATAGCAGCTGCCGCAGATCTCTGCAGCGCCGAATCCTAAAGTAGAGTCGATGATGAAATTCCCATTATAGCACACTGCCCTGTCTCCAGTCACAAGATCATCGCTGCACTGATTGTCCCGCGCGTATGATTCAAGAGAGAATACAGCGAGCAATACCAGAAATATGATGATGAACGCCTCAAACCCCTTTTTCATAATACACTGCAATACCAGCACTTATTTAAATATTTTGTGGCAAGAAGAAGATTCAGTAAATAATCGCCACCAATACCCTCCTGACTTGCGAGAACCGAACTTTCTCAGGGTCAGGGCTTGGGTTGTTGTCTCCTTTCAGGATGAAGTATGTCCCTTGGCTGTCTGTGCCTTTCTCGATCACCCGGTGGATGATGCTGCCTTCCTGGAAGCTTGAGGTGTAGGAGATGATATCACCGACTGCGATCTCATCTTCGGATTTTGGGATGATCTCGATCGCATTGGCGCCCATATCCAGGACTGGGTCCATGCTGTTCGTGTCTGAGAATGCAGCCCATTTGGCATCCTTGACATTGATGACGACCCTGCTGTCATAGATGTAGACCTGGTCTTCATTGATCCAGTCTCCAGGCGAGTTTTTTTCGACAGTGTCAAAGACTGTGCCGAGCGGATAGGCGAGGTTGCCCTGCGAATAGCCAGCATACAGGCTGGTAGCTAGGGCTCCGCAAAGGAATGCGATGAGGATGATGATCAGTTTCTTGAGCATAAAAACCCCCGATATCAGAGGGAAGAAAGGACCGGGGTTTTTAAAGCTTTCGATTTATAACTACTTTTTAGTAGCAATAATTTGAATAGTGATTTTCTGGGCACTCACGAGCCATTTCCCAC
>JAZDID010000144.1:0-3260 GCA_043805315.1 Nanobdellota archaeon | reverse complement strand
CTGGTGTTTCCCTAATCTTCCCTCGCTGCCTTTTTTGGTGCAGTGAGATACGATGTGAGGACCTTCTCCTGGATCTCCTTCGAAGGAAGTCTTCCCCCTGTCATCTCATAGGCTGCTTTTAGAGCGAAGCCAATTCCCCTGGAGTGGAGATCCTCCGCTTCTGAATACAGGTCGTCTACGACTCTGTCGACCGTTTTCTTCTGCTTTGTGGCGATTGCTTCAAGATCAGGTGTGATCCGGGATGCGCCATACGAGTACAGTGCGTCTGTGGGGCAGCAGGCATATGATTTCTGCACTGCTTGGGCGTATTTTGGGAGTTTGTCCAGCGGCACGATGTCTGCGATCAGGGCATACGCATAGTAATATCCTGCATCCGGATGCCCGATTCCCAAGCTCCTTGTGGAATTTGTATTTTTTGCAAATATCTCATCGATCTGCTGTAATTCGTCTTCAGAGAATTGGGGCAATATATTTGTCGCGTCATAAATCGTTCGAACGTTATGTACGAACCAGATGCGCTTTATGCTGTCTGAGTACATGTCTTGTGCGACCCGGTCGTATGGATTGCCGCTGGAAACCAGTCTTTCAATGAACCTTTTCCCTATGCCGCTCGTATCTTTCTGAAGGGCTTCAACAATTTCCTCAATCGGCTTCGTGTTTGTCGTTTTCATTTGTGTACCTCCTTTTTTCACTTTGATTTCACTATCACATAGTAATAACAAATATATATCTTTAATCTACCCCCTTAGGGAGTATATCAACACAACCTTTATATACAAGTACGACCACTCATGAGAGCGATGATCTCAGAGGAAATGACCGTCCTAGAGGAGCTGGGACTGTCGAAAAGGGAGTCTGCGGCGTATCTTGCCTTATTGGAATCAGGCCTCTGCACAGTAGGAAGCATCACGAAGAAGACAGGCATCCCGAGCTCAAAGATTTATGAAGTCCTGGACCGATTGATCATGAAAGGGCTTGTGACAGCGATAATCATGAAGGACCAAAAGCACTTCCAGGCTGCGGATCCGGAAACAGTGTTGCAGTATTTTAACCAAAGGCAAGAACGATACGAAAAGATCCTGCCTCGATTGAAAGAGAAGCAGCGATTCTCGAAAGACAAGCAGGAGGTGGAGATCTATGAGGGCAATCAGGCGATTTTCAGGATGATAATACAGCTTGTTGAGCAGGCAAAAAGAGGTGATGAGTATCTGAGTTTCTCATTGGGCGAAGAGCATGGTGATCCGGACATATCACGGTTCCTGTCCAACCTTGCGTGGAGAAGGATAGAAAAAGGATTGGATATCAAGGTCATCAGCAGCATCAAGGCAAGAAAGACTATTGAGAGCGCCTATCCGAGAATAATGCTGAAAAAGCTGCACAACAGGTACACGTCATTCCATTTTCCGCAAGGGATGATAGTACTCAATGACTACCTGATAATACTCGAATGGCCGCAGCGATCGACCGCAATAAGGATTAAAAGCAGGAACATGGCTGAGAAATACAGGAAGTTCTTCTACGACATTTACGAAAAGGCCCAAATATGAAATGAATCATCATGCGCCATTCCTGTTTGCAAAGCTATCCAAACTACGCGGGAAGTCCATTTGACTCAAGTGAGATGAGGTTCTAAGGCAGAAAAGATTACACTTTCACAAGCACGATCTCGATAGTGGAAACCCGCACATCCCGTCCCTCCTTGTTCTTGAATTCTTCGGAGTCGACAAGGATGTCCTTGATCTGTATCTGGTCTTTGAGAAACCGTTTGCGGGCGACTTCGGCCACATCTACTGCGCGGGAGATGAATTTCCCCCGTGCCTTTACAAAGACCTCTTGCGCGCCCTTCGTGGTGAACTGGACGACAACACTCGTCACATAATTCATGAAGGGTTTTCCCCCGATGAATATTGAGTTGTCCTCGTTCATGATTGTGCTTTTTTAAGACGGGTAAGATAGCCTGCGATCGCGTTTCGCATCTTTTTGGAGTGGTAGATGGTCACGTCATCGATCAGTTTCTTGTTCGTGGCAAAATCGGTGGAGAGCCTATCGTTGAATCTTTCTTCGATCTTGAATGTGGTCGCTTTGATGAGTTTGGTCTTGATTCTTCCCATGGTATAAGTCAACTCCGTTGGGAAAGGTTAATCTCGGGGCGTTTATAAAGGTTTGCCATCAGGCAAGCTCAAGAAGCAATTTCACCACGACCTGTTCTTGCTGCTTGTTTTTCGGCAGGGTTATTCCTGCGCCATAGAAATTTCGCAGCAGTCGTATCCGTTGCAGGAAGTATATCAATTCGCGTATCGTCATGCCTCCCGGAAGAGACAAAAGGGAAGGGGTTGACGGGTTGCCTGTGAAGGCTGGATCAAGAATGTCAAGGTCTATTGCGATGAAGAGCTGGGGGAATCGGAGGGAGTTTGCCATGACTGCATCGCAGGTCTCTCGAATGCCATTGACGCTGATCTCTTTCATGGAATATGTTGTGATCTTTCTTGCCGAAAGTATTGCTTTCTCATGCATGGTCATGCTTCTTGTGCCAGAAAAAATCAGGGGATGATCCTTTTTGAGCAAGGAGAGGGTTCCTGAGAATGAAAGTATGGCGCATGTGTCCGGAAGTGAGGGGATAGAATCATTGACCAGAAGGAACGGCGAGTCAAGGCGCATCCCATCATCATACCTGTTCACGTCGAACACGATTGGTTTTCCTGATTCGTTGACCTGATCCTTCGGAAGGATGAGATGCGATGCGTCAGGTGAGAGATAGAGCCTCATTTCGCTTTTCCCTGTTTTTTCACCTTGTCTATTGCTTCTTGGACTGATTTTTCGTCTGCCAGGTAATAATGCTTGATTGGCTTGAGCTTGTCATCAAGTTCATAGACAAGAGGTATTCCTGTCGGTATGTTGAGTTCGACGATCTCATTTTCTGGGATGTTGTCCAGGTATTTTACGATCGCGCGTATGCTGTTGCCGCTTGCAGAGATGAGTATTTTATTTCCTTTCTTGATGGATGGCGCAATGGTCTCCTGCCAATAGGGAAGGACTCGGTCAACAGTGTCTTTCAGGCATTCTGCGAGAGGCAGGTCTTTTTTTGGAATGTCTTTGTAGACAGGATCGTTTCCTGGCCAGCGCGGGTCTTCTTTTGTCAGTTTCGGAGGTTGCGTTGCGTAGCTTCTTCTCCAGATGTGGACTTGCTCTTCTCCGTATTTTGCCGCTGTCTCTGATTTGTTGAGTCCTTGGAGCGCTCCATAGTGGCGCTCGTTGAGCCG
>JAZDID010000143.1:0-21374 GCA_043805315.1 Nanobdellota archaeon | reverse complement strand
GGTGGCGTGCGGCGCGACAGGGGTTGCTCCATCCGGGATGTCGCGCAGCTCGTTCGAAGCTTCAGTGAGAACGAGCGTCGCACCGCCACTACCAGCGCATTTACAAATTTGAGAAAATTATGATCATCAATAAGTTGGCATTCTCTTCTGGAAACAACATTTATAAACAATGACAATATAAAAATCTATATGAAAAATAAGCCAGATCTGCGCCTGCAATTCGCCTTTGGCATTATTATCATTCTTCTCAGCGCATTGTTCATCTATGTAGTCATCAGCTTTGCCAACTACGCGAAGCAGGGAGAAAAGCCTCTGGTCGATCAGCTCGTCCTGAATTTCGGCGACATCGAGAACGCAGGGTTCAAGACCTTAGAGGGATATAATGTCAAGATTGAGAAGAAGACGAACGGCTCGACAGAAGAAGGCAGTAGAGTATACACTATTGAAGTGGATGGCGAGCCTGTTGGAGACTTGGGCAGCAAGGTCCTGCTGTTTGGCACAGAAGCGCAGTCGCAAAACATATTCGATTATTATTTCAAGGACATCATCAACCAGAATCCGTCAGTGTCTAAGAATGTGAGCATAGGCAGCAAGGGCATGATCCTCAAGACAACCATCCCTGACCAGAAGTCCTATACGAATTTCTATCTCATCTTCTACAAGAAGAAAGCATTTGTCATCCTGACCTTGAACTATGCTAAGGAAGGGGATGAGGAGAAGATGGTCAGCCTCGCAAAGATCATTGAAGAGAGGATTGATAAGAGGAAGACAGGATAGCATGCCGCATCAGAGTATATTATCCAAGTTCTCTACTTTGAGTCCTCTGAGCCAATCAACGCCACGCAGTTTCTTAGTAAAGCATTCGCTGAAATATTCTGCTTCTGCATATTCCATAGGATTATCGCCGAAAGGGAAAGGGGGCTCTTCTTTGTTGACGACATATCGTTCCCATTTTTGATAACGAGAAAGACTAGAAAAATACTGCACTCTCTCCTCAACTCTTTTCTCAAGATGGCTGAGGGCGAGGTGGCCGAGCTCGTGGCCAAGGGTTTTCTCCTTGTTTTCTTCGCCATTCTTCAGGACGATGACATAACTGCCACGGACTCCGAATGTTAATCCAGGGGTTGCGTCCCAGATGTTCGTGACAAGTATTTTCCATATGTGGAATCGCTCTCGCAATTGTTCAAAAGTGAATGATGCCAACCAATGTTCGTAAGGTGTCAGGATATCCTCAATCACGGCGTCAATTTCCTTTTTCCTCGAGTAAGGAATATCCATGCAGAAGAGGAATGAATCAGGATATAATAATGTTTGGATGAGGCCTGAATGAGTACTGGCTTCTTCCCAAAGTATATATACCAAATCGAATACTTTAAAAATCCCTCTTGATTTCAAATTTCTCAAGAAAGGTTATTCGAGGGTGATAGCATGACCATTATCGGGTTCGACTTTACCAGGATGCTTGTTGAAAGGAAGAAAGGCATGAAAGGCAAGATGAATATCGTCAGCAATGTCACGATTAAGGACATCACTGAGGTCGACATCGCGCTAGGGCCTGACAAGAAGGCGTTGAAGTTCAGCTTTCTCTCCACGACAAAATACGAGCCTGAGGTCGGCGACATCAGCATCGAGGGCGACCTCCTGTACATGGCAGACGAGAAAGAGGCCAAGCACGTCCTTTCCTCCTGGAAAAAGGACAAGAAGATGCCTGAAGAGCTGAAGCGGCCGATCATGAACTATGTGCTCTCGAAGTGCACGATCCAGGCGATATTCCTGAGCAAGGAGATGAACCTGCCTGCGCCAGTGCCCATGCCGAAAGTGGAGGATGCGGGGAAGTAAATAGTTTATGCTCGAGCAAGCTTCCACATCATTTCAAAATATTTCTTGTATGATGCAGTTATCTGCATATCCTTTATCCTGATGGCTGCAGGATTCGGAGACATGACTAAAAGAAATGTGGTGTCCTTATAGACATTGAAGGTTGAAGGTGTCCCAAAAGGCAGATATCTCGGAAAAGTGAATGGGTAGATGGCTTGCGCATGCAGGGATTTTCGTCTCGCTTCGCTGAATATGATCCTGAGCTTGATGCCTTTTTCTGATCGTTCTCTGTGGATCTTCTCAAAAAAGAGTTTTGTGCGCGTGTTCGTTGTTGGGCTGTCACCTCCTCCGATGACCATGAACTCATCACCTTTATGGAGTTTTCGCATCATCTCTTTGAAAACTGTCTCGACGCCGTTATAGCCCTTGAAGACTTCGACCGAGGTTTCGCTCACCTGTTCGTTGAATCTTGCTTCGAGAGAGGGAAGGAGCGTGCCTAGCAGTTTCTCTTCTTGTTCCAGCACTTCTTTTCTCTCGCGCAGATAATCCTGTAATCTGACAGGATGGACTGGCTTGAAATATTTGACATTGTTCTCGATATAGGTGGTCGCGAGCCCTTTTTCCATCAGCTTGTCGAGAATCTCGTAGATTTTTGAGCTTGCCACTCGGGCGTTCCTCACAAGAGGCCCTGTTGTCGAGCTCCCGAGTTCTATGAGCGCCAGATAGACCTTTATCTCAGATTTGGTCATGCCTATCTTTTCCAGCAGTTCGTGCTCCATAGACCGCTGTAAGATGTCTCTATTCATAAATCTTTCTATTTCTCCCCCTTAGTGGGGGGATAACATTTATTAACTCATTAATAGTAACTATTCTTGGTGAGAATCATGGAAAGCTACCAAGACAGCACAGAGAAAATGTACGCAGATTTCTTCAAAAGGAAAGAAGAGGAGAAGAAGACGGGAGGGATTGATGCCCTCGTGGGAGGAGAACAATGAACGAAAAATTACCCTATGAGAAAAGTTGCGAGCTTGCAGACCTTCTGAGATCAGGATCTCTTGACCAGCAGATGACTTCCCAAACCGAAAAAGAGCTGGAGTCACTCCTGCGCACAGGAGATGACTGGAACCACCGTCATGCTGAAGTATTTCCCGCACTTCAGGAGAAGAACTACGCCCTTGCTGCGACAATCCTTGAGAACATGAGGGCGTATGAAGGCACCTTCAGCGGTACTTATTACGATAGCGCTTTACTCTTTGCACAAGGCGGCCATCTGGCCTGCCGAGACCCGGTCGGGTTTTGCTATGCACAGCTTGGAGAGCATGAGAAAGCAAGAGAATCCCACTTGATTGCCGCACAGATCTATGCATCGCAGAGGGGAAGCCAAGTGTACATGGCAGCTGGCGGGCTCTACGAGGCAGCTGGCGAGCCAGTGAAGGCATTGGAGATGTACCAGGCCTGGCTTGCAGAACACCCACCCGGGCATAACGGCTATTCATACGGGATGGCGGATCTGGCGAAAAGCAAGGTGACAGAGCTGAAAAAGAAGTTGAATCAAACGTAAGAAAAAAATGAATGGAGGAAAAGAAAATGAACAAGACACTGGAAGCAACCATAAAGAATCTTGAAAAGGAGATAACTGCGTCAAGGCCGAATATGAAGGCAGTGGGTACACTGATCTACGCAAACGAAGAGACAGGGACTGCAGTCTACCAGGTCTACACGGCAAACAACACGCTGCCCTACCCGATCACAGAATTCATATCCTGGACGTATTTTCTTGCGGGGAACAATGAGGGATATGCAGATGGCGGACACTATGTTTCATCTGAAGCGTACGCCCACATAGGCCAAGTCGTGGAAGACAAAGAAAAAGTCACCGTACCCATCAGTGGGACAGGGAAAACATATTTTGATCTTCCAATTGAATTGGACGATTGCGTGTTCAAGAAGAAGAATTTCAAGCCGTACACTGCAAAGCAGTAAGGGAAGACCGCTGAAAACTGAAAAGTAAGGCCGCTGAAAAAAAAAGGCAAGGAAAATGAGAGGAAACTCAAAAAATCAGAAGTGAACTGGCTGACAATACAAGACAGTCCTGTCCACAAGAGCGTATTTTTTTTAGTCGCCATCCGGGTGTTGTTATAGAAAAATAAAGTAGTGTAATAAAGGAGTGGCGATGGGTAATTGTATCTCCATCTTAACCCAAAACTATTTAAACATTCCCGCATTCGAAATCGCTGAATTCGAGGAAAACACGCTTTTTTTCCAATGGAGGAATCACCACGATGGACACTGTCAAGCTGAAGGTCGCCGAGTCGATCCAGGAGGATGTCAACAAGGGCATTGTCAGGATAGATTCTACGTTCATGCGGAACATTGACATCAGGCCAGGGAATATTGTCGAGATCAAGGGTGAGAGAATGACTGTCGGCATCGCTGACCGGAGCCTGCCTGGAGACATCGGGCTCAATATCATCCGGATGGACGGCCTGATCAGGAGGAACGCCAAGACCTCTATCGGCGAGATAGTCGAGGTGAAAAAGGCCAATATCAAGGAGGCGAAAAAGGTCGCTATCGCGCCTGCACGGAAAGGCATCATGATCCGCGCAAACCCCCTTATCTTCAAGCAGGGCCTGTTGGGTAGGGCTGTGGTCAAGGGAGATATCATCTCGCTGGGCGGCACCCGGAGAAGGCGGAATGCGATGCCAGACCATCCGTTCTTCGAGGATATGTTTTCCATGCTGGATGACACCATGATGGGCTTCGGACTCGGAGACTTAAAGTTCGTGGTGATCGACGCCATGCCCAAGCAGGCAGTCCTCATTACAGAAAACACCACCGTTGAATTCAATCCAGAGGCGGTGGAATTAAAGGAAGAGCGTGCCATCGACATAAGCTATGAAGATGTCGGCGGCCTCGAGGATGAGATCAAGAAGGTCCGGGAAATGGTGGAATTGCCATTGAAGCACCCAGAGATCTTCGAAAGACTCGGCATAGAGCCGCCAAAAGGAGTCCTGCTGCATGGACCGCCAGGAACAGGAAAGACGCTCCTGGCAAAAGCAGTCGCGAACGAGACAAACTCGAACTTCAGCGTGATCAACGGACCGGAGATCATGTGCGTTGACGGCGAGACAAAAATATTCACCAATCCGAAAGGAAGCGTGAAGGCAAAGCACATATTCGAAGATGCCGAAAAAAACGGTAAGAAAGAAGGAGAAATGATAAAAGTTATAACTCTTAAAAAGCCATTGTCGACCTATGCGTATGATAAATCAGGCAAGATATCGAAGGCAAAGATAACCCATATCACTAAGCTGAAAGCGCCATCGTATCAAGTGGAATTGTCTGACGGAAATTCGATTATTGTTTCAGGGAACCAACCATTCTTAACTTCAGTGAATGGAGAGCTTACCTGGAAAAGGCTTGATGAATTGAAGAAAGGAACTTCGGTAGCAAAGGTTGATAATGCTCATGTCATACAAAAAAAAGGAATTGTCGAATTAAAAACAGGAAAGGCTGTGCTTCGATGGGAGAAAATAAAAACAATAGCACCTGCAGGAGAACGGGAGCTTTTTGACTTCACTGTTGATAAAGATAATTTCACAATAGAAAATTTGTTGTTACTACATAATAGCAAATATTACGGACAGTCGGAAGAGAACCTCCGCAAGAAATTCGAGGACGCGGAGAAGAACGCTCCCTCTATTATTTTCATCGACGAGATAGACGCGATCGCGATAAAGCGGGAAGAATCGCGCGGAGAAGTCGAGCGGCGTGTGGTCGCGCAATTGCTTGCACTCATGGACGGTCTAAAATCCCGAGGCAAGGTTGTGGTGATTGCAGCGACAAACATTCCTAATTCTCTTGATCCTGCATTGCGCAGGCCCGGCAGGTTTGACCGTGAGATCGAGATTGGAGTGCCGAACAAGGACGGAAGGCTGAACATCCTGAAGATCCACACGAGGAATATGCCTATTGAATGTCAAATTTATGCAGATATCTTAGAAAAACACGTGTTTCCGGTAATAGAAAAAAAACGTAATGATTTAAATACGGAATTAAATAAAAATAAAGAGAAATATGACAAAATCATAGTACAGTTAATGGAAGATATAATAATTCCTGAAAAATTTAAAAAATTCTTTAATGAAGTAAAAGAAGTAGTAGAGGCAAGAAAGATATATAAATCGGAAGATCCAAGGTTAAAAGTCATTGAGAACAAAAGCGATATTCTAAATAAGCTTAAATCATTGGAAATTTCTGAAGAAATAATTGAAAAGGTTACCCATGATCCTGAAGGAATTAGTAGAGATTTAAAGCAAATAGCGGACATCACGTATGGGTTTGTTGGTGCTGATTTATCTGCCCTTGCCAAGGAATCTGCAATGATTGTTCTTCGGAGAATATATCCTGACCTTAAACTTCAGGAAGAAGAGGCGATTCCTAAAGATAAACTAAATAAATTACAGGTTACATTCCAAGATTTTAAAGATTCATTAAAAGTTGTCAGGCCTTCTGCCTTACGTGAAGTATTAATTGAAATTCCAAATGTTAAATGGAATGATATAGGAGGGTTAGAGGATGTAAAGCAGAAATTGAAAGAAGCTGTGGAATGGCCTTTAAAATCCCCGCAAATATTTTCAAGACTCGGAGTAAAACCACCAAAAGGAATTTTACTATTTGGTGCACCTGGAACAGGAAAAACCATGCTTGCGAAAGCTGTTGCCAATGAATCACAAGCAAATTTTATTTTAATAAAAGGTCCTGAATTATTATCAAAGTGGGTCGGCGAGTCTGAAAAAGCGGTCCGCGAGATATTTAAGAAAGCACGCCAGTCAAGTCCGACAATTATCTTTTTTGATGAAATTGACGCGATGGCTCCTGGAAGGAGAGCAACATCAGATAATAATGTTTCTGAACGCGTTGTCAACCAGCTTTTAACAGAGATGGACGGTTTACAAGAATTAAATGATATCGTTATCATTGCAGCCACAAACAGGCCTGATATACTAGATACTGCACTTTTACGGCCGGGAAGATTTGACAGGATCATATTGACTCCAGTACCTGACGTTCAGACTAGAAAAAAGATTTTTGAAATTCACACAAAAAAGATACCTCTAAAGGATGTTGACCTGAACAAGCTCGTGGAGAAGACAGAAGGCTATGTTGGTGCGGACATTGAAGCAGTGTGTCGTGAAGCAGCAATAATCGCTTTACGTGAGAGTAACATGAAGGCAAAAGAAGTCTCAATGAAATACTTTCTAGAAGCACTTGACGTAGTGCGACCATCTGCTGCAAAAGATATTGAAAATTCATACAAAGCCCTCGAAGGCCAGTTCAACGCGGCCCGGGCACGGGAGATGAAGGAAGAGAAACCGAGCTATTATGGCTAGAGCTGTTTGAATTTCTTTCTTATTTCTTCGACATCAGGTATTGGATTGATGATGATTTGCCGTATTTCCATGTTAAACAGTCTTGCTTTATCCAACAGATCGGTAACGCCTTCAGAGTTGGCTTGGGTTTCTATATGGTGCTGCTTGTCAATCCGTTCCCTCTTCGCGTGTCTCATCAGCTCAAAAAGGTCTTTCCTTTGAAAAAGAATGTCGAGAAAAAGTATGGAAGTCATATGGCTCTTTGACCTTATGCCGTATTTGAATAGGAGAGCGAGAAGGGAGTAGTACATGGAATAGTAGAGGTCAGCAGTCGCAGATTCAAGGAAATCATGCCCAAGAAGAAGGTTGGCGCTGAGGACGAATTTCTTTGACTTGTCAAGATAGGCATTCTGAAGAGTAAGAGAAGGAATGATCAACGCTATTTTTCTTTTTTCCTTGAGCCTGCGGAAATATCCTTTTTCCATTTTAATTGGTAAAACAGGTCTGCATTGTAGACAGGAATCCCTTTGAGCACTTCAGCATGCAATGGTGCATATTGCCCCTTCTGAAAGCTCTCCAGGCTTGAGACCTTGATATTGATCTCTTTCCCATAGACCTCTTCAACCTGATTAACTTGTTTCCTTAAATTGTCTTTCTCTTCTGAAGCCAGAAAAAACAGGTCGATGTCCGAATCTTTTCCGTATGTCTGCGAAACATATGAGCCGAAAAGGATGATGCAGTCGATATGTTCCAAGAATCCTGAAATATTTTCAAGCAGCTCTTCCATGATAATCCTGAATTCCTTGTCCTTTTCCAAAAGGCGAACAAAGCGTTCTTTCTGGGCCATGCTGAGGAGCTGTGCTGAAATCAAGCTCTGATTGATGCTGTAGACAATGCTCTTGCCGAACTTTTCCCGCGTAAGATAGCCTTTCTTATACTGATTTGATAATATTCTATTCACAAAGGTATGGGAAAAGCCTGTCTTTCGGGCGAGTTCCCGCGCGTGGGCCGGTCTCTCTTCAAGTTTCAAGAAGATTCTCCCAACAGTTTCATTGGTGTTATTTGTTTCCATATGTAATTATTTGTTTACAATTAGTATTTAAATGTTGCGGAAGACCAATTCCTGCAACGCCACTAATCAAAAAAAACAATTTTTATAAACCCTCCCTGTTTATTGTTCCCTTATGAAGCCTGAGCAGGGAGATAGCGTCAGAATCTCGTATGGCGATGAAGCCATCGAAGGCATTCTTATCAAGGACGACCAGGAGGTCATCCTCAAGCTCAGCTCTGGCTATAATATAGTCCTCGACAAGAGAAAAGTCAGCCAGATCGAGCTCATCGCAAAGAAAGCTAGCCGTGAAAAGAAGCAGCCTGCACCAGTATCGCAAGACAGGAAGCTCAAGAAGATAAGCATCCTGCACACTGGAGGCACGATCGCCAGCAAAGTTGATTATACCACAGGAGCGGTCGTTGCATTGTTCAAGCCAGAAGAGCTCCTTGACTTGTTTCCGGAGCTGGACAAGATGGCGAACATCAGCTCGCGGCTGGTCTCGAACATCTTCTCGGAAAACATGCGCTTCACGCATTACAACATCATCGCGAAAGCCATTGCTGAAGAGGTCAAGAAAGGGGCAGAGGGCATCATCATCACGCACGGTACAGATACCCTGCATTATACCAGCGCCGCGCTTGCATTCATCTGCGAAAACCTGTCGGTGCCGGTCATTGTCGTCGGCAGCCAGCGCAGCTCTGACAGGGGATCCAGCGATGCAGGCATGAACCTGTGCTGCGCTATCAGCTTTGCAGCCCAGACTGGCTTTGCAGGAGTTGGTATCTGCATGCATGAGAATGCCACTGACGAGAACTGCATCATCCTCTCTGGAGTGAATGCACGAAAGATGCATAGCTCGCGACGGGACGCGTTCAGGCAGATCAACACCAATCCTCTCGCACGGGTGAACTCCAAGACCAAGAAGATAGAATACCTGAGGAATTACCCTGCAGCAAAGCCGAAAGGAGAATTCATCCTCCGCCTGTTTGATGAAAAGCTGAAGATCGGCTTGCTCAAGGCCTATCCGAACATGTTCGCCTCTGCATTCCACTGCTTCAAGGATTTTGATGCCCTGGTCATCGAAGGGACAGGGTTAGGCCATGTGCCGATCATCGAGGACGAGCATTCTCCAGAGCCCAAGCGGATAGCTGAAGCGCTCAAAGAGCTTGCGAAAAAGATGCCAGTCATCATGTGCACGCAGACTATTTATGGAAGGGTGAACATGAACGTGTACAGCACAGGACGGATCCAGCAGGATTTCGGGGTCATCGGGAACGGGCTGAGCATGACCAGCGAGACTGCATTCATCAAGATCGCATGGCTCTTGTCTCACCACGACAAAGAAGAGGCAAAAGAATTGCTTTCTCAAAACTTGCGCGGAGAGATTGTCGAGAGGACTGAGGAAGAGGCGTTTGAGAAGCAGGGTTCTGGACGATAATCTGGTTCCACAGAGTAACCGTTTATTCTGAAATATCTTGATTGGTTACTTGATGTAACCAAAACATTTATATATAACGTGGTGGTTACATACAGGAACAATGACGACGGAACGTGACCTTCAGGAGAATGCCGAAGAGTTTTTAAGAGAGGCGGGCCGGGCCATGGACAACCAGTCGTACAACGCGGCAGTCGCCCTGTACTTTAAGGCAATAGCTGTTCTCACCGATCTCTTCATCCTGAAGAAGGAGGGCATGATTCCATCAAATCATGCCGAGCGGTTCCGCCTCCTGCAGCGCAAATATCCAGAGATATACCGTATCCATGACAAGGACTTCCCGATCTACCAGGACAGCTACAAAACAAAGCTCACTAAAGAGTATGCAGAGGTACTGGCATATGACACCAGAAAACTCATTAAGATTACCGGAATTGACCTCACAGGCAAAGGGATTCATAAAAAGCCATAGTGGAATCTGGGACATCGCTCTCTATGGCTCAGCAGTGCGAGGGACGCAGCATCCCCGAGATATTGACATCGCGATCATTCTTGAAGGAGAGATGACACTCAGCAAGAAACTAAGCCTCGCACAAGAGCTGAAGGCCAAGCTCGCTCACCTGCATCACGACGTTGATGTGCGGGCCATCAGCTTTTCAGACCTGACTGATCAGACATTCATCGCCAGGAGCGGAATCATCGCAGAAGGCTACTCCCTGACCAAAAAAGTCCATCTCCACAGGCTCTTCGGATTCAAGACCTGCACGCTCTTCACCTACTCACAGAAGAGTCTCACGCTTTCACAGAAGAAGATGTTCTACTACGCTCTCCATGGCAGGAGGGGAAATCCCGGGCTGCTCAAGCTCAAGCATGGAGCGCAGCTCAGCCCAGGAGCCCTGAAAGTCCCTCTCGAGCACACGCAAGAGTTCGAGGACATCTTCCATCAGCACAACATCACCTACACAATCAGGAAAGCAAGCTTTTACTAAGGGAGAATCACGGCGTCGTCGTCGGCATGACCCTGACAGGCGGGCCGACCTTCCTGAATATGGGAGAGCCGCCAGTCTGGACAGCGTAATTGGCCGAAGTCGTGGTGTTGTAATAGAAAACACCCGTGTTCTTCACAGAAATGTTGATGGGATAATTGCCAGTTGGAGCGCTTGCCAGCGAGCGCGCGGTGAAAGAGAACGTGACTGACTGCTGCGGCAGGATGGTGTACGTTTCTGTGTTGTCATAGCAGTCGCCATTCACGCAGACAGAAAATCCAGGCAAGGCATTCACGCTGATGCGGAAGTTGCTGCCCATGCCGCATTGCGGCCAAACATCAGCATTCTTCACGCGAGCAGTATAAGAGACGAGAGTTCCGGGCTGGATGTTCGGCGGTGTCGGAGTCTGCGAGACGAGGGTGACATTAGGGAAGCTGCGCCTGCAGCCCTCAGGATCCTTGAAAAGCTGTACCTGCGCGCCCTCCGGCGACATGGAAAGCACGTTGATGGTCTGGCCGATGTTGTTGTCGTGGTACCCATTTCCCGCCATCATCCCTGCATCCCAGGAATCCTCCCACAAATATGGTCTACTGTGGAATGTGGTATCGATAAGGTTATCCAAGACCACGCTTCTATCTTCAGTATTAATTGCTTCGAGTAACAATTGGACAGAATACATGCTCTCGCCTATCGGGCTCTCTGAGTCATAACCGAATGGTTGACGATACTCGAGAACATATGATACTTCATACGTTGATGAGTGGCCTAAGAAATTTTCGATAATCCCGTACTGGATGCGGATCTTTCTCACCCCATCAGAATAATTCTCGGTTCGGTACAGTGATAAGATCCCTGTGGATGCCTCTTGCATGTCCTGATCAGTGAGGAATCCCATCTCTTGTTTATGGATAGCTGTGAAGTGGTGGAGCCCGCCGGAGCCCATGACTGAAATGGGATTTCCGTAATTCTGCTCTATGCAGCCAGATGTATTTTCTCCAAAGGGATGCTGACATTGAAGAAATTTCGAATGCCCAACACCAAATTGATGCCCCATCTCATGGGTGGCCACTTCAATGAACGAGGTGTCGCTTCCCCAGTTGAATGTGAAAGAGCATGAGACAGCAATTTCCCCCTCCTGCGTGTCAAACACGTACAATTCGCCGCCAACACTAGGGCAGTTGGGTATTCCTGCAGTCGTAAAGATCAAACGATCATACGCTGTAAAATCGACATATGGATCTGCTGCAGCTATGAGCTCATTGATTGGTAAATTGCATTGGGTTGGTCGTTGGGGGCCTATCCTGTACGGGCCGAATACAGAGCCAGTAAACCATGTGGCGCCGTCTGAATTTTCATAAAAAAAATCAGCCATGGAAGGAGGGGGGCCAAAGAGCAGTCCATAAGTATGGGAAAGAGAAATAGGGTAAGGCGCATCGTCCCAGTAGCCAACGAGGACCAGCGTGTGCTGCTGTCCAGCATGCTGAGCCATGAATTTCTGAAAAGGATCGCTCGTCACTTGGTATCCATCTGTCAACCATAGACCATATTCTCCCAGTCTCCCTTTTACTTTAACTTTCGATCCAGGTAGCACCTTCTCTGGTTCTATCCCTTTTAATTCGATATATCCACTATCTGTACTGAGAACAACTGCGGTCCTGCTGTTCTCAGGATGCATGAAGTCATCAATCTCTATGAGGAATAATGTTCCCTCAATATCCTGTTCACCGCCCTGGAGTAGGGCAATCTGCTCGATGGGTTTTACGACCTCCCCCGCATTCCCCACACTCATTCTATCCGCGGGCGTTGAAAAAGTCAGAGCGAGTAGCATGACGAGTGCAACACCGAAAACGATGGTCGCGTCAGAAACCATAATAATCATGAAGGAGTGCCATTTAAATAGTTAATCAATGTGAGCATAAAAAAGCAAAACCATAAAAACCACTCTTTCTTTTTATTTATTCATGGAGCTCGATTACAAGGAATTAGGATTCAGGTGCGGCCTGGAGATCCACCAGCAATTGGAAGGGAAAAAGCTCTTCTGCAGCTGTCCCACAGAGATCAGGAAGGACAAGCCGGATTTCACAGTCACGAGGCGACTCAGGGCGAGTGCTGGAGAGACAGGAGAAGTGGACAAGGCAGCCAAGTACGAGCAGGCGAAGCAGAAGCTGTTCGTCTATCAGGGCTATCAGGATTCCACGTGCTTGGTTGAGCTGGATGAGGAGCCGCCGCATGAGCTGAACAAGAACGCTTTAAAAACAGCAGTGCAGGTTATTCTCATGCTCAATGCCCGGCCGGTCGAGTTCATCCAGTACATGCGGAAGGTCGTCATTGATGGCTCGAACACGTCAGGATTCCAGCGGACTGCGTTAGTTGGAAGAAATGGGTATATAGAATTGGAAAACAAGAAAAAAATCCACATCCCCGGGATCTATTTGGAAGAAGAGGCGTGCCAGGTCATCAAGCGGGAAAAAGAGTATGATATCTACAATCTCTCCCGTCTCGGCATCCCTTTGCTGGAGATCGCTACTGACCCTGACCTCTCGACACCGCAAGAGGCAATGGAGGCTGCTGCGAAGATCGGCATGATCCTCCGCTCTGTTGAAGGGATGAAAAGAGGCATCGGCACGATCAGGCAGGATGTGAATATCTCAATCAGCGGTCAGGCAAAGGTTGAGATCAAGGGTTTCCAGGAATACAAGAGCATACCGAAAGTCATTGAGTATGAGCTCAAACGCCAGCTCGAACTTATCAAGAAAGGCAAGCCGATCACCAGCGAGGTCAGGAATGCGAAGCCGGATTTCACCACGGAATTTCTCAGGCCGAACCCTGGCGCAGACCGGATGTACCCGGAGACAGACGTGCCCATCATCAAGATTGACTTTTCTGGCATCAGTGCTGGAAAGACCCTGGCTGAAAAGGAGAAAGAGCTGATGATGGCATACAACCTGACTCCCGAACTCGCAAAAGAGCTCTTGCGGAAAAAGATGGATATCGGACTATTTGTCAACAAGTACAAGAACATCAAGCCTTCTTTTATCGCAGAGACGCTCATCACAACTCCAAAAGAGATCAAGGCGCGGTTCAAGCTCGACGTAAATCCGATTCCACACGTCGATGAGATCTTCAGGAGGCTTGATGCAGGAGAGATCGGCAGGAAGGCTGTGCTCGAGATCCTTGTCAAGATCGCGAAAGGAGAGAAAGTCGATTACAGCCAGTATGCGCTTGCCGATGAATCGAACTTGAAAGAGGATATCAAAAAGGTCATCAGCAAGAACCCCGGAGCATCTATTGGCGCGCTCATGGGCATGGTCATGGACAAGCACCGGGGAAAAGTGGACGGGAAAAAAGTTATGGAGCTTATCAAGATGTATCTCCAGAAATAAGTTTTTCTCACCACCTTTTTTTATCTTATGAATGATCTAAGATGAAGTATGATCTGTTTATAGAATGGGAGGATATTATCTAAGAAATTTGTCTTTCGTGCAATCATTCTAAATTCTCCTTTTTGCAGCTTTTTGAGAAACTCCTTTTTTGTGGCTGCCCGGCAATAGACAAGTCCGTTCAAGAGTGTTCCTGCAGTATGAGCGTCTGCACCAACCGCAGGATGTTTCTGCAATCGGCGGACGAGCTCCAAATTCGATTTAAGGTTCTTGGCATCATGGTACGCGTTGAAGACTTCAATAAGATGTATCCTCTGCAAGCTTTTCTTTGTTATGATTCCTCTTTTGAGTGCTTTGAAAAAATTAAGGCGGAAAGGGTCTGATGGATAGTGAATATGAGGAACATTAACGATACATCTCTTTTCTCCGAGAAGCTGGATGAGGTCATTTATGGGAATCGATGTCTTAAAAGGGCCGATTTTGCAGGGTCTGATGCTCTGTTCATAGAAACCCTTTAACTCTTTATAATCGTCAAAATATGCTATCACATCAATGTGCTCACTGCTCGTGATTTCGATGCCTGGAATGATTCTTTCTTGCTGCTGCTTGTTGAAGCTGCTGAAATCAGGGATGGTGGTATGATCAGTAATTGCAATAAAAATATTATGTTTAACAGCCATGTCCGCCATCGTTTCCGGAGAGACAGTTCCGTCAGAATTCGTGGTATGGACATGGATTGACGCGATGAAGTAATGAGATTTTGCGAGCTCCTTGACCTTTGCTGCAAATGCTTCTTTTTTCTGTATAAGAATATCTCCCGGGTTTTGCATGCGCATGAGAGTGCTCTTTTCAATTTTCCGATTTCCACTTTTTGATGAATCTGTGTATCTTCACCCGTTCCTTGGTTGGAATGAGGTATGCTGGTGAAAGCAAATAGAGGATGACATAAACAAACAAGACATCCCAGAACAGCCCGAAAAAGATGGCGATGGCAAGAATGGCGAGCATCAGGAGGAAAATTGCTTTCTGCCATAAAGAGAATTTTCTCTTATGATGGCCAATGTAGGGGATGAATGAGATGTTGAGGATGGAGACAAGAAGGATGCAGACCCCTCCGAGGAGATATGATGTATAGATAGTGAAGAGATGCGAGTTGAGAAACGCAACTATGAATAATGCGACTCCTGGCCTGGTCAGCCCGATCCAGTAGCCAGGGTACTCGATCTTTTTCACATTGAACCGCGCGAGCCGGATGCAGCCAAAGATCAATGGGAAAAGGCTGATCACGAGCGCGTAATATGTGTTGTAGGCAGAAAACATGAAGAAGATGAGGATGGCCGGCGCGACTGAGTAGATGATGAGGTCTGCGACAAGGTCGAATTCATAGCCAAACCTATTGCCGGTCTTTGTCCAGCGTGCGACCATGCCGTCCAACTGGTCAAAAAAACCACCGAGAAGGATCATAACAGAGGCGAGGACATAGTGCTGTTCTGAGGAGAACAAGAGCACAGAGAAGCCAAGAATGATGGTCATTACTGTAAAGAGATCTTTAAATTTCAATAACATTGTAAAGCACCTTTTTCTTTGCTTTTCTTCCGCTATTCATCTCTTTCAGCACCTTTTCGACGACAAAGATGAAATCGTACAGCATCGCCTCATTCAGGTCGCCCATATTAGCAATCTGAAAATATTTTCCATAGAGAGGGGGCTTGCAATCATAGATAAGGAATCCTAATGACTTGACCTTATTGTAGAATTCCCTGTATTCGAGCCATTCAGGCACCTTCACTGTGAGAATGGTGTGGGATTCATCACCGGAGTCTGTGAAAAAACTGAAGCCCAGCCGTATGAGCTCTGACTTCAGCAAGGAATTTCTTCTGATATACTTTTTTCGCCGGTTCTCCAGCCCCTCCTCGAGAAGCTCTTTGACTGCGGCATCCAGGGCAAAAAAGCTCGTGATGTTTGGTGTGTACGGAGTCTGGTTTAGGTTTTCGAGGTACTGATAATGCTTGTAGACGTCCAGGTAATAGCTCCTTGGTCTCTGTTCCTTCAGTGAGTCGAGAAGGTGTTGCTTTGCGCAGACGAGGCTTAACCCTGTCACTGAATGGATGCATTTGTTGGAGCTCGTGATACACACATCGATATTGTCTCTGATGACATTGATTTTCTCAGCTCCGAGGCTGGAGATCGCGTCAATGATGAAGATCTTCTTGTATTTCTTTGCCAACATCCCTATCGTGTGGATTGGATTGAGGAGGCCGACAGATGTCTCATGATGGTTCACTGCGATGGCGTAGATGTCATTATCCTCCTCAAGATGTTGTTCAAGATCATGGATGTTCAGTCGTTTTCCCCAAGGATATTTCCTGTAGACGACTGGAATTCTGTGCAGGGTAAGGATATCAGAAAGTCTCTCTCCGAATGCCCCATTGGAGGCAACAAGCACTTTTTTCCCTTCGGGGATGAATGAGGATAACGCAGCTTCAAGACCTGCGGTGCCTGAACCGCTGATGAAAAGGACACGATACTTCTTATCAGCGCCGAAGAGAAGAAGACACTGCCTCTTGAGCTTGGCAAGCAGGTCTTGGAAGTCTTTGTCCCGATGGCACATATCGTATTGTACGAGTGCGTTTTTGACGCTTGGGCTGGTTAGCACTGGCCCTGGATTCAGCAGGATGTAGCGCTGGGTGTCCTTCCGCTTCAAGAGCTGATTGATGTAAAACTTGTCTTTCGGGATGCGTTGCCTCTTGGTTATCTTGCTCCTCTGGATTATGAGGTCGATGTTCCGTTTTATATAGTATCTTTTCAGGTAATTCAGCCGAAAATAGAACCTGCTCTTCGATATGTGAAGCTTCTGCATGATCCATTTGAACGAGACCTGCTTTTTCTGGGTCTCTTCTATGAGGTCGGTTATCTTGTCAATGGAATATTTCTTGGCAATATAGTCCTCGGTGATATCATAGATATCTTCATTAGGCCGCTCCAGGATGAGTTTGAACAATTTCCCAATGTCATTCCTTGAGAGATAGGGCTTGTACTTTGCAAGAAGCTTTTTCGCCTGCTTATTATCAATAGAGACCTTCATTTCCAGCTCCACAGCTCATGCGGCTTTAAAAAAAATGCGTGATTTAAAAATCTTTTCTTTTTTCCCGCGAACTGTCTTTTTTACGGGATATTCAATATCGGAGGGGTCAGATCAATACCTTGCAAAACGATAGTTTTATTAAATGGCGAGAACCCGATTTTACAGGTGATACCTTGGCAAGTATATTCAGACAATTTTTTCTGCACCCTTTCTCTACAGGGATGATTACCCCTGCGTCGCAAAGATATGTCGCCCTTTTCCTTGCAGCCGCAGATTTATCACAGGCAAAAACCATTGTTGAATTGGGGAGCGGGACTGGCGCAGTCACAGAAAAAATCCTTGAAAACAAGCCAAAGGATTCCCTCTTCTTCAGCATGGAGATAAACAAGGAATTCATCGCGATGACCAAGAAGAGATGCCATCGTGCAATCGTCTACCATGACTCGGCACTGCATCTCAAAAAATATCTTCACCAGCACCATGTACGCTCGTGTGACATCGTGATTTCCACTCTTCCTCTTGGAGGATGGAAAAAAGACGCTCAAGAGAAGATGCTGGACACCATCCATGATACATTATCTCCTAAAGGAAAACTATTCATTGGAGCCTACCTTCATGCCCTTCTTTTCAATCGGGGAAGAAATTTGTGCGCGTTATTGCATGAGAAATTTCATACAATCAGAAAGACCAAGACAACATT
Organism: Nanobdellota archaeon; assembly: GCA_043805315.1. GTDB lineage: Archaea > Nanobdellota > Nanobdellia > Woesearchaeales > JAHJEM01 > JAHJEM01. Next base: position 3,547 of record JAZDID010000143.1, on the reverse strand, counting down.
CGCAAGCTTCCCTCCAGCACTTGTCTACTGCTGCCAGAAATGAAGAGGGATTATACCGCATGATAATAGGGGTACGATACATTTATAATAAAGAGCGTCTCATGAAGGATAAAAATCTCAGGAGTAAGTGAGAAAACATGCTCATATTCATCCTCCAATCCCTCTACTATTTCCTTCCGGCGTACTTCGCCAACATGTCTCCTGTCCTGTTTCGGAAAGTTTTTCATTCCTTGGCACTGCCTGTTGATATGGGCAGATCACTTAAAGGTAAGAGGATTCTCGGCGACAATAAGACCTGGAGAGGGATTGTCATAGGCACAGCAATGGCAATGCTCATCGCAGTGCTCCAGAAAGCGCTGTACCAGGATCAATTTTTCCAGGGGATTTCTCTTATTGACTACTCCTCTATCTCATATTTCCATATCCTGCTCCTTGGATTTCTGCTCGGCCTTGGCGCCTTGCTCGGCGACGCGGTCAAGTCGTTCTTCAAGCGCCAGGCTGGTGTCAAGCCAGGCACGAGCTGGTTCCCGTTTGACCAGCTTGATTTTGTCATCGGCGGGCTCCTGCTCTCGTTCCTCGTCTTCATCCCGAGCCTGAAGGCAGTGCTCATCATCCTGGTCTTCAGCCCGATCCTGCACCTGATTGTCAAGTTCATCGGCTACCTCCTGCATGTGGACAATAAAAAGATTTAAGAACCGGAAAGCCTTTATCCAAATCCATGTGCAGCGCTCTTCTCAGTGAAGGATTCCGTTTTTTCAGGAGGAGCCTGGCTGTCCGCTTGAAGGGATTTCCAGCATATGAGGGTTCTGACAAGGATGTCTGCACGGGCATTGTCGCTTCCTGTTTCAATGAAGAGCACGAGTATTTCATGGCAAGCGCAGGCAATTTCAGGCAGTTCTTCACACGGGATTTCGGGCTTTGCGTCGAAAGCCTGCTGAAGCTCGGATATGAAAAAGAAGTGCGCAAGACATTGGAATATGCGCTTTCTGTTTTTTCCAGGCACGGGAAGGTGGCGACGCAGCTGACGCCAGGAGGGATTCCTGTAGACTCTTTTGGATATTCCTCTGACAGCCTGCCATTCCTGATCAGGTCACTGCGGATTGCGAAAGCCCATGATCTCGTGTTTGCCTACAAGCCGTTCCTGGAAAATGAAGTCCTGAAATACAGGGAAAAGGTATTTGACAGCAGCAAGGGGATTGTGAAAAGGAACACCTACTTTTCTTCAATACGGGACCAATACACGCGGGATTCATCCTGCTATGACAACTGCTGCGTGGCCATGCTCTCGCAAGAGCTGGAGCTTCTCAGGCTGAAAAACCCGTTCCAGAGGCATGACCTGAAAAAGAACATCCGGAAGAATTTCTGGAATGGCAGATATTTCTCTGATGACCTGTCAAAGGAGGCGCACGTGGCGGGCGATGCGAATGTCTTCCCATTCTATTTTGGCATATTCGACGATAAGAAGATGATGCGCTCTTCCATCGCGGCAATCAGGAGAGCAGGCTTGGACAAGCCTTTCCCGCTGAAATACGCGAATGCCAGGGACAAGAGAAAGGAATTATGGGTGGCAAGGCTGACACCGAATTACGAAGGCAGCGCTGTCTGGCTGCACCTGGGCCTGGCCTACTTGCACGTTGTCTCTCTGATGGATAAGAGGATGCTCACTCTATATCTGGAAAAGTACAAGAAGATTATTCTCACGCATCAGAATTTCCTTGAGGTGTTCACGCCAGAAGGAAAGCCCTACCATGCAGCATTCTATATGTGCGATGATGCCATGCTCTGGGCTGCCAGCTACCTAGCGCTTCTTGGTGAGGTATGAGAACAAGTGCTCCTCGCGCTCCTTTGCAGCATGCTCTTGTTTTTTGCGTTCGTGTGCCTCTCTCCTCTTCTTCTTGTGCGCAGTGATCCAGCGCGTGATTGCACTGGGCTTTCTTGGCTCGGCAGTCTTTTGGTGGTGTCTGATGATCTTGACTGATGCGCCGGACTGCTTCAGCTTCACTTCAGTGAGCTCTTCATCGACTGTCTTTAGGCTGCGGGTGAAGATCTTGACTATGTTGAGTTTCATCGATCCCAGGAAAACCAGGGCGAGCAGGATCCAAAAGAGATCGAGGGTGCGGATGAGGAAGCTCATCGCCACAGCAGAGGCAGAAGGCCCGAGGCGCAGGAGGGCAAAGGATGAAATCTGCAATGCCTCCAGGCTCCCCACTGCGAGAGGGATGGGAAAGAGGAAGGCGAGGCCGATAAAGATGAGGATGATGAACAGTTGGCTCAGGGTCGCTGTGGTGATGCCGAGAATAGTCAGTGCGAAGTGGAGCTGCAGAAGGGTGAAGATCCAGCCCAGGGAGGAGATGAGGATGACTATGTAAAAGTTCTTCCTGTGCTGCATATGATAATCAATCATGATCTTCTCCATTTCCTTGATGTGGTATTCGAACAGCTTTAGCCGCTTCATCTTGTGCAGGTGGAGGAGGCGGAAGATTCTCGTGAAGAAGTAGCGTTCGCTGAAGATGTGGTAGTAGAAGAGGAAGATGAGGAAGATGAGGATAATCATCAGGCAGATGATGATGATTTCTGTCTTCAGAGGGAGTGCGATGACGACGAGGACGAGGATGAGGCCGATGAGGAAGAAAAAGACGTTTGTGCTGATCTCGACGATCTTGTCTGTCAAGACTGAAGAGACGCGCTTCATTGGCGGTATGCCGTGCCGTGCAAGGAGCATCATGCGGACTGGCTCGCCCCCCACTTTTGCAGTCGGAGTCATGGCGCCGATGCCATAGCCGCACACGCGGTATTTCAGCAGGTTCCAGACAGAGACTTTGTAGCCATGTGCCCTGAGGATGAGGTGCCAGCGGAACGAGAAGGCGACCATGACCATGACCGAGCTTGCCAGGAACATGAGGGCGGCGAGGGGTTTGGCATGTCGGAAGGTACGGATGACCTGGCTTGGAGGGACCTGGATGAAGATGATAACTAGTCCTATGAGGCCGATTGCCAACAGCGCAATGACCCAGAGCTTCTTTTGTTTCTCATGCATTGGACATCACAGTGAATAGGACGAGCCTGGGGGGACTCACGACTGCGAACAGAACGCAGCTGACAGTCAACTGTCCTGTTGGCTGTTCCCAGCGTTCTGTCCGCTGTATTCGAACCCCCGACCTACAGCTCTCACCATTAAACCTCTGTTAACTCATTTCCTACACAAATCCTTGCGGACAGTGTACTAGCGAAATGTTCATCATAGGTTTTTTAGGAGGCTGTCGCGCTATGTGCCTTAGCGAATCCGATTTTATTCTTGGATTCAGGCTATCCAGGCTGCGCTACAGGCTCGTGCAATAATGAAGTTCGGAGGCATTTATTAATTTAGTGTTTTGTTTTAAGATGAGTTTTACTGTATTTATATGCATCAGGATTGTGTTGAATATTGGTGATAAAGTGAAAGGCGGCTTCATCCATTAATTCTTTTTTCTTGAATTTTTATTAAAAAATAGTCATATTGGCGGGCAGACGGACATTTTCCTCTGGGAAAATGTCCTGCGGGGCACCC
>JAZDID010000142.1:0-2354 GCA_043805315.1 Nanobdellota archaeon | reverse complement strand
CTTGTGCATGAACGAGCTTGTTATCATACCAGCCATATGATGTATTCAAGAAAATAGGTTTTGTCAGTCCGAAATCATTCTCTATATTCAGGAATAATTGTTTTTGTCTCATTTTATAACCTCCTTACTCTCCGTCCTTTGAAAACCCGTATAAACGGTGAATTCCTTGTCCGTAGGCCTTCCTGTGGCATTTGGTGAACGGACGAATTGAGCAGTTTTTCCAGCCTATTTGCCACAAATCGCTTATCGCAAACTTCTCCGAATTCTTTGTATTTCCTGGCATGATTTTTATCTGTGACAACAAAAAACCAACTATCGTAAGCAGTTGATGCGAGCTTGGCCTTGCGTTTAATAACTTCTTTAGAATTTTCTCCAGTCTCAACTTCAATAGCTATCTTTTTTCCTCCCGCTTCAAAGACAATATCAGGCTTTGAAGTATCATACAACCACACCTTATCAGTTCTTGCATGGATAAATTCAAAGATTTCCATTGTCATAAAGAGATGCTGATAATTCTCTTTCTTCCCAAGCATGAGCAAAAATTTCTCTTTCTTACCAAGGATCCCCGTTAGTGAGTATTCTTTGTACTTCTTAGAAAGAAGAAACTTTCTTTCCTCTTCCGAAACTTTAGCAGTCCTAAAGAACCTATAATATGGATCAATGTTGATCTTCACATCCTTTTTTGAATCCTGCTTCTCCTTTTTTCCCTTCTCCATATCCTCATTCACTGATGCTCCATTCATCTTGAGGATTTCATCAGCATTGGTAGTTATGAGCTTGTGTTCCATTGGAGAGCTCACAATCTTCAGCTCAGAGTGCTCATTCTCCATAATCAGAATACCCTCCCCCACCGATGCGGTAAGGAGGTAATTCACTTCATTAGGTGAAAGGTCGAATGTCTCTTGAACTAGCTTCATCACGCTTGGTTTCTGGCGCATCAGGAGTGTATAGCTGCTGTTGGCAAGGACACTCTTACCTGCCTTGCTCTGCAATAGCCCTTCCACTTCCTGATTGATGAGCAAGAGCCCCATGTTGAACTTCCTGCACGTCTTCACAATCTCCAAGACATAGGATGCATCCTCAGCGCGTTCTAATAAGGACCATGCTTCATCAATGATCAGGATCTTCCGTTCAATATCTCGCTTCATCTTGAGATATACAAAATCCAAGACCAAGAACATGATGACTGGCTTGACCTGCTTTGGCATATCTCCGATGTCAAAACAGACCATTCCCTTGTTGAAGGCCATCTGTGTCTTCTGGTTCAGGAACGAGAAGACGCCGTCCACAAACATGGACAAGCGATTAATGAGGCTTCGAACCACCATCTTCTCCATATTATTGGCAGAACGCTCAAGGACTTGCAGGCTTTCCTGAAGCTCAGTCAATCTGGGAGGGACATGATTCCACGTGTTAGTATCATTCGTAATACCCTTACGCTCATAGGTCATCGTTAATGCCTTGTCAATAAAGCTCTTCTGAGGCTCGGAGAGCTCTCCAAGCATGACCTGCATGAGATCCATCAAGCTAAGCCTCTTTTCAGCATAATCATGCTGCATAAGGTCTAAAGGATTGATCATCGTCTTGCTTGTACGGTTCAGGCTGATGATTTCCCCATTAAAATTCTTCACCAACCGCTTATATTCCCCTTGCGGGTCAATAATGATGACCTTCGTATTATTCAAAATATGCCTTTCAATGAGAAGCTTGGTAAAATAACTCTTCCCACTACCTGAGCTTGCAAGGACGGTCCCGTTGAAATTGCTTAACTTGAACACATCCCTGATGACTGGATTGCTGGTCTTGTTAAGACCGAAGAAGATCCCTGTCTCATCAATATTAAGAAAAGGTGAGGTGAAGGGGAAGAATGCAGAAAGTGCCGTGCTGGTAATGTTCTTATTGATTCCGAGAGTATTCTTCGCAAGAGGGGCAACGCTCTTATACCCTTGCACCATGCGAAATAATGGAAGTTTGGGGACAATCATGACACTGTTCAGTTCTGATTCTACCCTGCGCTGAAGAAGATCAAGCTCCTCCATTGTCTTTGCCCGACAATTAATGTATAAAGAGAGGTTGAAGAGCTTCTCATTGCCTTTTTGCAATGCTTCAAGGATAAGGCGAGTGTCATTGTACTGGATTTCCAAGGTTGGGCTGATGACATTCCTCATTTCTAGACTATAGAGGTCTGCCCTTTGTTTCTGCAACTCCTTATTCAGAGTCACCATCATGGATTCTATACTGAATGGCTCGATGTGGATGCTCAAGTCAAAATCGCCCTCAGTTGTAATAATCCTGTCCAAAAAACCAGGGTCAACGAGGCGAGGATAGCCAGAAGCCACAACAACCCGGTTTAA
>JAZDID010000141.1:0-5005 GCA_043805315.1 Nanobdellota archaeon | reverse complement strand
CTGCCTGAATTATAAGGTCGAGTTCGACAAGATCGAGATGACGTGCCCGGGGTAATGAAGAATTCCCGGTGAACTTTGATGCTGTAATCTTGTGATATCCGCATGCAGGAGCATCATGCCTGCTTTAACGCATCGACGATCCTCTCCTCAAGCTCAAGCGCGATGTTGACCCTGTTGACAAAGAACGCGTACCTTCCGGCAAAATAATCCCTGTGCTTTTTTCTCGCTGCAGGATTGTAGCCCATGTCCCAGGTGATAATAAGGCTGTTCAGCCCGCTGTTGGCGAGCATGAGCGGCATGTCATGAAGCTGGTCTGTGATGCCTGGATCATCTTCCCTATACGCTCTGAAGCAGGCTTTCATCTTTTCCCAGTCCACCCTGTCCTCAAGCGTCATGCCTTCAGCTTCCTTTTCAAAACAGTACAGGTCGATGCAATGGAGTGCGTCTGTCCCTCGATAATCTTTTCTCAGGAGATCATAATCCAGGACACCGGTGAGTTTTCCATCCTGCACTAGGGCGCATCCAAGATTATAGTCACCATGGATGACTTGCAGCGGATGGCGGATTTGCGCAATCCGTTCTTCAACTTCTGTGATGGTCCTGCGGATCCTTGCTGCATGACTCAAGACATATTCATCAATCTCGTCATGCGATTCCTCTGGCAGGTGCTTCGCCATATCCTCGAATTGCATATGCAAGGGAGTCTTGAACCTCGGCAAGGTGTCATATCCTTCTGTGTCAGTGAACTTCTCCAAGGTGCTGTTCAGCAGCGCCAGGCCTTTCAGTGCAAGAATGATCTCATCCAGTCTCTTCTGGTCAGGATGGCTTCCGGGAAGGAATGTACTGACAGCATATACTCTTCCATCGTGGACAGACAGGACTTCTCCTTGCCTGTTGCAGATGACCTGCGGAGTCGGCACTTGCTGGTCCCAGGCATACTGGTTTACCCTGATTTGAAACGTAGCAAGAGCCGGAGTGAAATCAGGAGTATACTTCTTCGCCACGAACTTTTTTCCAGACGGTTCCTCAAGAAACACAACCTGGTTCGTTGAACCTGAACTGGGCAAGGATTGCCCGCTGACAAGAATATTGTAAGAATCTGAGAGGAATTCTATCTCCTGCCGCTCCAACACTGTTCGGGTGATACTCATGAGAGTTCCAGCTCCTTTATTTTACCATGTTGGAGTGATGATATATTTATAAAATTTGCGCTCACTGATGCAATAACATTTTTATACTGCACATTGTTCTTCCAGAGCATGGCAAAAGTCCCGCTTTCCCTCAATAAGTCAGTGGAAGAGAATGCCTCTTTGTATTTCGAGCAGGCGAAGAAGGCGAGGAAAAAGCTCGAAGGCGCAAAACGGGCATTGGACATTTCCCGCATGAAGCTCGAGGCAGAGCAGAGAGCGAGCCAGGAGAAAGAGCGGAACGCTGAGGAAAAAAGAAAAATAGCTCCCTCGAGGAAAAAAGAATGGTACGAGAAATTCCGCTGGTTCAAATCATCGGACGGCTTCCTGGTGATCGGCGGCAGGGATGCAGCCACCAATGAGATCGTGATCAAGAAGCACACAGACAAGAATGACCTGGTCTTCCACACTGAGATGGCGGGGTCGCCATTCGTCGTTGCCAAGCTGGAAGGCAAGGAGATATCGGAAACAATGCGTACCGAAGCCGCAACATTCACTGCGGTCCATTCGCGCGCATGGAAGCTGCAGATGGGGCGGGCTGAAGTCTTTTATGTCAGGCCAGAGCAGGTGACCAAGCAGGCAAAGGCAGGAGAGTATCTTGATAAGGGCGCGTTCATCATCAAGGGAGAGACCACGCACCTATTTCCCGGATTCTCATTCGCCATCGGCATCTTCGAGGGAAAGGCCATGGGCGGTCCGTTGAGCGCTGTCAAGAAGCACTGTGCAGAGTACCTGGAGATCGAGCCAGGCGAGGAGAAGCCCTCTGACGTTGCCAAGGCAGTCAAAAGGAAGATCGGCGGCGACCTTGACGAGATCATCCGAGCATTGCCGTCTGGGTGCAGGGTGAAGAAAGTGCGGTGAGTGCTTTCACGTCTTTTCTTGCGAGTGAAGAATGTAGCAAGATTTATATAGCTGGCTTAATTCTCCTCCAGTATAGAATGGAAGAGAATAACACGATTGACAGGAGAGTGCATGAGGCTGATGATACTGGTGAATTGCATAATTTGTACTCTGAAAAAGAAATTCAGGAGGAAATAAGGAAAGTTGAAGGGTATTTGCAGATGGAATTAAAAACGAAAAGGAGAACTAACCGTAATTCATCTATCTGCGCTGCTCTCGGAGCTCTCGCAGGGGCTTACATAGCTGAGTTATACCCTCTCCCGCTTTTTCCAGACGCCATCCAGAGGGTTCAAGAATATTATGGCCAACAGGCATTTGATGTGAGTATGGCCACTCTTCTCGGAGGCTCGATCGGCCTGATAAGTGCGCTTGTCTGCTCGCTTCAAGAAAGATATGCGCTCAACCGCTACCTGAGAGTGAAGGACTGAAGAAAATGATCCTGCCTGGTCATGAATAGCAGGGGGCGCTGGAGCGCTTGTCAGCTTCTTGGCGACACGAATCCCTGGTATGTATCGCACTTTAAAAGATTGAGAATCTTTTTGGATGTGCTTCCCTGTTCATTTCTGTCCTTGTTTTCCATAAATTATATAAACTAGCAGCAGGAATAAATACCGCAGTAATAAGAAGAGGAGTATTTGTTTAGCACCTTCGAAATCCTCGTCTGTGCATCAGAGAGTCCTGCGTTCCCGTAGGGAGCATCCCCTCGCGACGGACAGGCTTCGTCACTTGAATGGATTTCGACTTTAGGGTGCTAAACAAATAAGAAGAGGATATAGAAAAAAGAGTGTGAGAGCGTGCAGGATATATTCTTTGACATCAGCATCATGATCATTGTGGCGACAGTGTTCGGCTATCTCGCCCAGCTTTTCCGGCAGCCGAAGATCCCTGCCTACATCCTTGCGGGAATCCTGCTCGGACCTATCCTGCATATTGTCCGGAACCTTTCCACGATCGAGATCCTGGCTGAGATCGGCATCGCGTTTCTCCTCTTTGGAGTCGGCCTGGAGCTCGACCTCAAGAAACTGCGCTCTGTCGGCTCGATTTCCACAATCGGCAGTCTCATCCACATCTTTCTCCTCTTCGGATTGGGAGTCCTGCTCGCCTACGGGATCGGCTACAGCAACATCACTGCCATCTACATCGGCCTCATCCTCGCATTCTCCAGCACCATGGTGGTCATCAAGCTGCTCTCAGACAAGAACGAGCTGGACACCCTGCACGGCAGGATCATCATCGGCATGCTGCTCATGCAGGACATCGTGGCAATCATCGCGCTCTCCCTCATCAACACCTTTGGCCAGTTCAGCCTTATCCCGATACTCATCTCGATCTTCCAGGCATTGATCATCATCGTCTTCGCAGGCCTCTGCTCCAAGCTCATCTTCCCCAGATTATTCAGGTTCGCTGCACACTCAGGAGAACTGCTCTTCCTGCTGAGCATCGCGGTCTGCTTTGTCTTCGCTTTGCTGTTTGCACAGATGGGCTTTTCCATCATCATCGGCGCGTTCATCGCAGGAGTCGCGTTGGGAAACCTGCCCTACAATGTCGAGATCATCGGAAAGATCCGCCCGCTCAAGGACTTCTTCGGACTCCTGTTTTTCGTCGCGATCGGCAGCGAGCTTGTCTTCGTAAACTTTTCAACGATTGCCAAGCCCTTGCTCTATCTCACGCTTTTCACCGTGATTCTCGTGCCCATCATCACCATCATGGTCTGCTCATGGTTCGGCTTCAAGAGGAAAACAGCCTTCATGACAGGCATCAGCATGGCACAGGTCTCTGAATTCTCGCTCATCATCGTGTTCCAGGGAAAAAGCCTCGGCCACCTCAGCAATGAGATTGTTGCATTGACCATCTGGCTGACCTTGATCACCATGGGCCTGACTGCCTACCTGCTCAAATACGACGATTTCTTCTACCGGAAGCTCGAGCGCTATCTCAAGCTGTTCGAGATCGTCGGCAAGCCAGAGAAGAAGTTCAGCCACAACATCCAGGCGAACATAAAATACCAGATTGCGCTCATTGGCTATGACCGGATGGGCTACAACATCTTCAAGTCGCTCACGAAGATGGGGAAGAGCATCATCATCGTGGACATCAATCCAGAGATCATCAAGAAGCTGAGCACAGTCAAGATCCCCTGCATGTACGGCGATGCCGGAGACCCTGAATTCCTTGACCGGCTCGACTTGCAGGACAAAGAGCTTGTCATCTCCACCAACCCGAACTACAACGACAACCTCCTCCTGGTCAAGAAAGTCAAGCAGGAGAACAAGAACTCGAACGTGTTTGTCACCGCGCTCCTGGTGGAAGAGGCGTTAGGATTATACGATTCTGGAGCTGACTATGTCATGATCCCCCACTATCTCGGCGGAGAGCACGCCAGCCTCATCATCCAGGACATCTCGTTTGACTTCGACAAGATGATCCGGCGGAAGATCGAGCATATTTCAGCATTGAAGGACAGGAAAGAGAGGCACCCGCACCACAAGTGAATGAATTCTGAATTTGGATGATTCTCCTCATGAGCATAGCGCCATGGGTGGCGGTGCGACGGCCAAAAACTGCATTCTTGAAGCAGCATGAGGGAAGCAGTTTTTGTCCTACGTGACAGCCCGGAGGGCGCAACCCCAGTCACGTCGCACGCCACCATGGCGCAGATTCGGCGGGGGTTGCCCCTGACCTTTACCCACATCTTATTTTTTTCTTATGAGGATGTACGTTTTTCTGCCGAGGTATTCTTTTGGGCAGTCTAGTTTTGCTCCTGTGCCAAATTTGGGTACGGTTTTCTCGATGATAACCTCAAATTGATCGCTGAATTCGATTGTTCCTTGTTTGAGTTTCATTCTTCTTGTCATATATATTAATAAATATAGATATATATTTAAATCTTTCTGTTTCCTATTGTTATTGAGGTGATT
>JAZDID010000140.1:0-18451 GCA_043805315.1 Nanobdellota archaeon | reverse complement strand
AGATCAAGATCGGCTATCCTTCAAGAGAGAATACCATCGACATCATACAGGCACGGGCACCAGGGCTCGACTATGCGACAGCAGAGCTCATCACCGATGCCCTGATCGAGATGCGGATAGAGGCGCGGAAGTTTTCAAAGGACCTTGGCTTGAAGGGAGCGGTTGAGTTGGCGCAGAGGATACATATGGGCACAGATATTCCGCTCAGGGCATTGTTCGAAGATAATATGGTCAATCCTCTCACGACTTATGAGAACAACATTGAGAAAAGGGACGGCAAGCTCTACGGCGCATTGATGGGCATCGTGGACAAGTATGTCTGATCCTAAGATGTCTCAGGTCAAGCACGGAACAGGCCAATGATCCATACGCGGAAGATCTTGGGAAAGCTGGAAAGGATTGTCGAGTTCAGGCTCGGCGAGAAAAGCGCAGAGCGGCACAAGATTGTAGTCCAGGCTGGTTCTTCTTCCAAAGGAATGTCAGGCCCGGCCACAGACGGCAGCAGGATATTCCTTCCCAGAGGCGAATCCCACTTCCGCTCAGATAGGGAGAATGAGCTATGCATGGGAAACTATGCTGACCATGAGGCATCCCACATCAGGGAATACGAGGAGTATTTCAGTCCGGGGCTGGAAGGCATGCCGGAGGAAGAGCCCAATCTGGTCATGGAATTCCTCCGGAGGAATTATGCAGACTTGACGGAGAACCCAGCGCTCGCAGCATGGATAGACAACATCGTGAAGGACAGGAGGATCGATGCAGGCAGGAGGCAAGAGCTCCCTGGCGTCGAGAGATTGCATCAGGAAACTTATGTTCCCGTAGCCAGTTACTTCAGGCCAAGCATCAAAGCCATGAGCGAATTGGATGCATTCAGGGAGCAATATCTCCAACAGGCACTTCTCGGAAACACTGTAGAGCCTGTCTTAGAAAAGAACAGAAAGCTGCTCGAAGAGATTGTCGCCATCACCCAAACTGCCCGTACCATCTTCGAGGACAGGGAAGTCGTGAGGCAGATCTATCAGAAATTCAAGGAGCATTTTGACATCACACCTCCGATTTCAAAGCTCCCTCCTCTTTTCGGGACAGGGAACCATTCCCAAACACCCGGCACGCCCCAACAGGGATATGGCGGGCAGGCAAAGCCCAGGGAAGGAAGAGACAAGGACGAGAAGAAGCCAGGGGGGCTGTCTGATGAAGACGACAAGCCAAAGGATGAACAGCCTGGAGAGAATGACCTACATAAGAACAGAGACAAGAACAAGGATGGCTCTGGAAAAAAGGGAGAAGATCGTTCTGAGAAAAATGGAACTGATGGTTCTGGGAAGGAAGACAGGAATAACATATACGATACTGCACGAAAAAGACACAACATAGAAATCTATGTCGTGCAATACCGGCCCAGTGAGGAAGCCAAAACTGAAGAAACACTCCTTAAGGAGGGATATACGGGCGAGATCGAGAGCATGAAGAGAATATTTCGGCACCTGATCCTGAAAAACTATGGCGATCGCAGGGATTATGAAGGCCAGAACCTGGAATATGATGACTATCTCCAAACTGACCTGGAGAGAAGGGTGACCGGCATCGCCGGCCATGAAAAATTTTTCATGAGCCAGGTGCAGAATAAGCAGAAGCCAGCCTGGGCAGTATTGGCAGACATCAGCGGTTCAACAGATCCTGGTGAATACAATATCATCAGACAGATAAAGGCAGGATTGCTGATTCACGGAGAATCCCTTGGCGTTACTGATTATCCGTTCGGGCTCTTCGCATTTTCAGAGGAAGTGTACATCATCAAGGACTTCCCTGAGAGATACGGCCCGCCCACTGCAAACAAGATCCTTACCGTGAGGCGAGAAAGCAGCGGGACGATTCTTGGCCCGAGCTTACGAGTGGTCGGCAGCCTGCTCTCGAAACAACAAGAGCAACCCAAAGGTATCACCATCATCACCGACGGAGAATCACAGAACATGGACGATGCCAGAAAGGCCATGAACGAGATGTTCGAACAGAAGATGTATCCTTTCCTGATCATCATCGGGAAGAAATTTGAAAAATCTGCACAGGCATTGACCGCCGACATCGGACATGAGCATTATTCCATTGTCGAAAGAGAGAGACTCCATGAGCTTCCCGGAGAGATGTTCCGATTGTTCAAAACCTACGGGATCGCACGATAACATGACACAATACATCATAAGGACGAAAAAGGAGGAGAAAAGGACCTACCTGTTCCATATGGGCCAAACCCCCGAATGTCTGGCCATGCTCTATACAGATTTCTATGTCCGACAGGGCATGAGAGCCATAACCCTCGAAGACGCCGTCAATCCAAGAACGCATCGAGAACTCGCAAAGATCCAGCTCTATACTGAAGATGCCATCATCTCTGTGATGAGAAATAATAGAGAAATCTCAGGCCTTACCATGGCAGAGGAATATAGGGAAGACGGAATCATAGTCCCTTGCACAAAACTGACCAAGCCAAGGATACTCTCCAAGGAAGAATACACGCCTTTGGAAGAGCTAGGAGTGACCCATGCCTATGTCTTGGGCGACAAATCTTCTCTCTCGCAGGTTTTCTGTTTCGAAAGGGAAGGCGATCTTGCAGGCATCGTCTTCATAAAAGATAGGAAAGACCATGATCCTGTTCTTGCATTGAAAGCCCTTCCTCTCGTGCTTGCGGAAAGGATCATTGCACAGGATTACCTCTTTGAGTTTGTGAGAACATAGATGGCTCTTAATCCAATCCCAGGTTCTCCAGCACAATCTCCGGCTCGAACTTCTTCAGGTCTTCGTACTTCTGGCCAACGCCCATGTAGATGATCGGCTTTCCGGTGACATACGAGACTGAGACTGCTGCTCCGCCTTTCTCGTCAACATCTGCCTTGGCAAGAATGATCGCGTCAATGCCCACTGCCTCGTCGAAGAGCTTGCACTGCTCTACGCAGTCATTGCCGGTGATGGATTCGCCGACGAATATCTTGAGGTCTGGCTTGTTCACGCGGATGAGCTTCTTGAGCTCGTTCATGAGATTGTCATTTGAGTGCAGCCGTCCTGCGGTGTCGATGAGGACAACGTCCAGCTTTTTCGCCTTGGCGTGCTCGATGGCGTCGAACGCGACTGCCGCAGGGTCTGCCTTGTAGTCCTGCTTGATGAGCTTCACCCCAAGTCTGTCAGCATGCTCTTCGAGCTGCTGGATCGCTGCTGCCCGGAATGTGTCAGATGCCGCTATGACCGGCGTCATCTTGTTGTCCAGGAAGAGCTTTGCCACCTTTGCCAAGGTGGTTGTCTTGCCAGAGCCGTTCACGCCGATGAACGCGATGATGTACGGCTTTTTCTTCCGTGCCTCCTTGATGAGGTCGATCTTCTCGACTTTGAACAGGTCCTCGATGGAGTGTTTCAGGGTGTCGATGACCGTGTCCTCGACGTTTTTCCTGGAGATCTTGTTCTGTGTCAGCTCTTCTTTCAGGTCATCTTTGATTTTCTGGATGACCTCGACTGCGACATTGTTCTCCATGAGCACGACTTCGAGCTCCCAGAATATCTCTTCGAACTTCTCCTCTGAAAGCGAGAACTTGGTGAACCGCTCAGTGATCTTCTTGAAGAATGATGGCCTTTCCTCTTCTGCAATTTCTTCTTGCGCTTTTTCTTTTTCCTGCTCTTCCTCTTTTACCTCTTCTTCCAGCTCCTGCGCGTCTTCTTGTTCCAGGGCTTCTGCCTGTTTTTTTCTTTTCTCGACCCGCTCTTCAGCCTCCTCGACTTCTTGCTCCGCCTCTGCAGATTCCTCTTCTGCGCGCTCTGGCTTTGCAGGCTCTGGTTTTCTCTCTGGCTTTTTTTCTTCAGGCTTCCTGACCTCGACATGGAATACTGCAGGCTTTTCCTTCCTGATCGTTTCCTCTTCAGGAATCTCTTTGAGGATGAAGGGCTCTTTCTTCTTCTTGTCCTCTTCCTCTGCTCTCTTTCTCTTTTCTTCCTCTTTTTTCCTGGTGAACAGCCGCTTGAAGAATCCTTTCTTTTCCTCTTCTTTGCCATACCAGATGTCATAGCCTTTTTTCAGCTCTCCTTTGGCGCCTGCCTCGATCTGCTTTTCATCTTCCTCTTCTTCTTCCACCAGGTGCTCTTCTTCTTCGATCTCTTTTTTGAGCTTCTCAAGCTTCTCCTCTGCAGCTTCTGCCTCTTCTTCCTCTTCCTTGATTTCTTCCTCAATCTCTTTCTCAATATCTTCTTCGATTGGTTTTTTCTCGAGAATGGGTTTCTTTGCTTTTTCCGGTTTCTGTTTCAGAGGCTTCTCTTCAACTGCCTTTGGTTTTTCAACAGCTTTTTGCTCGGGTTTTTTTTCTGGCAGGGTTTTTTTCTCAAGCTCTTTTTCTTTTTCTGCTCTTTTTGCTGGCTCTGGCCTTTTTTCAGGCCTTTGTGCTGGCTCAGGCTTTCTCGTCAGCTCTGGCTTTTTCTCAGCTGGCTTTTTCACGATGGGCCTGCGCTCTTCCCTGACTTCGACCTCTTTCTCTTCTACCTCGACTTCCTCTTCGACTTTTTTTGAGAACTTGCCGAGCGCGGCCTTCAGTTTTTCTTTGAGAAACTTGAACATCTGTCACCTGTTTTCTTCGCTGTTTTTATTTCTTGCGCTGTTTCGCCTCTTTCTGCATCTGGTGCATCGCGAGGTGTGCCATGAGCTGCTGGAACTGGATGAATGCCTCCTGCCGGTACTGCTGCATCTCGCTCTGCTGCTTTCCGATGAGCTGGATGGTCTCCTGGACTGTCTTTTCCACCACAGTATTGTCTCCGACATTCACGAGCAGCTTGGTGTTGTCGACCATCTTTCCAGGGAAGAAGATGCCGTTTGTCAAAGGGACCAGGAGTTCCTCGCCTCCTTTGAGTTTCCCGAAATCCTCCAGGCTCTGCTTCACTGCTTGTATCTCATTGAGCTGAGTGTCAAGGTTCTGCAGGTATTGCTGCAGCTGCTCGAGCTGCTGGTTGAGCATTTGCGCTTCGATCATATTTTTGTTGTCCATTGTAAACCTCACCTGTTAAGTCACATTCATTGTGATGTTCTGAATGTCATGTTTTCCAGGTGTAATTATTCTGATTCACCGCTATGGGTGGCGGTTGGGGGATGGTTTGGGCTTTGCTCAAACCCCATTGAACTTGTTCAATGATGGGGGGTGGGCACATTCTGTAACACGTAATGATCCGTGCGAGTTAACATAACTTACCTCACCTGTACTTTGTAAATCCAAATACTCCTTCTGCGTGGACTATTTCAGGGCCTCCGCTGAGCTCTCCGATGATAAAGCCGTGGTCATTTAAAAGTATTCCTGATCTGACATAGGGATTGCCGAGGTTGACTGAGCCATGCTCTGCCTGAGTCTTGAACTTCTGTCCAACGAGTTTCAGCTCTTCTTTTGAGGCTTCATAATGCAGCAAGAGGCCTTTCTTGTTCATGAGGCAGATGCTAGCGACTGTATGCACGCCTGCGATGGTTTTCCGCATTGCAGGGACCTTGAGCAGTGATGCAAGCAATTCTTCTTCTTTGTCGCTGAATTCAGGGTTGAGCAAGCAGAAATGGTCATTGACCAGGACATTGTTGCCAAAGCAGGTCAGCCGGGAATCAATCACCTTGAAGTTGAGCTTGAGCTTTTCCAGCCGTGCTATCTCATAGTCATAGGCGATGTTGGGCACGAGCAGGCAGTGCTTGTTTCCTGCGAGGAAAACACCGAGTAAGGACGTGCCTGCGATGGTCAATTTCTCAATCTTGAGCTTGAAGATCTCTTCCAGCTCGCCATGATACTGTGCAGGGACTTCTGGGCCGAGGAGAAGGTATTTCTCTGTGCAATAGCCGTACATCCCGACATTCGGGTTTCCATGGATTGACATCTTCATGACGTGCATGTTTCTCAGGATATACCATGCTTTTTTAAAGGTTGTGAAAAAAATAACTTTATAAACCCAAAATCCCCAAAACACTCTCATGGAAAAGCTATCTTCAGAATTCCACCGCGAACTCCTGGCTGATATTGAGGAAGGAAAGGAGAAGTCTGAGGTCATTGACAAGCTTTTGGAAGAGGATTTCTCGCTCTTTGATGCAGAAGGAATCTATAAGGAGTTGAGATTGGAGTCAGAGGAAGCTAAGCGGAGAAAGCCTGTGAAAAAAGAGACGTTCTTGCAGAAGCTGCAGAAGCCGAAATTCTCAGTCTTATTTTTCTCCTTGGTCACTGGCGTGCTCATCCCTGTCCTGATCGCGCCGATAAGCGCTTCGCTCCTCTCAGTATATCTTATTCTTGCGTGGATGATGCATGTCATGGGCCACTGGCTTTTCTGCCTTATCTCAGGGAATCTTCCGGGAACATTCATCGCCAGGGAAGGGGTCATGTTTCCCAAGTGCGTCTATCTTGGCCAGAACTCTAACATCACCTTGAGCCTTGCGAGCATCGGCGGCATCCTGTTCAGCCTTGTCCTGGGAAGCCTGCTCGTTATCTATATGGTCCACCTTGCGAAGAAAACCTATCATGCCCTTAACCTGGATGAGGATAAGAAGAAATTGAAATACCTTGCTGCCTGGTTCAATGGGACTATCGGATTCCAGAGCCTATTCATGGTCTGCTCTGGCCTTATCATTGGCTCTTCGCAGGAATTGCGCCTGGACATCATTGATATTAGCCAGAGCCTGTATCTCAGCGACATCACCGTGACTCTGGTCTTGTTCTGGCTGTTTGTCATCGTTGCAGTCATGACTCTTGCGTTCTTGGTCAGGATGCTGTGGCAGGAGAAAAAGAGATGAATGACATCCTCTTTTTATAACCACTCCTGAAGAGTTATAAATCGAAATTGTTATAAACACAGAGAGATTTCATCTGAGGGGGAATACCATGGATTCAGTATTGAACGGCCATATCGATGATTTGCTCAGGCTTATTCCTCTTCTTGGCATCCCTCCTGAATTGCGGGGAGGCGGCAAGAATTCCATTCTTGAAAAATGCTGCCGCAGAAGCCCTACAGTTATGTATTTTGCCGCGAATAAGATAGATGACCCACGCATCATGAATATGGCGATAAACGCGTACAGGGACCCGGAGAAAGAAAATTTGGAAGAGGAAGTCCAAGGCCGCGGGCAAGAGGATGATAGGAGAACATTGCTGGAATCCATGGCCGGCCTGCTGCTCAACAAAGGGTATGTTGTTGAAGCGTATCACCTGGGCATAGATCTGGGCATGGAAGACATTGTCAAGTCAGCATTGGGCAGGATATTCGAAAAAGTCAGGGTCATGCATCCGCAGGATATGAGGAGATTTTATGATGTCAAGGAGATTGCCGACATGCACTCTTTTGAAGGTGAGTATTCTGCTGATGAATTATATGAAGGAGAGTATGACAGAGAAAAATATGAGGACGATAGAGACGAAGAAAACGAAGAATAAGCAAAAGCAAAGAACAATGAATATCACGAATGCGTAGAATAATGAAATTTACTTCTTCAGTCTCTTGCGCTTTTCCTTCTTCATCCGTTTGCGCTGCCATTTCCAGCGCATCTGGCCTTTCTTTTTCCAGCGGCGTGAGCTTCGCTTCATTGTTGCAGTTCGAAAAATTGAGGGGGTTTATAAAGTTTGCGTGACCGGCTCGGATGTAGAGGGCAAATCTGGAGATGTGAGCGCCAACTGATACTGAGATCAAGCGGGTTAATTCTTGAGGAATCCGTTCTCCTTTCCAAATTCTTTTAGGATAACCTGATCTCCAGGAAATAATTTTTGCTTGAGAGCTTCTTTATAGGTGAAGGTCTTCGCTCCTTTTCCTTCCAGTACCTTGATCTTATCCAATGTTGGCACTTTGATGATAAATACATTGAATGTCCTGCTGTTTTTCTCATCAATCGTATATTCATATGTCTTAAATGTTTTTACGTCACTGAAATCAAAGTCCAATTCTTCTTTTAATTCTCTCAGTATCGCGTCTTTCGGTGTTTCTCCCTCTTCAATGCCACCGCCGAAAAAGTCATATTTCTCTCCGAATTTCGCAATTCCGTCCCTGTCTTGGAAAAGGAGTTTGCCATCCTCTGTATAAATGATTGCCACCGAGACATTTCTGTGACCCATGCAGGTAACAGTGGGTTGCTTCTTAATAAAGTTTTTGACTGTCTTGCTGGCTGAATTACTTTGTGTTCTTGGAACGTACTATTGACCTGATGCGTTATTTCTCTACGTTGCCCGAGGTGGATGGTGGGGGCTGGCTGGTGGGTACAATCAGCAATTCAAGGTCGCGGGAGGGTGTGGAGGGCGGGCACATAACAAAATGAGATCCGAGCACAATATTTCGGAAATTGCCTTATAAACCTTCCCGAACGAGAATTCCTCGGTTGTAAACGTTCCAGCTCATTCATTTCACGGCGAATGGTATATATACTTGCATGGTTTTGCATGTTGCATGAAGAAATTCAAGGTCAAGGGAATGCATTGCAAATCCTGTGAATTGCTCATTGCAGAATCATTGCAGGATCTCGGAGCAAAGGACGTCAAGGCTGACTTTAAGAAAGGCATTGTCGAAGTCTCTCCTGAACTGGACGACATGACGATAAAAGACGCAATCAAGAAAGAAGGATACACGGTGACATGAATGGAAACAAGAATATATGTGCCGGACATCTCTTGTGAGAGCTGTGTGCGCTTGATCAGGAAACGGTTCAATGGCGCGAAAGGAGTGCATTCCTTGAACTTCGGAGACCAGGAAGTCACGATAGGCTTTGACGAAGCTCTGACTCAGCCGGAGAGGTTGACCGCAGTCATCAAAGGCCTTGGCTATCGCGCCTCTCTTGATCCGATTGAGCATAAGACACTGAAAGAGCAGATGCGTGATTTCAAGGAGAACACGGAGAAATACCGTATTGAGACCAAGGCAATCAGGTATGCGGTCTATGGCTTCATCATCCTTTCTCTGCTCGAGACCATAGCATACTTCGGCATTCTGAAGACTATTCCCGGCTTTTTCCTCAACTACAGCTGGTGGCTGTTCTACCTGAACATCAGTATCGTCGCATTAGGGACAGCGGTCTTCCACGTACTCTCCTACAGGGCGAAGATCACCCACATGGTGGGAATGATGATCGGCATGACCTTCGGCATGCAGGCAGGCATGATGCTTGGTGTTATCATCGGCGCTACAAATGGATTTTTCATCGGCTCGCTCGCCGGCATGCTCATTGGCGTCGGCATCGGCGCGCTGATGGGAAAGTGCTGCGGCATCATGGGCGTGATGGAAGGCATGATGGCGGGCCTGATGGGAGGCATGATGGGGCCGATGATCAGCGTGATGATGTTCAATGACCACCTGCTGTGGTTTATGCCATTCTTCATGGTGATCAATGTCCTGATCCTCGGAGGCTTGTCGTACATGTTCATCCAGCATGTGCAGGGACAGAAAGAGCTCACCAGAAGGTCGACGGATTTCATGACATTCGCTTCACTGTCGATCATCGCCACTGCAGTGTTGATCGCAATCATCGCATACGGACCACGGTCTGTCTTGTTAGGAGGTTGAGCACATGAACATTGGAAAAACAATCATCATCGGAACAGCAGTTGTCATCATCATCTTTGTCATCGCCATGCTTGCCTTGGGCCTGGGCACGAAAGCGCAGGAACTTGGGACACAACAGCGTACAACAGATGAGGTCCAGAACGTGAACGTGCGCATGCAAGGATACCAGTACATCCTCTCACCTTCGACCCTGAAAGTTGGCGTGCCGGCACGGATGGAGATTGACTTGAAGACTGTCACCGGATGCATGCGCAGCATCGTTATCCCTGCATTCAATGTCAGACAGCAGGTGAGCGACGCAGACAATGTCATCATGTTCACTCCAGACAGGACAGGAACGATCCAGATGAGCTGCTCGATGGGCATGGGCCAGGGTTCCTTCGACGTCATCGACGACGGAAGCGGGTCTTTCGAGCAGGTTTCGCCCACAACCACTTCGCAGGGAGCGACCACCCAGCAGGCGAAAGCAGGAGGGAGCTGCGGAACAGCTGGCAGGGGTTGTGGTTGCGGGATGCGATGAACAGGAATCTCCAGCGCAAAATAGGAACAGCATTCAACAGCACAGAACGCCTTTCCAGGGATATTTGCCGAATAGCAGCAGAACATATATGGTGAGAAATAGACGATACAAACATCATCTTACGAACAGCATATAACGATAGAACAGATACGTGCACACGATAGTACCAGTATACATGATGGAAAACGCCACGATCATGAAAGAAACCAACTTGCAGATTACCAAGATGCACTGCGCCAGCTGCGCGAGTCTCGTGCAAAGATCGCTCCAGAAGACACCTGGCGTGCAGGAAGCCAACGTCAACTACTCTACGGCGACAGCCTTCGTCATGCACGATGATACCATCACCGAAGCAGCGCTCATCGTTGCAGTCGAGAAGCGCGGCTACGGCGCACTCCCTTCGCAAGGCAATGACTTCGCGGCAATGGAAGAGCGGCAGATCAAGGAACGCGTCCGCCTCAAGAAGCTCTTCACCTTCAGCCTCCTCTTCACCATCCCGGCATTCCTCATTGGCATGGTCTTCATGTGGCTCTCCATCGACATCCCATACAAACAGTACATCCTCTTCGCCCTCGCGACGCCCGTGCAGTTCATCGTCGGCAAACAATTCTACCAGGGCGCGGGGGTCGCCCTCAAGAACAAGACAGCCAACATGGACACCCTCATCGCCATCGGCACGAGCGCGGCCTACCTCTACAGCGTCTACCTTGTCTTCATCGCAGGAATGATGGAGCAGTATTTTGAGATCTCGGCCATCCTCATCACTCTTGTCATCCTCGGCAAGTACCTGGAGGAGCGCGCCAAGGGAAAAACGTCAGACGCCATCAGGAAGCTCATGGGGCTCTCGCCGAAGACCGCGCTCGTCCTGCGGAAAGGCAGGGAACAACGCGTTCCCATCGACGATGTCCTCGTCGGCGACAGCATCATCGTCAAGCCAGGCGAGAAGATTCCAGTGGACGGCATCGTCCTCTCAGGACTTTCCTCTGTAGACGAGAGCATGCTCACCGGCGAAAGCATTCCGGTGGAAAAAAAGAAAGGCGACACCGTCTTCGGCGCCACGATAAACAAGAACGGCAGCTTCGCCTTCAAAGCGACCAAAGTTGGCAAGGACACCACCCTCGCCCATATCATCAAGCTCATCC
Source organism: Nanobdellota archaeon (assembly GCA_043805315.1). GTDB lineage: Archaea > Nanobdellota > Nanobdellia > Woesearchaeales > JAHJEM01 > JAHJEM01. The sequence goes on along the minus strand of JAZDID010000140.1, from coordinate 7,261 downwards.
AGGAAGCCCAAGGCAGGAAGGCACCCATCCAGAAGTTCGCTGACGTGATATCCGCATACTTCGTTCCGATCGTCATCGGACTTGCACTCCTGACTTTCGGGCTGTGGTACTTCGCCTTCGGCAAGACCTTCTCTTTCGCGATGTTGACTGCTGTTGCCGTGGTGGTGATTGCCTGCCCTTGCGCCCTCGGCCTCGCCACGCCGACAGCAATTATGGTCGGTACCGGCAAGGGCGCGAGGCACGGCATCCTCATCAAGGGCGGCGACGCGCTCGAGACAGCCCACCGGCTGCGATGCGTGCTCTTCGACAAGACAGGCACGATTACGAACGGCAGGCCAGAAGTCACAGACCTCATTGCGTTCAAAGGAACAGAAGATTCTGTGCTCTCCCTTGCGGCGAGCCTGGAGAAGCAATCCGAGCACGCTCTCGCTGAGGCAATCCTGCAGAAAGCCAAAGAGCCATACAAGAAAGTCGTCGGATTCTCTGCCATTCCAGGCCATGGCGTGACAGGAAAGATCGACGGAGAGGCCTATCATTTCGGGAACCGCAAGCTCATGGCGCAGAGGCGGGTGAAGTTGAATGCTGTCCAGCAGAAAAAGGTGCGCGAGCTTGAAGAGCAAGGCAAGACTGTTATGATTCTTGCCGACACGCACGCCCTCGGCCTGATTGCTGTTGCCGATACCATCAAGGAAACCTCGAAGGAAGCAATCAGCCAGCTGCAGGAGATGGGCCTGGGCGTTTACTTGATCACTGGCGACAATGAGCGCACAGGAAAGGCCATCTCAGCTCAGGCCGGAATCCCTGCATCGAACGTCTTTTCAGAAGTGCTTCCTCAGGACAAGGCAGCATACGTCAAGAGATTGCAGGCCAAGGGCAAGGTGGCCATGGTGGGCGACGGCATCAATGACGCGCCAGCACTTGCCCAGGCAGACATCGGCATCGCCATGGGATCGGGGACGGACGTCGCCATGGAGACGGGAAATGTCATCCTCATGCACAATGACCTTCTTGATGTGCCGCGGGCAATCAGGCTTTCCAAGCAGACCATGGGCAAGATCAAGCAGAACCTCTTCTGGGCGCTCTTCTATAATGTGGCGTTGATACCGCTCGCAGCGGGCGCGCTCTATCCCTCCACCGGATGGCTGCTCTCGCCAGTACTCGCGGGCGTGGCCATGGCCCTCTCCTCAGTCAACGTGGTGACCAACTCGCTCCTGCTGAAGTATGCGCAGCTCTGAATACTGGTCTGACTCCAAAGATTTTATAAACCCAATTTCTTTCCTCTGATCCATGCGGCAACACTACCTCGGCTTCATCGTCATCCTCGCCGGACTTCTTGTCGGACTCCTGACAGGCATGACGTATGGGCGGGAAAACAGGCTCATCAACGAGTTTGTCATGGAACAAGGCACGTGCTACCTTGCCAACGGGACCTGCCTGCATGAGGACAGAAACTACACGCTCTACATCATCGGCCTCGTCGCCTGCGTCGGCCTCCTCACCCTAGGCATCTACTTGCTTCTCCTGGACAAGACCCAGAGGATCCTACACGAGCAGCACAAGGAGATCAGCAACGCGCTCAAGGAAGCCAAGGTGCAGGAGAAGCAGAAGGAAGAGTTCAAGGCCTACCTTGCTGCCTTCACCGAAGACGAGCAGAAAGTCCTCCTGGCCATCCGCGAGCAGGACGGCATCCAGCAGAGCACGCTTCGATATAGGACAGGAATGAGCAAAACATCACTCTCACTCATGCTGAAATCATTCGAGGAGCGAGGCCTCATTACCAAGAAAGAAGCAGGGAAGACGAACAAGATATTCCTGAGGAAAAAGTTCTGAAAAGCTATCCAAAGTTTTAAATATTCCCTGGTATTCGCACTGGTGAGAGGTGAGGGGAAACCTCAAAGGTTTCTTTTTTTTAAGAGTGAGGTACTGCAATGAGCGTAGTTGAACCGTCCATACCATCTGAAAATCCAAGCAGAAAGAATCCAACTCGAAAGGCAATGGCTTCGCCGAAAATAGGCGTTCTTACCGGCGGCGGAGACTGCCCAGGCCTGAACAATGTGATCAAGCTGCTCGTCAATGAGTCTGGACGATTTAAAATGGAGGGCATAACAGAAGGCTTGAAAGGTGCGATCCTCATGGCCATTGATCCTTCTGTCAAGACTGTTTCAACATACACATTGCCCATGGACAATGATCTTGTCAGTGGTAAGGACAGGCAGGGCGGGACAATGTTGATGTCTTCCAGGGCGAATCCCCTGAATTACGAAGGGAATGATGTCTCTGATGCAGTGGTGGATTTCCTGAACAAGAGATATCATGCAGTCATTGCCATTGGAGGAGAAGACACGTTAGGCGCTGCAGGCAGGCTGGCTGAAAAAGGCCTTCGGGTGATAGGCGTGCCGAAGACTATTGACAAGGACTTATGCGGGACCCAGTTCAGCCTCGGTTATGACAGCGCTCTCAACTCAATAAGCAACGATCTTGAGAACCTGATATCCACTGCAGGCAGCCATGGCAGGACCTATTTTGTCGAGGTCATGGGCAGGAAAGCGGGCCATCTCGCGTATTGGGGAGGGCATGCAGCGAATGCGCATTTCATCACCATTCCTGAAGTCGAGACTGATATGGATATGCTTTTCCAGTTGATTAGGGAACGTAAGGAGAAATTGAAGATGGAGAGAGGATACACACTGAAAAGCGGCAGGTACACTATCGCGGTCATTTCTGAAGGGACTCGCTTGAAGTGGAAAGGCCAGGAGACAGCTGTCGAGATTTTGAAGGGCAAGAAGGATCCCTATGGGAATGTCTCTCTTGGCGGTGTGGCAGATTTCCTTGAGGAAGAATATCTTAAGAGGACGGGTCATGAGAGCAGGTCCCTGAAGTTAGGCCATCTCCAGCGGGGCGGAAAGCCAAGCTTTCACGACAGGATACTGGGAGTCCGTCTTGGCCATCGTGCACTCGAGCTGCTCAAAGCAGATCAATTCGGCCGAATGGTAACTTTCAACGAAGGGATTTTCGGAGACGTCAGCCTGGACACAGTGATCGGCAGGATCAGGATCATTGACGCGCAGAAATGCTATGATGCAGCGAATTTCAGGCCAGTCATCACCGGCGATCGCATGTATCATGAGAAGGAAGTTCCGAAGTGAACTGTGTCTCTGTAAAACCAAAACATTTATATATTACTATTTGTAATAATGCTATTACAATATGTAATACTCATGGAAAGCCACATAAAAATACTGAAACTCCTGCTCGACAACAAGGAACAACAATACACCATTAAAAAGATCGCCGAATCGCTGAAGATTAATTACCGGATTGCCTATGAACGAGTCGGGCTTCTTGAGAAAGAAAACTTGCTGAAAATCACCAAGGCAGGCAATGCAAAACTCTGCGAATTCACCAACACATTTAATACTCACGTGTATGAAGCTGAATTCTATAGGCGAAATGATCTTTTCAAGAGAAAAAAGGATTTTATCGTCATCCGCCAAAGATTGGCTGAGCTTAACTTTGTCTTTGTCGCCTTAGTGTTCGGTTCTCACGCAAAAGGAAAAGCAAATAAACATTCTGATATTGACATCCTGACTATTGGGGGGTATGAGAAAGAAATACAAAGGACGATGTCGCTCTTGCCTGATAAGATCCATGTGACAACATTGAAATACGAAGACTTCATCACGATGGCAAAAAGCAAAGAATTCAGTGTGGTGAGCGAGGCAATGAAGAACAACGTCATCCTTGTCGGAATCGAAGAATATTATAGGTTGTTATCAAATGCTCGATAACGAAAGAATCCGGGAAGCAGAAGGAAACATCAAGTCATATTTACAAGAGGGATTGCTCAAGAAGACACCAACAAACCAGCAGATCATGAACATCTTCCTAACCAACGGAAAAGAGAGCCTGAGAGTCGCAGAAGAAGTCCACAATCAGAACCTTTCAGATCTCTGGGTGATCGTCTGCTCCTATTATGCCATGTACTATTACGCCAATGCAGCACTCCTCAAATACTGCCTTAAAGTCGGAGACAAGATCGTCCACAAAGTGACCTCCGACGCCCTAATCGTGTACGTCAGGAGGAAACTGAAAGAATCTCTGATCGAAGAATACGAAGAGATGAAAGAGGAAGCCATGAACCTCGCAGGCATAAAGGCAGACGAACTCATCGAAACATTCGACTACGAACGCCACAAGCGAAGCCTCATCCAGTACAAGACCATAGAAAAAGACAAGCACACGAAAGCGGCGACGTCGCTGCAACGGGCGAAGGTATTTACAAAGGAGATTGAAAAGCTAATTATTGCATAATTCTATCACGTAGTGTTTCATGAGTTACAACGGTTTGGCTTGCTTCCATAGTGCAGAGTATGTATTCGAGAATGTCTGCACAAACTTCTCGTCATCTACAAGGAAGGCTTGCGGAAGTTTTCCTGTGGTGGTGTACATGATGAAAATGCCGCCCACTATGCCCCAGGTGCATTCGTTTTTCAGGGGCAGGATGCGCACTTCTGCGAGCTGCTTGCTTCTTTTTTTTCCGTGGGCTGCCATTTCTGGAGGGATAATGAGCTGGTATCGCAGCCTCTGCTGGAGACGGATATCGTGGAATTCGTCGTAGAACGCGAGAAACCTGTTCGAGGATTCTTTGTCAGAGCTGAATATCCTAATGACGCTTGTTTTCGGTAAACCGCTGAGGGTTTCAGAGAGATATGACCAGAGGGTCTTGATGCCGCTGACATTCTCGAAATACCGGTACGTTGTTCTCTCTTTCGAGGGGACCGGGCGTATCGATACTGCATTGATCAATTCCTTGAGTTCTGTCTCTTGCTGCTTCACTTTCTCATCATTTTTTCTCTTGAGGTCTTTTTGGAGCTCAATGAATGTTTCTGGAGGTGAAGGATGAAATATCTTAATAGAATTGCGCATGCTCTGGCTTACCAGGCCTTTTTCTTTGAGGCGGGTGAGGTATGCATAGATGTGTGAACTCGGGATTCCTGACTTCTCGCACAGCGGTCCTGTTGTGGAAGATTGCAACTCGAACAGGGCAAAGTACGTCTTGATCTCGCCGTCGGTGAGTCCCAATTCTTTCAGTATTGCAGTATTCACTACAACACCAACGTAGTAGCAAATATTTATATATTTCTAGTCACAGAATAGTAGTAAAATTAATGGGAGGAAAGAAAAATGGAAAACAAGGTAAATAAACCTTTAACGAAGTTGGAGCGATTTATTTGCAAAGTTAGTATGGCAGTTATAATTCCCGAGCTTATTGTTTCATGCTCAATGCTGGCCGGTGATTGCGCAAAGGATTATTCTTATATGATGGAATCTTATCAAACAAGCGAAATATCTCAAAGAGAGAGGATGGCTGATAGGGAAAAACAAGAAGCTCCTGAAAGGTCAAGCATTGCAACTTTGGTGAACAAAGGGAAAATCTTGTCTGCTTTTGATGTTAACGGAGACCATGAGACAGATTATATGGCTAGGTTCGGAAACAGCGTTTACTATTATGTTTTCGATAAACAATCCCATTGGAATGAGGATGCCGCGTGCTATAAACGGATGACGCCTGATCAAAATGAACAATAAAATTTTAAAAGAAAATTCTTACACAGATACAACCAAATTATGTATTCTAATCAGGTAAAATTTATAAGCATTGTAACATTCCGTAGGGTCATGATGAATGGTTTTTCGTGCATATTCTCGAAAAATACGAGGAATTCAATATTCTTGCTTTTCTTAACCAGTTTCATCATGCTGAGCAGTTCTGCAGTGTCTGCAGCTTTGGAGGCAGAGGCTGAACCTACCTCCGCGTTGCGGATCGTTTACCAGTCCGCACCCTGCGCCAACGGGACAAGCTACCATACGACCATTACCTCTGCTGTGAACGTGGCAGCATTCGGAGATACGATCATCGTCTGTCCTGGAACGTATAATGAATCAGTGAATATCTCACAGTCTTTGACTCTGGAAAGCTTTACAGGGGCGTCACAGACCATCATCCAAGTTCCCTCAACTGCGGACTTCGCATTCCAAGTCGATGCTGATGCAGTCACGATCAGCGGCTTTACGATGCGTGGCGGCAGCAGGACGAGATATGGCATCTATGTGGACGGCAATGATAATAGGTTCATCAGCAACATCCTCTCCGGAATGGACGAGGGCATACGCCTGAATGAGATACAGCACGCACAAGTCATTGGCAATACTGTGCTCTCACCAAGAAACTTCAGCCTGAACGTCATAATAGCTGACAATTCTATCATTCTCAATAACACGTTCAGCCAGTCAGGAGTTGACGGGATAAGCATAATGTATTCCAACAATAACCTCACCATTCAAGGAAATCTTATTATGGGAGGCAATACCCGGTGGGGGATGCTTTTGCAAAACGTCCAGGAGAGTACGATCATTGATAACATGGTTACAAATGTTGAGATGAATGGCATCAATGTAATTTCGAGTAATCATAATCTCTTCGCACGAAACAGGTTCATCGGCAACCATGTTGAAGGCAGTATGTATCTTCTGTATAGCCATGAAAACATCCTGATCAATAACACCTTTGAAAACAACACATTCCAAGGACTCATGCTCGACCATTCAAGGAACAATACCTTGCGAGGGAACAGGTTCAACAATGTCAAATGGGGAATGGGTCTCCAGTACGGATTCCCAGACGAGGGCTATTCCTACGAAAGCCTCTACCAGGACATAGACACCACGAACACGATCAATGGCAGGCCAATCTATTACCTCATTGATGTCGCAAACATCACGCTTGACAGCTCCACACCAGCAGGATTCATCGGGCTCATCAATACAGATAACGTTACCATCAGAAACCAGAACCTTTCTGGAAACGGCTTTGGCATCCTCGCCTTCGAAGCCAGAGGACTGCTCGTTGAGAAATCCATTATCACCAACAACATTCAATCAGGCATCGAGCTCTTATCAAGCACAGGCGCCATGATTCAAAACAATTCCATCCTCAAGAATGAGATAGGAATATCATTGAGCTCGACAACGAGATCGGTTGTGCAGGGGAATACGATAAGCAATAATCCAGTCAACCTCAATATGTTTTCAGGCGGACTCAATACCTTTGAGGGAAATGTAATCGCAAACAGCAGCCAAGGAGTGAACTTTTGGAAAACATATGCAAACAACATTACCGACAATGTATTCTCGTTTTCAGGACCGTCATGGCAACAACAATTAATCTCTTTTTTCCACTCAAATGACAATCTCATCTACA
>JAZDID010000139.1:0-3268 GCA_043805315.1 Nanobdellota archaeon | reverse complement strand
CTCCGTGAAATGGAATGTGTGGTGAGATACAGCCTCCCTTTTCATTCAATGCAAAGATGTGTTTTGTTATCGTTGGTAATAGCTTTCCAGCAGGCTTCGATGTTGCTGGTGCCGCTACACTAGTTTGATGGCCTCTCTGCTGAAGCATCTTGTCAATGGCATAGACAACTCGTTCAGTTCCACCATAATGTAGATCTTCCCGCACAGGAAGGAACGGTGTTGAAATTTGGAGTATGTTCATTATTGTCTCCTGTCCAAACTCTGAAATGGAAACTTCCCTTTCTTTTGCATGTCTCGAGTTACCTGAATCACCTTGGGCCAAAGGGCCATCCCGTCAATTGTGCTATTGAGTTCAGCCTTGATGACTTCCTGCATGTCTCGATGGAATACTGACTGATCAAAGCTAAAAAAGCAGCGGTAAATATCTTCAGCAACTTTGAAGAAATATGTCGCATGTTTTTCTGTGGGTTGGTTTTGTTTCAGTCGCTCATGACTCTTTAAGAATTTATGATAGTAATCATTTCCTATTTCTCGTATTTGGTCAGCATGGGAAAGAGGGACATTCCCATCACGCTCGAAAGTTACAGTAATGTCATCCATCCCTCGAGTAAGACCGAGCAATTTCTTGCGGAGATAATTTCCGACTGCCTCATTCCATAGGTCAACCCCTAACGAATCCCTGCTTGCCTGATTGCGGTTGTGCGTTTGTACTGCATTGACGTGTGCTGATGCATACGCTGGGTTGCTTATCCAAATCCTATAGCTGAATTCTTCTGTTCTGAGACGCGTTGGAATGAACGGGGGGAGTCCTTGTGAATTGTCAAAAGCCAATACGCCAGTGTCAAGGCGCCAATTGTCGTTTGTCATGAATGGATGATATGCCTTGATAATATACCTGAATGAAGAATCAAGCGTGTCTTCGAGGTCCAACGTGAGACAATCTTCAGCAAAATCTTTGGCATCGAGGTCTGCCCAGCCAGTTTTTGGAGTCTGCGCAAGCATGATTCTCGCTTCTGGATTAACTTTCCCTTGCGTGAGTGATATGCTGTTTTCTATGTTCTGGCCAAGGGGGATTGTTGTGGTATTCAGGAGAGGGTCATTCATGGAATCGATGATTGAATCTCCTTGCCGATATGCTCCTTGAGAAATTTCTTTTACCTGTTTTCCAAGGACGTCAATAAAAGCGGTATAGATATCGTTTTCCCTTTTCTCTATCTCTGAATCCAGGCTTCCCTTTTCAAGAAAGATGCCTTTGAGGACCTCTTCGGGAGCAAGCTTTGCTTGTTGCCTATGATATAATCCATAAGGGGCCATGTCATCATCAATGCTTATCGCCTTCTTTCCTAATGTTCCTAGGAGTGTCCAATTCCTGTTCCCTCCATAACTCGGCCAGAAGAGCCTGCGAAGAACGCGTTCCTCTTTCCGGTTTGATGCGATACGACGGACTAATTGATCAAGAAACTGGCTTTTTTCTTTAATGCCCATGTAAAAGACATTTTGAAAATGATTTGATGCTTGGATGCGATAAAGTTCGTCCTGTGCTTTTTCTGAAGGTGTATCATCAAAAATGAGTATAGGAAGTTGATGACGATGTTGTTGGAAATGGATCTGATATGCTTGAATCGTTGTTCCGGCTTCACCCAACCGGCACGTTGGAATGACAACATACACATCTCCTCGGGGTTCTTCTTGTGCCATTGTTTTCCAAGCTCTAAACCACCTCTTTTTGATCTATTCTATGCATTCATTTTATTTTCGCAGCATAATTGAACATTTGCAGCTTTTTTTAAGGAAACAAGTTTCTTCTCCAGTTTCCAAGAAAACTCTCCGTAATGGAAATCCTTTACCATTTTCCTTTTATTCCTCTTCAAGTTTTTTGGTCGGAATCATGCGGTTTCAAGAATCGCTCGTCTTTTAGTCTTATTTTTCATCACCCCGCACTGATTCTCATCTCGGTATAAGTTTAGCATATTTAAATCTTATGAATTCTTAAGGAAAAATTTAAATATTGTTCTTAATGAAAAAAATAAGCCATCTATTCATGTTTTATTCCAAAAAAAGGCCATAATGAACTTATTTTGTTGCCATACTATCGTTTTTCCCTCATAATATTTATAAACCATCCATGACTCTCTGCCATCATGAACCTCCTCTGTTTCGTCGACCTGCATGGCAACCTGAAAAAGCTGGCGAAGCTGAAAGAGAAGGCGAAAGACGCAGACATCATCGTCTGTGCCGGCGACATCAGCCAGTTCGAGAACAACCTTGTCCAGCTCTTGCAGGAGTTTGAGAAGCTCAAGAAATATACCCTCATCATCCATGGGAATCACGAGTCAGAGCAGTCCTTGCACGAACACTGCAAGAAGTTGCAGTATGTCCGCTTCATTCACCGGAAAGTGTTCAAGTTCAAGAATCTCCTGTTCTTTGGCTGGGGAGGCGGCGGGTTCTCATTCAATGACAAGCATCTCGAGGAGAAAAACCACGAGTTCGAGAAGATCCTCAAAGGCCAGGATTTCATCATGGTCACGCATGCGCCTCCGCACAATACGGATCTTGATGTCCTCAGCATGAGCCATGCTGGAAACAAGACGTTCCGGGAATTCATGGACAGGACCCGGCCGAGAGTGCTGGTGTGCGGCCATCTGCATGAGAATGAGAAGCAGCAGCAGCGTATCGGCAGGACTTTAGTTATTAATCCTGGGCCAGAAGGAATGCTGGTGAAGATATGAAGAAATCGTGCGCTGAAGCCTTCACTTCTTTTCTTTCTGCTCGAATGCCATCGCTGGCTTCAGGAACTCGCTGATGACCTTCCCGTCCTCTGCATCGAGCTTGATGTTGATGATGTTGAACGTGTCAGTGATCATGGTCACGTTGTACATGGTCTGCTTGTAGTTCTGGAGCACGACGAACCGCTTGGTGCAGGTGTGCATTGCGTATTTCCTGCTGTGCAGTTCATCGCAGATCTTCAGAGCATTGTCGATGTCGATCTTGACTTTTTCGAGGTTGAGCTTTTCGACAATGGCCTCGTCCTTGAAGACCTCTTCTGGCGCGTCATGGCTCACCGGATTAAGAGAAAAGCTTACGATCTTGTCTTTTTTCGGAGAGTAATAGCCGACCTTCCAGCCCTCATTCCTGCCGTCCTTGAATGAGAAGATGCTCGAGAGGTAATAGTCCGGGTTTTGCTTGAGGAAGCTCTTGAATTCCTGGGATGCTTCCAGCTTCTCCACGATCTCCTTGGGATTCATGGTCTTATGAAAGAAGAAGGGTT
>JAZDID010000138.1:0-3186 GCA_043805315.1 Nanobdellota archaeon | reverse complement strand
TTGTTATCCAGAATGAAAAGGATATTGAAGAAACAAGGAAAAAAATCAAAGCGGTGCTTTCTTCAACCAAAATTAAAGTTGATTTTGAGATAATCACAACTGAATGGTTGAGTAAAATGTTTGAAGAGAAGCATAGCGTAGGAAGGGAAGTTTTAGAAGGTTCAATAGTGCTTCAGGGGGCAGAGCAATATTATACTTTGGTGAGGGCGTATGATCAAAAAAGAGGACATTAGAAAAGCAATAAGAACTTTTAAGGAATGGGATAATCAAAGAAAATGGAAAGTCCCAGCAGACGCTTTTAAGCAGCATACACTAAAAAAATCGGAGAACGCACTGAAGACAGCCAAATTCATCTTAAAAATTATGGAAGACCAGAAGGTCAAAGAACAGTTTGAAGCGGAAGATTATGACGGAACGTTATGGATCATCAATGCTTCTTACTACAGGATTTTCTTTTTAGCCCAATACTTGCTGGCCTTAGATGGGAAGAAACTGCCGGAAAATACAGAAGATACGCACAGAACTGTTGAACTGGCTTTGATGTATTATTTCATTATTAAAGGCTCTGATTTGGAAGGAAAAGAAAATATCCAGTGGGAAGATATTAAGCATTCAAGATTCTCAAAGGCTTTGGAATTGTTGGCCGAAGCCAAGGAAGAAACCCAGGAACTCACTCAGCAAAAAGCCAAAAAAATAGTTGAATTAATGGAAGCGGAAAGGAGCAAAAGGCACGATTTCACTTATGGCATGACAGTTGATGCAGAATTAAGTAAAGCCAAGACGTCAATTGAAAGAGCCATGGAGTTTGGCGACATAATCAAAGAATATGTCCGAATAAAGGATACAAAATAGACTATTGACACGTTAAGAGGATGGAACTAATGCAGAAGGTGAGGAAACTATGAGCAAATTCCCATTCCACAAGCAGGAGACAAAATACACCTGCGGAGCAGCAGCCACGAGGATGGCGCTCGAGACGTGCGGAATAAAGAAGACAGAGAAACAGGTAGTGAAACTCCTTAAGACAAACAAGATAAGAGGCAGCTGGGTCAAGAACTTCCCTGTCGTAGCAGAGCAATTCATGCTCAACTACGTTGTCAAAAGGAACGCCACGATAAACGACCTTAGAAAAACGCTACAAGAAGGATACGCCGTCGTTCTGGCATATCTCTACCCGCCAGAGAAAGTCGACCATTATGTCGTCGTAAGGAGGATAGACTCAAACTTCATCTATTTCTGGGATCCCTGGTTCGGACCAGAGCACAAGTACACGCTCAAGCATTTCGAGAAGATATGGGCGCCAGACCCAAGATTCGAGAACCAGAAACGATGGTTTATAGGGATGAAGAGATAAAACTCTAATTCTCAGGCGCAAGCTCGATAGAAACCTTAGCCTTGGATACTTCAAGCTCTTTCTCAGCCTTGCCGAACACCAGTTCAGACGCGGTTGTCGTAGCTTTGAGGTCATCTATCGCAGACTCTATGCGCTTCTGCTGGTCCTTGTCGCACTCTATGACGAGCTTGACCGGCTTCTTCAGCGAGACTTGCTTCTCTGACTTGAATTTCCTGACAGCGCCGATAATCTCTACCACGAGTTCGCCGGTCTTCTCAGCATCAACATCCACGAATGATTCCTGGACTTCAGGCCAGTGCGAGATGTGGATAGACCTGGCATTTTGATGCGCTGCGAAATAAGACTGATACACTGCCTCTGTGATGTGAGGCATGATGGGAGCGACGAGCTTTAATGTTGTAAGGAGGGTGTTGTAGAGGGTGAACTGGGCAGCTATGCGGGCGTCCTTGCCGCGCCTGTCAGGGTTATACAAACGATCTTTGCACACCTCGAGATAATTATCGCAAAACACGCCCCAGAAGAACTTCTCGGTCTCTGCCTTTGTGGTGGCATAATCATAAACATCGAAAGACTCAGTGCATTTCTTCACCAGTTTCTGGAGCTTGGAAAGCACCCACTTGTCCATGGGCTGGAGACTCACTATCTTTGTTGCCAAGGAAGCGTCAAAATCAACCAGGTGGCTAATCGTAAATTTCGAGGCGTTCCAGACCTTGTTGAGCATCTTCTTGCCAGTCACGAGATCCTTCTCCTGGAAAGGCAGATCCTCGCCGAGTTTAGAGCCGCCGGCCCAGAAACGCAACGCGTCTGCGCAGTACTTGTTGATCATGACATCCGGCTCAATCACATTACCTTTAGACTTGGACATCTTCTTGCCATGAGGGTCAAGGGCCCAGCCAGAGATGACGCAATCCTTCCACGGATTGCACTTGAAATGCATATTCGAACGGAATGTAGTATTGAAAAGCCAGAACGTAATTATGTCATGCGCCTGCGGACGCAAGGACATGGGGAACAGCTTGGGCCAGAGCGGTTTGGGCATGAGCTCGACGGCCAATCTTGGAGTGAGCGAGGAAGTCGCCCATGTGTCAAGCACATCAGACTCGGGGATAAACTCTGTCGCGCCACACTTCGGGCACTTGCTCATTGGAGGAGCATCTTTCAACGGATCAACAGGGAGGGATTTTTCGTCAGCAAAAACAGGCTCATCACATTTTTTGCAATACCAGACAGGAAAAGGAATTCCGAAATAACGCTGCCTTGAGATGAGCCAGTCCCACTGCAGGCCATTGACCCAATTATCATAACGATTCTTCATGTGCTGGGGAAACCAATTCAGCTTGTTGCCCCACTTGATCATGTCATCCTTGAGGTCGAGGTAGCGGATGAACCACTGCTTTGCCTTGATGAACTCAATCTCAGTATTGCAGCGCTCGTGCACATTGACTGCGTGCTTGATAGGCGTCTCTGAGAGGAGCAATTTGGCTGCCTTCATGTCCTCGATGATGGCTTTCCTCGCTTCCTTGATCTTCAGACCCTGATACCTGCCGGCGATGGCAGTCATCTTGCCATCCTGAGAGATGGCTTCCTTGATAGGGAGATTGTGGGCCTTCTGCCATTCCATGTCAGTCTGGTCGCCGAAGGTGCAGCACATCACAATGCCTGTGCCTTTCTCAGGATCCGCTCTTTTATCTTCCATTATCGGGACTTCAAAGTCAAACAACGGAACTTTTGCGTTCTTGCCCTTCAGCTTCTGATATCTCTTATCTTCCGGATGATAAAACACTGCGACGCAGGCAGGTAGAAGCTCTGGTCTCGTAGTCGCGATGATGATG
>JAZDID010000137.1:0-3073 GCA_043805315.1 Nanobdellota archaeon | reverse complement strand
ATTGAAGGCGGTTGAACATTTCTTCCGTAAATACAACCTTGCCTCCCCACCCCTCAATTCTTTTGGGCAGAACAACGGGAATGCCCGGTATGACTTCCAGGTAATGTGCCGGAATAAGAGGAGGCTTCATTTCAAAGCTCTTCTTCGCGATCATCCTGAAGGCATCATCGTCCCAGACATTCTCGTAAAATGCATAGTCAAGTCTCTGCTTGAGGATGTCATGGGTTTCAGTCTCATTGTACTGACGGAACTCTATTAATTCAGGGATCATCCTGGACTTGATGCGCTCATCAAGGTCAAGGAGGAAGGACTTATAGTTCGTGATGAGGAAGATGGACTTCTTGAAAATCTCCTCAAGAATGAAGTAGAGGAAGTCAAACTCCTCGACCTTGTCAATCTCGTCAAACACGAACACCGCACTCCTCTTGTTGAGGATACTCGCGATGACATTGTAAATCTCCGTCGTCTTCTTGTTCTGGTAGAACTTGTATCCTATCTGCTCGCAGATGTCGCACACGATCTTATGGGTTGTGTTGAATTTCCAGCAGTTGAGGAAGATAATGTGAATGTCATCTGTGTGCTCCTCCAGGTCCCTCAGCACGTGCTTGGTCGCTGCGGTCTTGCCAATGCCTGGCGGGCCATGGATCAAGAGGTTACGGCCAGTCCTGCCTGACAATAATGGCGAGATGCAGGTGGCCAGGTACTTCTGCTCCTTCTCTCTATACGGGAGGAGCTTTGGCACGAACTCGTAATCCAAGGCAGCCTCGTTCTTGATCAAGGTCTGGTCGCTCTTGAGAATATGGTCAAAGACACCCATGCAAGAAGGGAAATCAAGTGAGGTTTTTATGTTTTGTTAAAAAGGAAGAAGGAAAATTATTGGTTAAGAGATATTCATCCATTTTCCTGCTGCGCCGTTTGTGGCGGTGCGACGGACAAAAACTGCTTACAGTGGCCTGAACAGAGCCATGAATTAATCACTGATCGCTGCATCGCAGTTTTTGTCCTACGCGCCATCCCGGAGGGAGCATCCCCTGGCGCGTCGCACGCCACCACGGCGCAGACCTGACGGGGGATGGCCCCTCCGGGGTGTCAGGTAGGACATTTTTCTTGGCTTTAGGAGAGAAAAATGGCCGTCTGCCGCCGTGATGGTGGCGTGCAAAGTAAGACATATGAACGCTTGAAAGAAACTCTCTTATTTATTGTCCACATTTTCATTAAAAATTTCTCATTTGTGGACAATATTCATCTGGTCGATCAATATATCAAACAGAGTATTACAGTATTCCTTGTATTTTTTCTTGTTGTGCAGGTCGATGGCGAGGTAATAGAACTGCCTGCTCTTCACCGGGATATACAGCTTTGGATAGCCTGCCTTCATCAGGACCCAATTCATCAGCGCTCTTCCTGTTCTTCCGTTTCCATCCTCGAAGGGATGAATCTCAACAAATTTGGCGTGCATAAGACAGGCAAGGACAAATGGATGGAGCTTCCTTCTATTGGCATAATAAAAACTAATCATTTCCTTCAGCAGCCTTGGCACATCCTTTTCAGCAGGGGGTGTAAAATCAGCCCCTTCTATCTTGATTGGAAAAAATCGAATTCTGCCAGGATACAGCACTCCAGTATTCTTTGTAAGGATTCCATTCAGGTTCTCCAGAAACTCTAGAGTAAGTTTCCCTTGGTAATTCTTGAGGAAATCCAAGGCTTCCCTGCCGTTGATCGCTTCATTGTAATCTTTTGGCGGAGCACCAGAGGGAATCTGCCTTTCCTTAATGATAAGGAAGGTATCCCGTAATGTCAGGCGGTTTCCTTCAATGGCATTACTGTTATACGTAAAGCGGATAACAAAGTCTGATTCCTCCTTTTCAATGACTGTCGGAGGCAATTTTTTGACATGATGAGTATACACTTCCTTAAAATCATCCACGACTTCAAGCTTGTCAGCATCAATAAAGTCATCATTATACACCTTGTACTGCTCTACCCTGAGCGCTTTTAATTTCCTCGCGATGAGCTCTCTGCTTGGTGGAACTGAACCTAGTCTGATCCTGATTTTTTTCCATTGATGCGGGCCAAGGCGGACAGTCTTTCCCAGGTAATAGAACGTCTTTTTCCCTGATCGAATCCTGTCAATATAGGCCATACAAAGAGTATTGTCCACATCATATATAAATTTTTGCATTTTGTGGACAATAGAAATGAATGTTTTATGGCTCTTATTCAAAAAGCCAATCACCACTCTTAAAGAGAAAAAATATATAAATAGGAAGCATTTCTCCGAAAGCATGAACAAAGAACTTTTACTCATCAGCAATACCAGAGTCGCAGGTGGAGGAATACTGGTTCATGCAAGAGAAGAAATCAAATCAGTGCTCGGCTCGAGGAAGAAAATAGCATTCATCCCGTACGCGAATCCAGGCGGAATGGGCCATGAGAAGTATGCCGCGGTTCTGCAGCCAGCTTTCGAGGAAATGGGATACATGCTTTCTCTTGTTGATGAGAATAATCCTGCGCAAAGCATTCGTGATGCAGAAGCAATATACGTCGGTGGAGGCAATACTTGGCAACTCCTCGGAGATCTGAAGAATAAGGAAATGATGTGGACCATAGAGGAAGAAGTCGAGAATGGCACTCCATATATAGGCTCTTCAGCAGGCTCAAACATTGCAGGCCTGACGATCGGCAACACGAATGATATGCCGTCTGCTGAATCCTTTGGCAGGAATGCATTAGGCTTAGTCCCTTTTAACATCAATCCTCATTATCAAGACACAGTCAAGGTAACTGCAGAAGAGCGTGAAGCAGTGCTGGCGATAGCGCCTCAGCTCAAAATAATCCTGGACCATCAGGGAGAGACTCGAGATGACAGGCTGAAAGAATATCATGCGTTAGGCAATGTTGAAACAATCGTCGCTCTGCGAGAAGGCGCAATGCTCAGAGTCACTGAAGGACACGTTTATTTGAAGGGAACCACAGGTGCGAAAGTGTTTCGACCTCATCAAGAACCTGTTGAATATCAGGCAGGAGCAACGCTGGATTTTCTATTGGAATGATTCCAGAAAATAATTGAAAA
>JAZDID010000136.1:0-4840 GCA_043805315.1 Nanobdellota archaeon | reverse complement strand
CGGATTCTCAAAGACGTATGCGATGACTGGTCTACGGCTCGGCTATGCAGTCGTCAAGGATAAGGAGATCTATAATGCGATGAAGAAGATCGCGGGAAACGACCAGTCGTGCGTCTCTGCGTGCCTGCAGCAGGGGGGGATCGAGGCGCTCACCGGTCCGCAGGATGCGGTTGATGAGATGCGCTCTGAGTTTGAGAAGAGGAAGAAGGTGATTGTCGCAGGTCTCAATACGATCCCTGGCGTCCGCTGCAATGATCCTGTCGGCGCGTTCTATGTCTTCCCGAATGTGCAAGGATTGATGGAGAAGAAAGGATTTGAGAAGGCTGACCAACTCGCAGATGCACTTCTTGAGAAGGCGTACGTGGCGGGCCTTTCAGGAACAGCGTTCGGTCAATATGGGGAAGGTCACATGCGGTTCTCGTATGCGAACTCGATAGAGAATATAGAGACGGCAGTGGAGAGGATCAGGAAGTTTGAAGCGATGTAGGGCCTGATTGTCCTTCAGTTCACATCGGCTCTGTCCTTCTCCCTTCACTTTTTGTTCCCAAAGGGATGAGGGCTGTCCCTGAATATTGGATCATGACATAACGACTAGTGCCATTGCTCTGGGTCATGCTCAGGCTGAAGACGAGGTCTGTCACTGCCTCTGCTTCAGCAGGAACCAATTCTGCAAAATCCCGCAATGCCTTATCAGCTTCTTGCGTGTTGTATTCTCCAATATGGTGTACTCCTACCTCATTGTAACCGCGGACCATATAATGTGTTGCTTCGTATCTTTCTTGCTTTGTTGTCAGTATCTTTTCAAGCGCGATTGCCATTTTTTTTCTCCCTCGCCTCTTCTGAAGGGAGAAATATAGTAGCGGACAAAAGTAAACTATAAATACTAGTTCATCTTTAGGAGTTTTATGTTAAACAAAAACCAAAGAGAATTAATAATTTCATTGTGGGAGCAAAAGAAAAAACAGCAAGAAATTGCTTTGTTGATCGGTTGTAGTCAACCAACTGTGCAATTTTGGATTCAAAGACATAAAAAAGGGATGAGTTTGAAAACTCTTCCGCGTAGCGGACGTCCAACGTTGCTGACAAAGAAGAATTTAGTGAAATTAAAAAAAGAATTTAGACGACAAGCGCTTGAGGCGAATAAGAATTTTTGCTCCATTGATGTGCCTCAATTTTCTCAAATCATCACAGAAACAACTGGAAAAAAGTATACGCCAAGACATGTGAAAAGAATTTTGCATAAGCTTGATTTCTCGAGAGTAACTCCTCGATCGCAGCACATCAAGAATGATCCTAAAAAAGTGGCAGAATTTCGTGAGGAATTTAAAAAAAAACCGAAACAGAATATCTGGGTTATGAAATTATAGCGATAGACGAAGCAGGTTTTCAACTCACAACTGACATCAAGAAAATATGGTTTCCTCTAGGAGAAACTCCTCGATGCGCATTTTATTGGAGCAACAAAAAGCTCACAACTTTTGGTGCACTATTCTCGACAGGAAAATTCTACTATGATTTTTACGATGCACAAAACAGCCTCACTTTTATGCATTTTCTTCAAGAATTATTCAAACGACTCGACAAGAGGAAAAAATACGTTTTCATTCTCGACAATGCAGCATTTCACAAGACACAATGTGTCAGAAAACTCCTCGACAATAATGCACAAATCAGCGTCGAATTCATACCACCATATAGCCCTGAATTAAACCCGATAGAAACCTGCTGGAAAGTCACAAAAAACAGAGTGACAAAATCTCAATACTTCAAAAAAATCAATGACATGCAAGATGCTCTAGAAAACTTCTGGACAGAACATATTTTTACGCAAAACTTTATAGGATACTTATGTCCAGAACTAATATATAGGGATATTTAAAAGTTGCATCAAAATGGAAAATAATCTCGTGTTAGAACTTATTGCTCATGATTGTGGTCATGCTCGTGGCTATGTTCATGTTCATGCGCATGGTCGTGCTCATGATGCTCGTGTTCAGGGGGATGGCCATGATTGTGCTCTTGCGGGATGTCAATCTTCTTGTCGACGATGACTTCTTTGCCTTTCATTTCCTCTGATCCCTTTTGAGGGGGTTCATCTTTCTTCCCTTTCTTGAATTCTATCGTCTTTATCCCTGTGGTCTCTGTCAGGTCTTGGATGAGTCCTGTCTGGATCTGATCAGGGACATCTATGGGAGTGGTTATCTTTGCAGTGTCTCCTTCGATGCTGATGTCAAGATAGGGGAACCTGATGATGTCAAGGTATGCCTTTATCTTCTCTTCTGTGGAATCCACGATGCGCCTGATCTCGATGTCATATTCAAGGTCCTTGCTTGCGAGTGGGTGGTTGAAGTCGACGATGACCCGTCCTCCTGAGACGTTCTTGACAATGCCGAGGTTGTCGTCGATGTTGACCTCGAGGCCGGGAAACGGCTTCACCTGCTCCTTGTTGAAGAGGCTGATTGGCATGAGCTTGAGGAGTTTTGGGTCTTTCTTTCCAAAGCCGTCGACGTCCTTGATGTGGAATGTGTATTTTCCCATGGTCTTTCCGACGATCTGCTCATCAAGCCCTTTGATCAGGTGGTGCTTTCCGATGCAGACGACGACAGGCTTGTACGTGACCTTGGCATCGTAGAAATTGTTCTTCTTCGCGACATCCGCATCAGTCGTGTCAAAGACAGTGTCTTCTCCCTTGATCTTTCCAGTGTAGGTGACTTCGATGTAATCGTTCTTCTTGATAGTCATGACTTCAGAGGGAAGGAGGTTTTTTTATAAAGCTTGCGGAAGCCTATGCGAAGATGAGGATGAGCGGGAAGATGATCGCGAAGATGATGAGGAAGACGATCTCTGATAAGCCGAGCGGATGCATCTTTTCCTTGAATGGGTGGATGAATTCTTTCCATTTGAGCTTTATTGCGATGAGCGCGCCAGCAAGCATGACGATCCAGAAGATCATTTCATAGACTGGCTGGATGACGTGCAGGTATATCTGCAGGCTGATGATGCAGTTGAACAGGAGATGGAGGAGCATGGAAAGATACAGGTTCTTCGTGAGCTCGAAGAACACGATGAGGAAGAACGATCCGATGAAGACAGAGATCGCCCACACGATCACGTGCTTCAATCCTTCTCCTGGTATGAAGAAGTGTGCAAAGGCGAAATTCAGCGAGACTGCAATCGCCATCCAGAGAAAGCCGTAGGTGCGGAGCCTGTTCTGGAAGAGCGCCCTGATGATCATCTCCTCCTTGATGACATAGAGAGGCATGGTGAGGGAAAAGAAGAGTACCCCTGAAAGCGTGAGGAGGCCGACGTTCTGCGCATACCACAGGTCATACCCGGGGTCGATCACCCTCCCGAGAAAGGCAAGGGGCATGAGGAGCAGGATGAAGAGGAGCATGAGGAGGAACTGCTTCCCAGAGAATCTCTTGAAGCCGTAATGGGAGAATGGCTTTCGCTCGAAGATCTTGATGAGAAGGAAGATGACAATGAAGATGAGCATAACTGCGAAAGCCGCCTTTCCAGGAAATGATCCGAGGAAAGAGAGCGATTTCATCAAGGAGGGCAGAAAATAGTTTGCGCCGATGATGAAGAGGAAATAGACAAGGATGAGGACTATCTTTTCCCATACGGCAAGTATTCGTGTCATGTGAGAGTTTTTTTATATTCGTTGAGCCCGATGAGCGCCCGAAATGTGGTGAAGACCTGCCCTTCGTTTGCCGGAAAATCCGTGCTGATTTTCCAGTAGCCTTGCGTTTCTTGGGCATTGAGCACGTTCTGTGCGATCTCATCAAGCGCAGCGGGATTATCATAATGCGAAGCGACCATGACATCGAGAATGTTTGAGACCATGAGCGCATTTCCCGCAAGGTTCTTTGAGGAGAAGTTGCTGATGAAGTCTGCATACGATAATTTCTGCTGGTGGAATTGAAGATCCTTGTATGCGTTCTCATAGTCATTCAGCACGTAAATTGCGTGGTAGATGACTGACAGCTTGTCAAGGTCGGTGCGGTTCTGGTCTCGGATGAATTCGTTCGTGTTGTTGATCATCTTCCTTATAAGGCGTATCTCAAGCTCTTTGTCGAGGCGGACAGCGATGAAGTGCCTCATGCACCAGGATTCGTCTGCGATATTCCTCCATGCGTCTGAGATGTAATAATCGTTTTGCATCCAATCATCATCATTGGTCAGGTAGGACCGTGCCGTGTCTGCCATTGCCTTGTCCTTGGTGATGAATCCGATGATGCAGTACGTGTCAAGAGCGACTCCGCCAGGGTCGGACGAACTCGTGATGACATTATTTATGCGTTCTTTTTCCCATTGCTTTGCAATCCCTTCGACAATGGCGTGCGCGTCCTTTCGCTGCTGTTCCATCCCCTTGAGGTTTGGCATTGCCTGCTCAAGGAAGTACACGTCGAAATAGGCGTCGAGAAGCCGGTAGGTCACGTTGCACGGTGTCGAAAGCGGGCATGCGAGGTGTTCGCCTGGATAGACAAAGGTGAGGTAGTTGTCTGCATAGGTGCCTGACTGGTATGCGCTTTCGAGATAGGCAATTCCTTTTTCTGTTGCCAGGTCTATTTTGGTGATTGTGTCATTGTCCAATGCTGGTTTTGGAGCGCATGCTGTCAGGAAGAGAAGCATGAATACTATCACCCACATTTTCATTGCAGTGCACTGCCGTTGGAGACTATATAAATATTTGGGTTTTTCAGAATGCATCTTCTTTGTCGTCTTTTGGGATGGGGTCTTCATCTGATCCATCTTCTTCAGGCTCGTTTTCCAATGATTGCTCTGCAGAATATTCTTCATCCGTATCGTCTTTTGCTTCTTGTTCCGCTGTCTGATT
>JAZDID010000135.1:0-7422 GCA_043805315.1 Nanobdellota archaeon | reverse complement strand
CGCCTTTTAATCCGACCACGAGTCCGTATCCGCTTTCAGAACAAGCGTCTGCTGCTTCTTGTGATGTCCATTTCACATACTTATTGAATAGCTCAAGTCGCCTGTCCATGCTGAGAGGAAAGCCACATAATTTATATATCTTTTTATTTTTATTACTTCAAAGTGGAATAATTTTCTTATGAAATGAAGAATTCTGTTTACTCCACCAGCACGCTGAACCGCATGGCTCCTGCGCCGAACAGCACGTTCTTGCCTTTCTGCGTGCTTACGCAGTCGAACGCCTGCCTGTTCCTTCCTGCATCTGTGGTTGATTCTGCGTAGCTGATGCTCTTGTTTCCGATGATGATGTTGCTGATGAACAGGTTCCTGTCAAAGATAGTCTGCTTGCCGTTCACACTCTCTTCCTTGTAATAGTCGTTGATGAACAGCAGGTCGATGTTGTGCACTCCTTTGCTGAGGTTAGCAGGGATGCTGTAGAGCGTGTAATTCGCAGAGCTCACAGTTATCTTGGTGATGAGCCGGTAATCAACATTCACGAGCATCTGGGGCCAGTCCTCTCCGGCATAACTGCCGCTCGCATTGATCACCAGAAAGTTTGATTCTGGCACATCCTCCACGAGCTTGACGCAATAGCGGGCATACAGCCCCCGGTCCTTGTCGTAGATGAATGCCTTGCCGGTCTGCAATACGCCGATCTCTTCCTTGTTCCGCTCGTAGATCTCGCCGTAGAAGTCGATGTCTGCCTGCGTGGAGTTCAGGACAGTGATGACCTCGTTGAGCTCGAATGTCTTGTTGTTCAAAGCGTTCCGTGCATGGTCGAGGTCAGTGTTCAGATTCTTGAACTTGCTGATGAAATAAACATTGGAGCCGATGACTGCGAAGATTAGGAGGAGTATGATGAGCCAGTAGATGAAATGATCGTTCCTGGCCAGGATGCGCTCGTCTTCCGCGTTTCTTGCTCCCATATTCCTTTGGAAAACAAGAAAATTTAAAAAAGTATCGGGATTTTGCACTGCATGATGGACCAAGAGAAAAACCTGCTCCCTTTCGAGAAGGAAAAACGTGAAATCATCGTCTTGAGGAATGCAGAAACTTCCCTAAAATTCGGGAAAAATCCAGAAGACAGGGCTGCGAGTGAATTGCTGGACTATGGCATTGTCATCCTGGACAAGCCTTCAGGGCCCACAAGCCACCAGGTCTCGTTTTATGTCAAGCAGCTCCTGCATATTGAGAAATGCGGGCATTCCGGAACGCTTGACCCGAAAGTCACCGGCATCCTGCCTATTGCCTTAGGAAGAGGAACAAGGGTTGTCCAGGCATTATTGCCTGCAGGAAAAGAGTATGTCTGCCTCATGCACCTGCATGCAGAGGTGCCGAAGGAAAAATTGCTGGAGGTCTTTTCCCAGTATTCTGGCAGGATCAAGCAGCTGCCGCCCAAGAAATCTGCTGTGAAACGGCAGTGGCGCGAGCGGAATGTCTATTATCTCGAGCTGCTGGACATGATTGGCCAGGATGTCCTTTTCAGGGTCGGCTGCCAGGCAGGAACCTACATCAGGAAGCTCTGCCATGACATCGGACAGACCCTTGGCATCGGCGCGCATATGCTCGAGCTGAGGAGGACAAAGGCAGGCCCTTTTACAGAAGGCCAGCTCTGCACGCTGCAGGACTTGACTGACGCATTCTACTATCATATCAACGAGAACAATGAAACATATTTGAAAAAATGCATCCTGCCTTTTGAGGCAGCTGTGTCTGGCTTACCAAAAGTCTTTGTGCTCGATTCCACAGTCGACTCTCTCTGCCATGGCGCAAGCCTCAAAGTGCCGGGCATCGCGAAGCTCGAGACAGGCATTATATCTGATGATCTTGTCGCAGTCCTGACGCTGAAAGGAGAGCTCATCGGTCTGGGAAACGCCAAGATGTCCTCTGAAGACATGCAGAAGTTTTCCTCAGGAATAAGCGTCATCCTCAACCAGGTGTTCATGCAGCCAGGCGTGTATCCGAAGATGGAGAAGAAGTGAAGCGCTGATTCTCTTTCGGCTATTTTTTTCCTTTTCCCTGCCTTTTCACGCGTTTTCGAGTTGTTACGCGCTGTTCTCTCTTTTTTGGTTCGTCGGGTTCTTTTTTCCCTGCAATCCTTCTCAGCAGCTGTTCCTGCACAACCGCCCTCTCGACATGCCTCTGCTCATGGGTGAGCTGGTACCATTGCGCATAGGAGTAGAGCAGGAAGAAGATGATGTTGGCAATGAGGATGATGATGACCAGCTCTGCGATATAGCCGGGGATGAGGATGCCGAGCAGGATGACGATGGGAAGCAGGCGGAAGGTGAAGCTGCCAATTTTATGTGTTCTTTCCCAGACAATATCGCTTGCGAGTGTCCAGGGCGTGATGATGCCGATGAAATAGTTTCTCTTGAAGGACTTGAGCAGGTAGCCGACATAATATAGAAAGAGCGCGGTGAAGAGCAGCGCGAACAAGGTGAGAGCAAAGGGTTGGAACAACGAGACGATCTTTGCGATGAACAGGAACAGGAAAAAGAGCATGAATGCTATCTTCAGCTCAGTGTACTGCCGCATGAACCCTGCGATGTTCTTCTTGTGCACCTCAACATCAGGGATAAGAAAGAAGAGCAAGAAAAAGGTCAAGGCGATGAGCGGCAGCAGCAGGAAGCTCAGGAGCCTGATGAGAGCGCTGTTCCCATAGGTCGGAAACGCGTTGTCGACGATCGGAAAAACGTATGCGCCGATGATGAACATGGCACCGAGTATGATGATGCAGAGGAGGTCTGACTTTCTCAGGGAAATCATGGGACAGGATTCTTATGAAAACGGTTATATTTAAATGTTGCTGCCAACAGTGGATTATAGATGAACCATAAATGTTAAATACATCCTGCAATCAATCAACTGTATGAAAGAGCTCTTCGTCAAGCTCCAGCACGTCACTCCAGAGTTCGTGAAGAAGAAAGGCAATGCCATATTGCTCGACACTTGCTTTTTTGTCCATGCGTTCGAGCACCAGAAAGAGCATGAGCTGCAGAAACTGATCAGCCTGCACAATGTCTATATGACGTCATTCAATGTCGCAGAGTTCATCCACATCGACCATAAGATTGGAGAGCGCGTCCGCGAAAGGGCGAGGCATTTCCTCAGGCAGGATCCAGATTTGAAAGTGCTTGATGTTCCTGTCCAGCCAGGCCAGCGCGCAGAGGAGAAGGAATTCATGCATGCAGTCGATCCGTACTTGGCTGAGGATGTCCCTGACCCGTCTGACGGTGTGCTCATGGCAGCAGCCATCCTCGCGCATGCGACAGTCCTGACAAAAGACAAGCACGACCTCTTCACTGTCAAGCTGGAGAATTATTTGAAGCGCTATGGATTGAGCGTCTATAAGGATTTCCACGAGCTGATGTGATGCTGATGAAAGGACAAAAAGAAAAAGGAAATGTTGTCACTGAGAAAAAGCTCGACACATACTTCTCGACCACAGAAAAGGCAATACTCTTTGCGAAAAAAGCTCCCAAAGAGAAGGGAAAGCAGAAAGAGGCAGAGGTCTGCATCGACATGGCAGAGCGATATTTCTCTGACGCCAAGCATTTCAGGAGCAAAGGAGAATATGTTCTCGCCTATGGCTGCGTGAATTACGCGCACGGCTGGCTCGATTGCGCAGCGCGGTTAGGATTGTTCAAGGTGAAGGACAGCAGCTTGTTCACGGTTGATGAGGATTGATTATTAGTTAAGAATGACATCTACTCCATCATACTGCTGCGTTAATGCTGCGTATCTTTTATTGATGATAGCATTTGCAGCTCTTAGTGTTCTGTGTGTTTTGGGATGAAAAATCCTGTAGAGGTACTCGCCGGGCGAGGCCAACCCGAAGCTCGCACCGAGCTGGTCGCTATTGTAGCTCGAGACAAGTCTGGCAGTCAAAAAGTTCTGTTCTGAAAAAAGATCTTCATCTCGTGCTTCTAAAAGAGAGGAAAGTTCAGGCATTATTTCCATAGCTAAATCATGTGCATCCCTGAAGTCACTCTGCAGTTGAGAGATGCTTTTTTTCAGTATTGTGTGGCTGTTCTGCGTTTTTGCTATTAACTCTTGAATCATAGTTAAGAGAAATATATTTAGTATAAATATGTTATGAAAGAAATCATTGATGCATCTACTTATACCGTTGCTTCTCCAGTTCCTTCCGTATCAGCCGCAGCTCGGCCATCTCCTCGTTCTCGATGTCTTTCATCAGGCGGTAGTCATCTTTCAGCAGCTTGACCTCTTCCCTGATGAGCCTGACCTCTTCTATCTGCTGCTTCATGATGATGGCCAGCTCTTCCTTGACATCCTCTTCAGTCGCGAGGAGCACGATCATCACGATAAGCATGAGCCAGAGGAAGATCGACGATACCATTCCCCAGAGCTCGTTCTGGCCGCTCTGGTAGATGCTCAGGATGAAATGGAAGCCCAGGATGATCACACCGAGCCCGATGATAAGGAGGACTTTCTCAAAGAAATTCGACTTCCTCCTGCCTTCAAACGTGAATGCCATGCAGCTACTCGTGCATAACCCTCTTTAAAAAGTTTTGTCTTAACTCGGGAAAAGAGAAAGAATATCTGCCTATGACTTTTTCTTGAATGTTGGCGTATACAGGCCAGCTGCAAGCGTGACAAGTTTTTTCTTTCTGAGAGCGAACACCATGTTCTGGATGCGGATTGCCTCTTTTGGAGAAAATGTCCCTCTTTTCTTTTGCAGCCGCGCCATTCCTCTCTTGATGTCGATAGCCCTTCTTGCCCCTTTGCCAATGACATACAAGAGCTGTGCGTATGCAACATAGGAATCAGATGCTTTTGTGCTGAAGACTTCACGAGGGTCTGGAATCGCAATGCCTTCTTTCTCAGCCGTTTGCATTATTCTCTCTAATGCCTCCTGATCATATGCTCTCGACGCTCTGGGCTCTCTTTTCATCACTCTCTTGGGTTCTCCAGCTATTTCTCTCTCTCTTGCGTGTACCTTAGCATCAGCCGCACTCTGCACGATCTCTTCCAGAGGCTCTCCTTCTGTGGAGGTAAAGCTGATCATATTCACGATGATTCCGAGCTTAGAGAACGGGTGATTTCCCTGCTCCTGATAAATCTCTTTCATCAAAACAGCCAAATCCGTGTCGCAGGGATGCTTCCTATCAAGATTCTTAGGCTTATCAAGCACAAAGCAAGCCATGCCGCCGTGCTCCATATCTTTCCTATACTGTGTTCCCAGTTCCTCGCTTTTTGCCTGAAGATACTCGTTGACATACTTCAGGAGATGCCTGGTGAGCATGCCTGGCTCAGCCTGTCCTTCCAGCTCTGCCTTCTCGAGAGGTATAGGAAGGACAATCCTGAAATCCTTTGAGGTCTGGAAGATAAAGAAGGGAAACTTCTCGTTCCTGAGCATGCCTGCAGCCTGGTCAAATACTTGTCTGGTCTTCTCATACTTTGCTTTAAGGCCATCTATTGCATCGACAATTCCCATGGTGACATCATCCGCCTCAACTTTCAGTAGAGGATTTGTCTCTGCAACTTTCTTTGCCTCAAGATAAGGAATATAGAATTTCCCAATATTCGGCCCGATCACCTGGTATTCAGCGCTCTGCTCAAGAGATCCTTGTATCAACGCGAGCGCCTTGTCGAATTGCCCGTTTTTTATCCCGAGCTCATCGCAGATCTGGGTGACTGCATGCTCATATTCCTTGTCGAGCAGCTCGAACCGTGGCACTTGGGATGCATACCATATCTTGATCGCTTCAAGGCCTGTCGCGTTCTCAGGTATGAGAATGCCTGCAGGCTTGCCTGCATCCCTGAGCTGCATCTCAAGAATCTTGATCCTTGTCTCCTGTGTGCTGAAGGCCAGCCCTGCCTCTCTTCTCTCATCCCGCATCTGCCGTTCATATTCCCGTAAAAGCGCTCTGTAATCAATTTCTTTCTCTGGCGTGATTACGGTTGTCCTGAAGTCAGTGTTGTCAAGAATTGCCTCGAGTTTTGTCTTTGGCATGTCAGTCAATATGGTAAAGCTCCGGTCATCTTTATGCAGAGAGATGGTTGAATGGCATCCTGCTTTCTTAGAGTTTGAATAGACAACTTTTTTGACTGTGAATATCGCGCCAGGATCCTTGTTCTTGCTTGCACCGGAAAGATGGACTTCATACAGGTGCCTTTCTTTTTGTCCTTCTGTCATGATAGTAGCGGGAAGAAGTTTTCATTTATAAGAGGCAATCGCTTAATTCTTTTAGACGTGAATTATTGATTTCTTAGACGACAGAATGAATGCAAAGTGTGAAAAGCGCATAGTTTATTCTCGAGATTATCGTGGAGAGAGGTGTGTTTTTATGCAAAATTCTGAAGAATTTTCTCATTTAAAAAGGGTGCTTGATGAATTTGATTGGTTGCCAGTGGTAAAAATACTGGGTAAACGACGGGTTTCTCGTCGAGGTAGAAAAAAAGAGTTTACCGAGGTTAGCCTCCTTAGAACATTCCTTTTGAAAGCGTATCTCCTGACGGATGATAATACTGTTCTCGTTAAGAGATTGAAGGAAAATAAGAAATATCTTGAGTTTTGTAATCTCACTAAAGTACCGAGCCACGATACTTTGAGCAAATTCGAAAGACAATTTTCACATAGGTTCGAATATGTTTTTGATTTTCTCGACGATACATTGGAAAAAAATCACATTTTTGAAGATGACGATATGACATTTGACGGTACAGATATTCCTGTTCCGATAAAGAACAAGCAGACTCCGCATCGATATCACTTCGGAGCCAAGAGCAATAAAAAGAAATTTCATGGATTCTGGCTGATGATTTTGGCGTCGATAAAACATCAAATACCGCGAAGATTTGTCGTGGGATATGCAAGAGTGGGACAAATAAATCTGGGAAAAGATTTTTTCAAACAAAAGCAGATCGATGACAGCAAAAATAATACGTTCATCATAATGGATGGCATTTTTGATTTCCGTGAAATGCACGAAATTATTATTTCTGTACAACACAAAATTCCTTTAATCGGCTACAACAAACGAGGTTCAAAATACGAAGAAAGAATAGATCTGCCGTCGACAGATTGGCACTTTATGCTAAATCCAGTCTACAAAAACAATGAATTTGTTTTAGAAGAATTCAAAAGAAGAACAAGCATAGAACGAGTCAATAGTTATTCAAAAATATATACTCCGATTTGTTTGATCCAAAACAAAATTAAAAAAAGTCAGATAATAAAAAAGACAACAGTGGAAAACATTGTTGTTTTCTCGTTTATGTTGGAACAATTCAAATTATTGGCAAAAATACAAGCAAAACAATCACAACAAACACTCACCGTCTATACCAACTGAATTTGTCAATTGCCTCATATAAATAAAAACGCATTTCCTACTCAAGAATAAAAATTATGTG
>JAZDID010000134.1:0-2913 GCA_043805315.1 Nanobdellota archaeon | reverse complement strand
CACCCTTGATCGAAAGGATAGAAGGATTCTCTACGCGCTTGATATCAATTCTCGCCAGCCAAACTCTGAAATTGCGAAGAAGGTTGGCCTGTCCAAGCAGGTGGTGGGATTTCGTATACGACGTCTGATGGAGAAGGGGATCATCTCCTCATTTTATACAGTCATCGATATCTCCAAGCTCGGTTACACTGCGCACAAGAATTTCGTCCGCCTCCAGAATGTCGATAACGAGCGGCTGAAGGAGATCATAGAATATCTCCGAAATCATCCTCAGGTGATATGGCTCGCAAGCTGCGATGGGCGCTTTGACCTCGTCTTTAGCCTGTGGGCGCGAAATATGGCAGAGCTTGATGAATACCTTACTGAAATAAACCAGAAATTCGGAGTGTATATTTCTGAACGGGAGCTGGCAACGATTATCAAAGGGGAATACTTTATCCGAGACTACATCATAAGCAACAAGCCAAGTGGCCTTCGCAAATCCTTTTTCGGCGCAGTCCCGCAAACAGCATCACTGGACAGCGTAGACTGGCGCATCCTTCAGGAGCTTGGGAAAAGCTCAAGGTTCACGGCAGTAGAAATAGCGCAGGCAATAAAATCGAGCGCAGATATCGTCCGGTCTAGGATCCGCAAGCTTGAACAGGCAGGAGTCATCCGTCATTACAACATCGTGCCAAACGAAGCCAAATATCCGTTCATGCACTATAAAATTCTCATGAGCTTCAGGAACTTGTCTGAAGAAAGAGAACGATCCATCATAGAATACTGTCGCATCCTTCCGAACGTGGTCTACATTGTCAAGGCTTTGGGGCCATGGGAATTTGAGATGGACCTGGAAGTGGAAAGCCCGGAAAAGTACAGGCAGATCATGATGAGGCTGAAGACTGAATTCGCAGACATCATCAAAGATTATTCAGCACTCCATCTCTACCAAGTCCACAAGTACAACTTCTGCCCGAGCATTCCTTCCCAAGAATCATGAACTGTTGTCTCCTTTGACATCCGCGGCTCGACAAATGCGGCCCATTCAGTTTCACTGTCTCTGTGCACTGACATCGGGCGTCATCAGGTTTGCGAGAAAAAGTATTTAAACCCGGGTTCTGGAAAGACAAATCCAGAGGTGTCTTTCATGAAGAAGCATCATCGGAATATGGTCTATGTCTCTATTATCGCAATAATTGTCATCCTTGCAGTGGTCCTGCTGATTGCCGTGCTTGGCAATTCCATAGGACAGGCAACAAGGCCTATGACCATCGCTGAAGGCGGCTCTGGAGGCAGTCCCTTGGTCCTGAAGGGCAATCCTCCCCTTGCCCCCCAGCCGGTGTGCGGTGACCTTGTCTGTGCAGGAGGAGAGATTGTCACGTGCGAGGCTGACTGTGCGTTTACGAATGTGAAGAATGACAATGTCGTCATCTATGACCTGGTCTATGATGCGGTCTATCCAGGTACCTTGCGTTTCAAGGTATGGAATTTTGGCGATCCGATTCCATTGAATGACGTGCATATGGCTTTTTCAGGAAATGGCGAGTCCTGTCGTTTCCAAGGAAGAGGATATATACGTGCGATGGCTGTCGAGCAAGGATACATCCCCCACCATAACAGTATTGGAGATTATGTGCAGTTGACTGTGCAAGGCAGCATGGGAGGGCCTCCTCTTGCTTCTGCCAGGCACTGCAACAATCCCATACGCCTAGGATTGTATCGTGGCAATGCAGCCTGTGGGGAGGAGCAGTATGCCGCTATTGTGAACACAGTCCTGAAATGCATTTATAGTGCGTGACGCAGTTTTTTGAACAATATTTTGTTACGCACTAGATAGTCAATGACGAGAATTGTCAAAATATTTACGTCATTGACTATAGAAGTGCATTTTTAGGAATGTTTTTATTGTGCTCTCTGTTCCTATCTTTATGCTTGATATGCTTGATGATATCGTGGCAGGAATCAAAGGGATTGTGAAGCCATATAAGCTGCATATACACCAGACGCTGGAAGGAGATTATGTGCGTGTGGAGCTTGAAGTCACTGAGTATTTCTTTCTTCCTTGGAATATGGAAAAGCGGAGCAAGTACTTGCAGTTCGTACGGTCGTTCCAGCGGGAATATGGTGGGGAAGAGAAAAAATGAACCTCCCGTAAGATTTATAAACCTGGTTTTTAAATGCGGCTGTAATGGTGTTTGAGCAGATCTTTGGTGATAAGTGGCTTGAGAAGAAGGTAGGCCTTACTTTTCTTCTGGGTTTCATCTATGCAGAGCTTGGCATCATCTCTGCCTTGCTCATCTTTCCTGAGGATCCGAGCCTCATTTCTATAGGATTCATCTCGATCCTGATCCTTCCTTCCCTGAATTCCCTTCTTTCCATGGAGATGAACCAGGACATGCGGGAGAAGCGTTTCTCTTTGAAGCTTCTGTTTCAGGATCACATCGATATTTTAGAGGTTTATGCATTTCTTTTTTTGGGCATCTTGTTTGCGTTTTCTCTTTTTGCGATCCTTCTTCCCAATCAAGTGACCGAGCGGGTATTTCACACCCAGTTGAGCATTTATTTCGATAATGTCGGGCATGCGATCGGGCAGGCGTTTGGAGGTCAGAGTGATGCGTGTGTCACCAGATCTTGCGAGTTTTTCTCCATCCTTTTCAATAATATCAAGGTGATCTTGGTGTGTTTTATCTTCTCTTTGGTGTATGGTGCGGGATCTATCCTATTTTTGACCTGGAATGCGTCAGTATGGGGGACGATTTTCGGCTATGTGACAAAAAGGAGTGCGCTCGTGTCGTACAATCTCATGTATTTTGGAAAAACCATGGTTGCAGTCTTCCCCCACATGATCACTGAAGCAATGTCGTATTTTATGGCTGTCTTTGCAGGGGGCTCTGATTTCTTTGTGATGGGCCATAAAAATAATGGAATTGC
>JAZDID010000133.1:0-3226 GCA_043805315.1 Nanobdellota archaeon | reverse complement strand
TTTATAAAATTTTTCAAAGAAACAGATTCTTGCCCGTGCTTACTTGTTTATTGTCTGCCTTCTTGCCTGTTCTCTTATTCCTACTCAAGGGTCTTGACATGATTGCCGGACTCAGGAATGCTGATTTTTTTCAAACGACTTGAGTCCTTTCCACCAGTCTGTCGAGGTCATTGTTTTCATGGTTTCCAATAATTCCTGGGCGCTTTTGGTCTCCAGTCGCGCTGAGACATTTTTTATCCAGTCTTCTGCCGCAGCATGCCCCTGTTCCATGTATTCTTTTGCCGTAAATGCTATCTCGAGCAGGTCAGCGTCCTTGGCGATGATGCCTGCAGTGCTGTTCTTCTCTTCTGCCTGCTTCCAGAGTGACAGGATATCTGCTTTCATGCTGCCGAGGTTGTGGAGCTGCTCTGCAACAGCGCGTTCTTCATCAGCAGAAACATACCTGTTCGCGACCTTGTGCAGGTCTCCTATCCTGCATTCACCGATGTCATGGAACACGGCTATTGCGCAGGCTTCTTCAGGATGATCATATTTTTCGAGCTGTGCGAGGATGTAGGCGATCTGGCTTGCGCGCAAAGAGTGCTCGGCGACGCTTTCAGGGTGCTGAACTCCGACAAGCCGCCATCCCTCATGCTTGATCCGCTTGAGCTGCCCTAATTCGAAGATGAAGTTTGTGATATGTCTCATTGCGTGCCTTCTTTTTCTTCTTTCTTGTGCTTTTCTTCTTTGGCTGGCTTTTCTGGCTTGTGCCCTTCTTTCTCTTCTTTGGCCTCTTCTTGAGGTTTCTCCTCTTTCTTGTGCTCTTTTGCAGGCTTTTCTTCCTTTGCCTCTTTCTTCTGCTCTTCTTTTCCAGCCTCTTTTTTCTCTTTCTTGTGCTCTTCCTTTGGCACTTCTTCTTTTGCCTCTCCTTCTTCAGCTTTCGCTTCAGCAAGAGGAGCTTTGCCGTGCTTGAGTATCTTCAGGTTGACCTGGCTTGTCCGGGAGTAGACCGTATTTCCTGCGACTGTCTTTCTCCTGCGCAGTCCTTTCCTGCCCGGGTGTATGCCGACGCCGTAGGCGAGAAGGACCTTTTTTCTCATGCTGCCTTCCACATCCTTTCGCATGGGAAAACCGCAGTAGTCGCTTCCTCCTGCGATTTCAAACTCGTAGCCTTCAAGCCCGAGAAGGTCTCCTTTCACCTGGTCTCCGATCTTCTTTCCCAAGAATGGCTTGCAGTCGTCATCCTTGATGACTTTCTTGAATGTCTTTCCTGTCTTCGGGTCTCCGAAGTTCAGCTTGAATTCCATAGTACGACCTCCCGAGCAAAAATCATGATGAAAAGGTTTTTCAGATTCCTTGCCCTTTTGCTCAGCGTGGATTGCTGGAATAGGCAAGCATTTAAAAAGCTTTGGGAATTCTGTATACGCATGAACTTCCAGGACATCCCGCCGATCAAGAATCCTGACTTTTACCTTGACCGGGCGTTCAAAGAGGCGAACAAGCGCGCC
This sequence comes from Nanobdellota archaeon, assembly GCA_043805315.1. GTDB lineage: Archaea > Nanobdellota > Nanobdellia > Woesearchaeales > JAHJEM01 > JAHJEM01. The sequence continues at coordinate 1,739 of JAZDID010000133.1, read as the reverse complement.
TCCTCGCTGCGCCAGGCAGCACGGGGCAGCAGGCTGGAAAAATCAAAAAAGCTCGAGCTGGAAAAGCTCATCATGGTCAACAAGATCCTGTCTGCAGAGATGGATTCAATCATCAAAACCTTTCCCAGCCTGGACAATCTCTCAGAGTTCTATACAGAGCTCATCAATGCCTGCCTGGATTTCAGCCTGCTGAAAAAAGCATTGGGAGGCTTGCATTGGTGCCATGACAAAGTAAAAAGCCTGACAAGGGACTATCTCCGGAAGATCAGGTACAATAAGGACCTTTCGCAGTTCAATAGCCTGCGCACGCAGTATTATGGACGGGTCTCTTCAGTGCTGAAGCAGAACAAGGGCAACTTCTGCCGTCTTGAAGAGGCACGAAAGGCCATGCGGGATTTCCCTGACATCAAGGAAGGCCTTTTCACAGTCGCCATCGCAGGCTTTCCTAATGTGGGCAAGTCCACGCTGTTGGCAAAGCTGACAACGGCGCGGCCGAAGATCGCGAGCTATCCATTCACCACGACAACACTGAATGTCGGCTACATGCTCTACCATCACCAGGATATCCAGATGATAGATACGCCAGGCACCTTGAACAGGTTCGAGCGCATGAACAATATTGAAAAGCAGGCCTATCTTGCCATGAAATACTGCAGCAATCTCATCATCTACATCTTTGACCTGACTGAGGAATACCCTCTGGAAGACCAGCTGACGTTATTCCGCTTGCTGAAGGAGTATGACAAGCCGCTTGTCGCCTTTTTCTCAAAGCAAGACATGCTCGGCCAGGAAGAGTTTGCCGGCAAGGTCAGGCAGCTTGGAAAAGGCAAGCCTGCAAAGATCATCAAGGACATTGACCAGCTGAAGAAATTGATAGTCAAGGAGTTCGAGGCGTCAGAGTTCGCATTGTAGGGGAGAATTGCCAGACTTGTCAAACGCCGCCTGCTTTCTGCGGTTGATGAAGACGCATGTTCTGATCACATCTTCTCGCGGGCAGTTTTCAGCTCTTTCCGTCTTTCTTCCTTTCCTGCTGGCACGCTGATGCTTATCCTCGTCGGGTAGGGGATGCTGATTTTGTGCTTTTTCAATGCAGTATAGACCTCCCTGAGGACCTGCTCTTTGATGTTCTCGATGTGCTTGACGCTGGTGATGTGTGTGAGAAAGGTGATGTCAAAGTCAAGCGAGTATTCGTTGAGCTTGGTGAGCATGACATCCGGGCTTGGCGTCTTGTCCACTCCTTTGACAGAGCCGGCAGCCTCTGATAATATCTTCGAGACCTTGTCGACATCAGTGTCATATCCCACTCCGACTGTGAGGGTCATGCGCACGAGATTCGAGGGCTGGGTCATGTTGATGACTTTCGTGTTTCCGAGCACGCGGTTGGGGATCGAGATGATGTAGTGCTCGAATGTTTTGATTCTTGTGCTGCGGAGGTTGATCATGACGACCTCGCCGATCTCTCCTGATTCGAGCTTGATGATGTCGCCGTGCTTGAATGTCCTGTCGAGGATCAGGGAGATGCCGGAAAAGATGTTTGATAATGAGTCCTGCAGCGCGAGCCCGAGGATGATGCCGAGCACGCCCACGCTCGCGATCATGGTCCAGACCTGGACTCCCCAGTATTCGAGGATGATGAACAGCCCGATCAGCAGGAAGAGGATCTTCGAGGCAGACTGCGCCAAAGGCAGGATTTCGTCGCTGAACAAGGCGCCTTTCCGCGTGCTCATGTGGTGGCCCCA
>JAZDID010000132.1:0-26515 GCA_043805315.1 Nanobdellota archaeon | reverse complement strand
ACAGTATCAGGGGGATTCCACAACGGCCACTGCAAGCCAGGATCCTGCGGCTTCAGGCATTCATAGCTCTGCGAGGCATTCAAAGTCCAATTCCCCGGAATCCCCGGAGAAAGACTGCAGTTCGCAGAATAATTCGTGTACTGCGATCCATTGACATATTTTCCATACATCTTGCTCGCGTCACAGAGCTCATCATTAACTTCATCATTGATCACGCAAAGCTTCACTGCAGGATCATAATGGAAGTTCGCAGGGCACCAGGTGTTGTAATTCACGCCGTTGACCACGCCGTTGCAGGTGATGGTCTTGTTGGCATAATTTCTTGTCCAGTTTTGGCCATTGTAAAAACACCTGAATGGAGGAGGGCCTGGCTCGTTTGTATATTCATCGATATACACGCAATCGCCGGGAGTGTTGCAATCATATGGAACAGACGTTTGTAAGGTGTCATTACACGCGATAGTGTTCAAAGGCCAGCTCCCTCCGATAGCCCTATTGTAGTTGATATTTCCACAATTCATATTGACTTGGAAAAAATCAGTCCTGCAATTTGACGTATCAAAGAGGCAAGAGAAAATATTAGACGCAGGACCGTTACAGCTCAGGTTCCCCCCCGAAAACCCGAAATCCCAGCAACCAGTGACATTTCCCCACGTCCAAACAGGATCACCTGGATTTCCGTCACAACTTTCATTCAATCCATCATCAAGAACTCCATTCCCGCAAAACCCTCCAGGCGGGCTATTAATAAAGCAGCCACTCGTGTTAAAATAACATCCTTGCGGGTGTTTGAAAGAGAAACAGCTTAATATACCGCCGTCAAAACCAAGATCTTCGCAGGAATCTATATAGCCCCAGTCCCAAAAAGAATCACCCGGATTTCCGTCACAGTTTTCAGTGGGCTCAATCATACCATCGCCACACCCCGCGGGTGATAAATGGAAGAATATGTCATTTGCCTCATGAACTGTGACAAGATTCGGCACTCTGATAAAAGAATCCCTGTAAATGCCAGATTCATTTATATACATACGTGCACCAAAGCAATTTGTCGGATAAGTAGGTACTGTCCAATTCGCAATGCAGGGACTTTGCGTGCAAGAGAAATTCATCCCTAAAATATCTACCATATGACCTGGAGGATTCTCATTCCAGGGTTGAATAAAACAAGAGTTAAAACCACTACCAGAATGATAATTACTTGCATTCACTTGAATATATGCAGGGTTTGGACAATTCCCACTATAGGATGCAGTAAATTCAATATCGTTTCCGGCAGCACAACAACGCGGGCATCCCCACATATTACCAAAAGTTATTCGTGTGCAATAGTTAATTGAAAAGGTGACTGAATCGAGGTTGCACGGGCAGTCATTGGTAAATATATCCATGCGCGACAAGACAGGAGTCACCTGGTCATTGGTTGTGGTGAGCACTGCTTTCCATTTGAGATAACGGCCGGGGTATTGGAAATCTGCAGGTATTCCTGGCGTGTATAGCTGCCAGTGTATACCGTTGTCAGCAGACAAATAATAGGTGATGTCAGTATCTGAAGGCACAGTCTCTTCCACAACAAGGTTTGCACTCTGCAAGTCTTCAGCTGCAGTGTAGATCGCCAAGGACTGGGCAGTGCCTGTTGTTGTTCCCGGAGTCCTCTGCGAGGAGAATTCCAGCAGGTCCTGGCCTGTCGCGACCTCCAGCCTTCCGCCGAGGATGTAGATCAGGTGGTTCCGCGTATTATAGACTGCAGAAGAACCCTCAGTATCTGCAGGAAGTTCCTCAGGCATCAGCCCGTACACACTTGTACTGAAATCGTACTTGTAAATACTCCTCAAGTAGCCAGGCAGTGCTCCCCCGAAAGTGTACATCACGTTCTCATCAGGAAGATAGACAAGCGATGATTGTGAGTAATCCTTCACCACAGGAATAGTGCCCTTGGCACGGGTGATGGGGTCGTAATAGGCGAGCACCTCCCCGTTCCTGGTGAAATAATAGATCTTGCCGTCCTTGAAAAAAGAGCCGCGGTTCTCATCGCTTCCGGCGACGCCTACCGGATAATTCGGGGCTATGCTGGTGAGATTCCTCGTCAACACGCCTGTGTCCAGGTTGTACCAGTAGCCGTCGCCCACATTGGTGATGATATAGATCGCCCGCCGCTGCTCGTCGAGCGTCGCGATGGTCTCTGTCTCGCTCACGCTCGTATCCGGGTTATCGCAGGTGTCCCAGTAGTCATCGATCACTTGGAGGTTGATGGGGTTGCTGGTGAATGTCCCTGTCGTGATGGAGTAGGTGTTGATGTAGCTTTGCCCGGTCTCCCGAGGAAACCAGATTATTCTGTTGGTGGCTTTGTCAAGGACTCCGGGAGGCCACTGCATCCGCACACCAGCCAGGGTTTTCAAGAGGACCACCTGCTGCGTGTTCGGATTGTATTCATAGATATAGGTCGGCTCGAGCCTGCTCCACCCCCCACCCGGGCATCCGGGATGCAGCGTGTTGTCGCCGAAGATAAAATACACCTTGTTCGTGATATTATTGTAGAGCGCGAGCCCTCCTTCAGTGCCGAAATCCTGGATCAACGTAGTCACTGTCTCTAGGCCTCCACCAGTCTCTCCACCGACCAGATACAGGGTCCCTTCGAACGTATCCCAGATGACATCGTGCGTGCCGGCCAGATCTTCGTATTCTGTGGTGTTGAAGTCTTCAATAAATGTCTTGTCACATCCCTGCGGATAATCTTGCAGCTTGAAACTCGTTGCGGTGATAAGCGAGCTGAGCAGTTTCGCATTCTCAATCGCATCATGATAGAGCCCTGCAAAATGCGTCGTCACGGTCTTGCCATAGCAGTTCGGCGGATAAGTTGGAATGGTCCAGTCAAATGAGCAGGTAGTGCCGTCAGTGCAGCTGCCGTCCATGCCAATCATGTCTGCAGCAACATGCTCGATGTCGCAGTTGCCATCAGTGCTGCGGGCATTCACCTGGATCAACGACGGGTTCGGGCAACTGCTGGAATATCGTGGTGCAATCCGTATCTTTTCTCCAGGCTCGCAATCAGGGCTCAAGCCTCCTGCGCATTGCGGCGTGATGGTGACTGAATTAAGAACACAAGGTGGTGCGCCGTCGTTTGCCAAAGTGAATTGGCCTGACGGATAGAGACGGATGGCAGAGAGGTTCTCTTGCGCAATATTTGAGTGATACATGCTCGCATTGGCTGCAAAGATGGTTTTCCCTTTGCATACCTGCGGGACAAACGGGATCTCCCAGAACTGGACGCAATCGCTGCCTGCGCAGCTCACGTCGATTCCCTGCATGTTCCCATTGGAATGCAAGATTTTGCAGCTCGGATTCGGAGGAGGAGTGAGGACATCAGACGCATTCACCTGGATCAAGGCAGGAGACGGGCATATGCCTGCATAGGAAGCGCTGACGCGCACGTGCTCCCCTTGCTCGCAATTTGCAGAAACACCCCCGGCGCAGTCAGGAGCTGCAGATATTGAAACAGATGTAAGCTCACATGAATAGAAGAGCACACGCATGCCGATGCCATGCGCATATGACCAGTCAGGAGGCATGTCCTGCGTGGTGATAGTGACATCCATCGTGAGAGCGAAAGGATTTGTTGAAGCAGTAATCTCTGTCGCAAGGACAGGAACAGCGAGGAAGATGAGGAGGGCTGCGCCCAGCATGATTACACTCATCTGCTTCATGATCGACTTCATCATCTTTCTATGACCTCTTGCATGACGCGTTTCATGATTTCTTCCATGACATTTTTCATGACACTTTTAATGACTTCTTGCTCTCTTCTCCACGATTCTAAACGCTGAAGAAGAACCTCCATGCGAATTTTTCATCTGCACAGCTGTTGATGTCGCCGAATCCTGCAGTCGCTGAGCCGTCTGCATCACTACCTGCTGCGAAGAACTGGTCACTTCCGCAAATGCCCAAATCACTTGTTCCAGCATCCAAAGGGCACTCCTGGCTGTTGATCCGTCCAAGGCTCCAGGCGCGGGGAGTGCGCCCGTCTGCATTGTACATTCTGATGTCACACCCTACATCTCCTTCAAAAGTAATGGACACTTCATGGACTGAACCCGAAGCCCAGCCAGGAAAAGGGCCTTGCGTCCGTGACCATCCCTTCTTGAACAGGGAACCTTCCTGTTCTGACAATACTGCCCAACAATCAGTGTATTCCTCATCCATGGAATCAAGGCAGGCTGAAAAAGCAGAATATTCATCTGCCCAGTCTTGATCAGTTGGGACTTGCCAGCAGGAAGTATCGATGCAATAATAATACTGAACTCGATTATGCGTGAGGTCGAGGTCGTCGAACATGCTCAAGGCAATCTCCTCGTTTGACGCATCCTTCAAGCTCTGGATGGTGAGCGTCACATAACTATTCAGGGCTGATGCGCCGGACATGAGCGTGATGAACAGCAAGATAAACCATCCCGCCCGCAAGACCGACCTGTTCATGTTTTTCATATTGTTCATATCCTTGTTTTTCATGCTCACACCGTGAAGTCAAAAGACCATTCGATACGTCCGCCTGCGCAGTCATCGACGTCCCCGTATCCTCCGCGGTTAGGGTCTCCAGAGGCCATAGCAAAATAATTCGAGTTCATAGCGCCATCTAAATCACTACCTCCTGGGTTCATCAAAGGACAATTCGGTGAGACCAAAAAGCGTATCCTGTCTGTCTGCCATCTTCTGGGTGTGATCCCGTCCTGTTCAAACATGCGCAGGTCAGAGAACATGTCAGAATTATCCCCTTCGATGATGATCTTTGCCGTGTGCGTGCTCCCTGGATACCATGCGCCTGCCGTTTCTACAAAAGGGCCTTGGGTCTGGCTCCACCCTTGCTTGAGCATGCTCAGGATGGGTATGCACGTCGTATCGATGCAGTATTTCCAGCCATTGTTGTCAAACGTGTTTTCACCTAAAGGTTCGGTTACGTCGAAAGGTATCGAAAGCGCGATTTCTGTATTTGACTTGTCCCGCAAACTTGTAATCTCAAGACTTACAAAGGTGTTGAGCGCACTGACAAGCTGAATCGAGAGAAGAACGACCACGAGCATGATTCCGCACTTTCGGGCGCTGTTCACGCTTCCGCCCCCGCGTCCACTTTCACCCAGAGATAAATCTGCTCGATCTTTTTCGTGTCGAGATCAATGATTGTGACAAGCTCGTTCTTTGTCCGCGGATCTCTGAAATGCACTTCATACAAGTCAGTTCCAGTCAGGTTCTCGTACGTCGTGATAAACGCCTCATGCGGGCCGCCTCTCAAACTGTCAGTCTTGTTCTTGATGGCTTCAGGAGTGAGCTTTTCCTGGCTCAATAAATAAAAGTCAGGGTAGCCTGCTTTGTACTCCTGGAAGTCAGGATTCTCATTCAGGATCAAAAGAAAATCATCCTGGCCAGGCTCTGGCTCTGGAACTCCTGCCTCGATGGAAACAGCCTGCTCTCCGAGATCACTGTCTTTTGGAATATTCTGGCAAGAGAAGACAATAAAAGAACCTGCTATGATGAGCAGTGGCAAAAAGATATTCTGTTCCATCCTCAATCCTCTTTTTAGTTTTTTAAACTCTGGTATTTATAAAATTTTCTCTTCGCTTAACTCTCTTTCTATCATCTCATCCATCTGCGCTGCAGTCAGATTCTGTTTTGGCTTTATAGCATGAGCTCTCTTGAACAGCTTTTCCAGATATGCGTATGAAGGTTTTTGCACACGCATCCCTTTTTTGGATTGAGTTTTATTCATATTATCAAGAATAAATGCCATACTCTTTAAATTTTTCTAATACTGCGGGGGAAACGTGCGCAGGATTCACAGGTTTTTCCGCAACCTTTTTATTCTCGCGCATGTTAAGGCTGTCCATGCACTACGCGTCCCTTGTCGAAATCTATGCGCAACTGGAAAAGACCACGAAAAGGCTGGAAAAGACCCACATCATCTCTGAATTCCTCAAGAAGATAAAGGAAGACGAGATCAAGGATATCATCCTCCTCTTACAGGGCAAGCTCTTCCAGGAGTTTGACGAAACTAAGATCGGCGTTGCCTCGCGACTCGTCATCAAAGCCATCAGCCTTGCCTCTGGCATCACGCCAGAAAAAGTGGAAGAGGAATGGAAAAAGACAGGAGATCTTGGAATTGTCAGCCAAAACCTCATCAAGGCAAAAAAGCAAAACACGCTTTTCTCAAGGGATTTGAGCGTGAAAAAAGTCATCGATAACTTAAGAAAGCTCGCAACTTTGGAAGGAGCAGGCAGTGTTGACCAGAAAGTCCAGCTCATCGCAGAGCTTCTCACCAGTGCAAAGCCAGAAGAGGCACGCTACATTGTCAGGACAGTCCTTGAAGACCTACGAGTTGGAGTCGCTGCAGGAACATTGCGGGACGCAATCGTCTGGACTTATCTGTTTCCTGTGCCATACTCAAAAGAGGAGAAAATCCTGGAATTGGAGAACAGGGAAGAATACAACAAAGCTGTCCAGGCAGTGCAGGATGCGTACAATAAGGTGAATGATTTCGGAGAAGTCGCTCTCGCAGCGAAAAAAGGCCTGAAAGCACTGGAATCCATTTCCATGCAGCTTGGCAGCCCGATCCAGGTCATGCTTGCCCAGAAAGAAAATACCATTGCAGAAGCATTTGCAAAGGTAGGAAAGCCAGCAGCATTAGAGTTCAAGTATGATGGCTTCAGGATGCTCATCCACAAGGACAAAAACAGCGTCATGATATTCACCCGCCGGCTGGAGAATGTGACAAGGCAGTTTCCAGAAGTGGCAAGTTATGTGAAGGAGAATGTGCATGCAGACTCTGCCATCATCGACTGTGAAGGCGTTGGTTTTGATGCAAAGACCAACAAGTACCTGCCATTCCAAAATATCAGCCAGCGCATCAGGCGCAAATACGACATCGACGAGCTGGCAAAGAAGATGCCGGTTGAGCTGAATGTCTTTGATGTCATCTTTTACAATGGAAAATCCATGATAGACGAGCTGTTTGAAAAACGGAGAAAGCTTTTGGAAAAGATCATCAGCCAGAAGCAGAAGAAGATCGTACTGGCACGCCAGATCATTACTGCTGATGAGAAGGAAGCACGAAAGTTCTTTGAAGAGTCAGTCAAGCTCGGGAATGAAGGAGTCATGTTCAAGAACCTGAAAGGCATGTACAAGATAGGCTCGCGAGTCGGCTATATGGTCAAGTACAAGAGCGCGATGGAAACCCTGGATCTGGTAATTGTCGGTGCAGAATGGGGAGAAGGCAAGCGCTCTGGCTGGCTGACCTCGTTCAACCTTGCCTGTAAGGATGGAGATGAGTTTATGGAGATCGGCAAGGTCGGCACAGGAGTCAAAGAGCTGGAAGCAGAAGGCTTGAGCTTCAAAGAGCTCACCGAATCCTTGAAACCCTTGATCATCAGCGAAAAAGGCCGTGAAGTCAGGGTTAAGCCGAAAGTCATCCTGGAGATCAAGTACGAGGAGATCCAGAAAAGCCCATCCTACAGCTCAGGCTATGCATTGCGCTTTCCCCGGGTCCTGCGGGAGAGGACAATGGAGAAGGGATTGAAGGACGTTTCTGACATTGAGATGGTGAAACTGCTGTTCAAGGGACAGAAGAAGTAGAGTCAGACTGGGTTCTTATACCGATAGCCGTGCTCATCATCGCCTTCCACCCCATAGCCGCTTCCCAACATTTGCCGTATCTTCTTTAAAATATAGGGGTCATGGGGCGTGAGAGCATAGCCCTGAGTCATCCACCTTGCGCACAAGAGGTTGATGAACTCTTCCCTGAAAAAGGAGATAGGCCGTTCCTTAGTTGGATAATAAACCTCAACAATATCTTCCTGACCAAGTGTAAGCAAGTGCTCTTCAAGAGCATTGGTTGCCGTTTCATTATTCCTGCCTGAAAGAAGTTTTTCAAGATACACGTCATCAATGACAACCGGTTTCATAGTGCGATAGGAGAGGTGACCAGCATAAAAACCCTTTCAAATTCTCCCTGAACCAAACTGTTCCATTTTTGAAACATTGTTCCAGAAATGGAAATATTTAAATAGGAGCGCTGCAGATAGGGAATTCATGGACCAGCTAAAAGATGAGCACATCCTGGACCAGCTGTTTGATCCCAAGCTCATCAGCATCATGCGCCTGTTCTTTGACAGCCCAGAGGGCCAGTTCTACCTGCGGGAGATCGCGAAAACAACAAAAATTCCTCTCGCTTCGGCGTTCAGAATTGTCAAGAAGCTCAAAAAGACAGAGATAATCAATGAGATCAGACTAAAAAAGTTCAAGCTCTACCAATTGGCGCAAAACGAGAACACGTACTTCCTGGAACAGCTCATCGCGACAAAAAGGACAGCAATCGATGACTTTGTGAAACGATGCAGGCAGATCCAAGGAATCAGCGTCATTTTATTGCACGGCAAGGAATCTGCAGACAAGGCCAGCCTCCTTATTGTCGGCCAAAACATCGATATTGAGGGAGTCAAGCGTGCTGTCCTCGACATCAAAGAACGCTACAACTTCAACATCATCCATCTCACATTGGAGCCCGGGCAATTCGAGCAGATGACTGCTATGGGGCTTTATCCTGGCAAAAAAGTGGTTTTATACAAAAAAGAATGATAATATTCTCGAATACATATATTCAGATATATATAAGTCAACACAGAAAAATTTAAATACTAATATACGATTGAATATATTAATAGACATTTCGGCGATGGGAATAGGGCGTTTCTCAAATCATCCTTTTGGCGAGGGATATTTGAGCAAACCCATCACGTTTGGCGAAAAAATTTGGCAAATTCTGAAAGAGGAGAGGAAATTATAATATTTAAAGCTTGTGGTAGGTTAACATATATGATCTAACACATACTATCGAAAAATAATGACCAATCGGGGGTAAGCAACATGGATTTTGGACAAACTGGAAAAGGCTCTGGAACCTTCCAGGGCATAGAAGTCGGACAGGCAAACATCAAAGTCATTGGCTGCGGCGGCGCAGGCAACAACATGGTCAACTGGCTCTACAAGAAAGGAGTCAGGGGAGCAGAAATCATCGGCTGCAACACTGACCAGCAGCACTTGAACATCATCGAGGCTGATAAGAAATTCTTGATCGGAAAGGATGTCACCCGCGGATTGGGCTGCGGCGGATTCCCTGAAAAAGGCGAGGAAGCTGCCCAGGAAAGCATTTCAGACATCAAAGAGGCAATGAAAGGAACTGACATGGCCTTTGTGTGCGCAGGCATGGGAGGTGGAACTGGGACTGGTGCAGCGCCCATTATCGCCCAAGTTGCACGGGATGCAGGCGCGATCGTGATCGGCACAGTCACCATGCCATTCAAGATCGAAAGAGCCAGAGTGGACAAGGCAGAATTCGGCCTGCAGAAGCTCAGGCAAGTCTCTGATACAGTCATAGTCATTGACAACAACAGGCTGGTTCAAATAGCAGGAAACCTGCCAGTCCAGCAAGCTTTCGCAGTCGCGAACGAGCTTGTTGCCACAATGATCAAGGGCATTGTTGAGACCATTGCAGTGCCAAGCCTGGTGAATTTGGACTTCGCAGACGTGAAGGCCATCATGACTAATGGCGGAGTTGCAGCAATCGGCGTGGGAGCGTCAGACACCAACAACAGGGTAGAGGAAGCAGTGAAAGGCGCACTCTCAAACCCACTGCTGGACATCAGCTACGAAGGCGCGACAGGCGCGATCCTCCATGTCTGGGGCGGGCCAGACATGACCCTGGATGAGATCAGCAGAATAGGAGAGATGGTTACAGAGTCAATGGATGACGACGCAAATGTCATCTGGGGAGCAAGGGTCAGCGAAGAGATGAAAGGCAAGCTCACAGTGATGACGATAATCACAGGGGTAAAGAGCCCGTGGATTTTGGGAAAACAACCTGCCAGGCAAGCGAATGCTGCACGGCAGCAATTGTCAGAAGAATTAGGCATCGAGGTTGTCCATTAAAGGGCAATCCGTGCTTATTCTTCGGCACAAAAATTCAAAGAGGGAACCTCACGCTCATGAAGGGAGAAGGGTTGGAACACAATCATGCTCCTTCGTGGATTCATTCTTTGCCTTCACTTAATATCACCCCCAACGATTTTTTGTGAAGGCAATTTTTTCTTTTTTTTATGAAAAAGGTTCAGATGAAAAGCTATTTTTCGGAATTCTTGTTTTGGTGACAGTAAAACTTTCGGCATCTTTGAAAAATATATCTCTCATAGACCGAAAACTATATAAACTCGTTTAAACTTCTGTTTAAACATGGTGCTCTACAAAAAAATACGGAAATGGGGGAACTCGTACGGGATCCTCCTTGCAAAGGACGAGCTAGTAGAGTACGGAATTCATGAAAATGAGACTATCACCGTGCAATTAGACAAACAGCCAAACCTCCACGGTCTGTTTGGCAAGTTCAAGTTCAAGAAATCGACTGAGAAGATCATGAAGGAGATTGATGAGGGATATGATGACTGAATACTTCTTTGACACCTATGCCATCATCGAAATCATGAACGGAAATCCGAAATATGAGCCGTATTCGCTCAAATCTGGCAAGACAGCATACGTGAACGCCATTGAACTCTTTTATTCTGTGCTCAAGGATCAAGGAGTCGAGAACGCGCGAGAGGCACTTGCCGCCATCATGCCCCTGCTTATGGATGCAGACATCGATGACATTGAGCCGGCAATGCTCTTTCGGCATAAACATAGAGACAAGAACTTATCCTATACTGATTGTCTAGGCTATATCCTGGCGAAAAAACACAACATGAAATTCCTCACAGGAGACGAGAAATTCAAAGATGTGCTGAATGTGGAGTTCGTGAGGAAGTAACTCTTTATAGGACAGAATAAAAAAGAAAAATAAAATAACGCCAAAGCCACATATGAATTAGCGAATAAAATTGCATAAATTGATGAATTACCAGGATTCCCAGTAATAATATTTTTTCCCGGGATTCCCGGTAAAATACAAATATTTATAAATAAAACTCAATTCCCGGTAAATCATGGAGATATATCTGCCCAATAGCGCTTTTTTAGGGAATATTGACCCTTTTTTGAAGAAAATAGATCTGTCTGACCAAAATAATCTAAAGATCACAGCCAATAAACAGTGGATTTCTATACATCCTATGGTGTTATGTATGGTCGCAGCATTAGGCCTCAATGTTCAACCGGAAAATATCATCTGTGAGAAACTGGAAGCGAAATCAAAACATTACTTGCAACGGATGGGCTTATTAAAACTGCTGAATATTACCGCAGGTATAAGCATTGTCGAGCACGAGCCTGCAGGAAGATTCATACCCTTAACCATAATTACCAACTCGCAAGAATTGACAAGATTCATCACAGAAATAATCCCTTTGCTCCACTTGGATCCAGAACATGCAGATCCAATAAAATATGTTGTCAGTGAACTGGTAAGGAATGTGTTGGAGCATGCAGAATCAACGCAAGGAGCTATCGTGTCAGCCCAGTATTACAAGAAGAGCAACACCATCAGAATAGGGATAGCTGACAGCGGCATTGGAATCAAGAAATCCATAAATAACGCGTATCCTGCGAAAACCCATCTTGAAGCCATTCGGTTGGCATTGATGCCCGGAATAACAGGCACGACGCAAAGAATCGGGGGCACGGAAAGCAACGCGGGTGCCGGCCTTTTCTTCATCAAGTCAATAGCGCAGATAAACCGGGAATTCTTCATGATATACAGCGGGAATGCCATGTATAAATTACTCAAAAGCAGGCCTGAATTGAAACATATGACTCTGCACGGAGACCCATTCCAAGACAGGCATTCAAAAGGAGAAGAGTATCCTTATTGGCACGGGACTGTTGTTGGAATCGATATTTCCTTAGGGAAAACCAAGGAATTTTCAGTTCTTTTAGATCTTATCAGAGAAGCGTACATTAAGACAATAAAAGAAAGAAAAAAAGAAAAGTTTAGGAAACCGAGGTTTATATAATGGAAATTAAGATAATAGATAGAACAGGTTCATTTGCAGAGAACAAGGATACAGCAAGGGACATCAGGCTTACCAAGATAATTCCAGCGTTGGAAAAAAACGAGGAGGTCACACTTGACTTTAAAGGAATAGACGGGGCAACGCAATCTTTTATTCATGCGTTGATCAGCGATGTCATGAGAAAGTACGGGGGCGAAGTTTTAGACAAGATCTCTTTCAAGAATTGCAATGAAACAGTGAGGAAGATAATAATTATTGTCGTAGAGTATATGCAGGAGAGCGCATAGAATTCCCAGCCAAGAATGCATGCTCCCTCATTTTCATTCTCAATTTTATCCTGATGTACACAGAAAGTTAATCCGGAATATACTTTAACACGTGAAACGTCGAGAAGCTGAAGAACTCATCATCCAATACGTAAACAAATATGGTGGTGAACGATATGAGACAAGAATCGGCGAGGTCGTGGTTTATCCTGCGGGATTAGCGCAGTTCCATATGATAACCATGATCAATGAATGGGCTTCGCTGCAGGAAGAATGAAGTAAAGATAACCTGTGATCAGAAATGAGAAATCACTTGCGCTCCATATAATTGCACTTGCCGCAGGTCCACCGGTCCTTGTGGTCTCCCAGGAATGTGCCTGGCCCGCATTTTGGGCAGAACTTGTTCTTCCGCTCGATGGAATTCCCTGAGACCTTGTAAACTCGCGCGAGCTTCTGGTGCTTTTTTTTTGGCCTTTTCTTCTTTCCCATTTTTTATGATACCTGCATATTGTGAATGAATTTATTTACTGCTTCTCTTCTGTGGCTGCCTCTTTTTCTTTTTTCGGCTTCCCTTTTTCCAGGAGGTGCCTGGGCTCTATCTTGTCAATATCCTCCTTCTTCTCATACTTGTGCGCTGAAAACAAGGCTGACTCCTCGCCGAACTTGGTCTTGATCTTCTGGATGACAATGAGCTCTTCACCTGCATGCAGCTGCTTGGACAGCTCTTTCTGCACCTCAACCCGCGAAGGAGTCTTGCCCTCAAAAAAAATGACGCCACTGACCAGCTCGCGCTGGATGAACGGGTCTTTCTTGTTGTCCTTGATCTCGAGGTTCATGCTTAGCGCACCTTTATGGCATATTCGCCGTCCAGATGGATGTCCATCTCCTTGGCAATAAAGGACTTTCCATTGTCCACGATGAATATCCTGCCCTGCCAGTTCGTGCTGAACGAGTCCTTCTTGCAGATCGGGCACATGTCTCCATCAACAAAGATCTTGCATCTCCTGCAGACTTTCTTTTTCATGCCTGAAAGGAGTAAGGAGGGGTTTTTAAAGGTGTCGGAAAAAGAAAGAAAGCAGTTATGCCTCTGCTAGCTTGACACCAGCTCAATAAGATCACGTGCAGTGATAATGCCTACCACCTTGTTGTTCTCGAGCACCACGACATTGCCGATATGGTATTTGTTCATCATCTTGCTCACCTCGAGCAAGCTGGCTTCAGGGGTGACTGTGATGACCTCCTTGGACATGATATCCTTTGCAGAGGTTGCCTTGGCATCCTTCCCTTTGGAGAGCACTTTCGCAATAAGGTCGCGCTGAGTGAGGATGCCACAGAGCTGCTGGCTCTCAGTCATGACCACCACTGCACCGATATCATTCTTGTCCATGAGCACTGCGATGTCCTGTACATTCTCTTCAGGATGCACAGACATGACTGGAGAAGTCATCCAATCCCTCACCTTGATGATGCTGACCACCTCTTTTGACAGTATGTTCCTTCCTTTGAGTTTTTGTTTATAAATTTTTGTTTTTTTGAGAGAAATGCGCAGGGAAAATTATTTTCATAACCTTTATAAACCATCAACTTTTCCCAGCAGCATGGTCATCATCCAGGACAAGGCGCGACGGAAACCCACCGGAGGCAGGTACAAGGATGTCCGGACCAAGCGGCTCTACCGCATGGGACGCGCTCCGATGCACACGAAACTGGACAAGAGGAGACTGGTTGTCATCCGGACCAAGGGCGGCGGCATAAAGCAAAAGCTCCACTCGCAAGACACAGTCAATGTGTATGATCCCAAATCCAAGAAATACGCCAGCAAGAAGATTCTGAAGATTGTCGAGAACCCGGCGAACAGGCATTTTTCCCGGAGGAACATCATCACCAAAGGCTCGATCATCGAGACCGAGAGCGGAAAAGCTCGCATAACGTCACGGCCAGGCCAGGAAGGGACATTGAATGCCGTGCTGATTGAAGAGAAAAAATAATTCTTTTTGGCTTGCGCAAGATGTCGTATTGCTGAGACTTCATCTTCTTCCAATGGCTCTCGCTTGTATTCCATTATTGTTTCACATAGAATAATAAGGTTGCCTTGGTTATTAACGGGATGTCGGAGAACGTATTACATTTGGTGTTTGTTTTTCCGAAATTCTCTCCAGGACATGAAGTGTTTTTTCTCATGATCGGGAAGGACGCAAATGTGCACGTGATCGTGGAAGAAGGTAAGGAATTCTTTCTTTGTGAAAGTCATATTCTGGTTGATTGATGCAAATTGTTGGAATTTGATTCTGCATTCTTGTCGTTGTTTCTTGCTGTGATAGCATTTTCTCTTGCAATTCGTCATTTGGTACCATGAAATGAAGTACGTGATAGTTTTCTTGGCGTGTTTTCCTCGTTGGTTTGCGAGGACACATGCTATTTCATTGAAGGTTATGGAGTCGTCAAAGATTCTTTCTTTTACACCCTTAAGCGTGTCGTCGGGTGATTTGATGTTCAGGAGAATGATCTTGATTTTCTCTTTTGGCAGTATTTCTTTGAGTTGGAGTTGGTAGTGTTCGATAATACGGAAAATGTGGTTCCAGACTGTTCCCTCTTTGATACCTCTTGCTTGCGCAATTTGCTTTATGGAGAGTCCTTTTCTTATGAGTTGCCTTGTTTTCTGATGGCTGAATTCGATTTTGCTGCTGTCTATTTCGTTGTTGAAGTTTTCGTGTTTTTTTACTGAGGTTATGTTTATTTTTGCTTGCACGGGAAAGGACGCGTCGAATTTTGCCGTTATTCTCCGGCGGTATTTGTAGGTGTTTGCTTGAGAGGCGTAGGTCAGCCATCCTTCGAATTTTTCGATAATTTTCTCCCTCTCAATCTTTTCTTGTTTGTAGAGATGTTTCATTTTCTCAATTTTGTTCTTGAATTTCCTGAGGTTCTTTTGCTGCAAGAGCTTGTGGTGGAAGAATATCCTGAATCCGAGAAATCCGATTCCTTTTTCCAGCTTGAGTATTTGTGATTTTTCCGGATGGAGGGTGAGCTTGAGATGCTCTTTGAGGTGTGTTTCGATTCGTCCTTTATAGTGCTCTAGATTGTTTCTTGACGTGTCGAGGATGACGAAATCATCGACATAACGAATGTAGTATTTTGCATGGAGTTCATGCTTGACGAATTGATCGAGTTCGTTAAGGTAGACGTTCGCAAAGAATTGGCTGGTGAGGTTTCCTAGCGGCATGCCTTTGCCGTGCTGATCTATTTTGTGGTTCTCGAGTATTCTCTTGATGAGCCAGATGATCTTTTCGTCCTTCACTTTTTTCTTTAAGAGAGATAGGAGGATGTCGTGGTCGACGGTGTCAAAATAGTGGCGTATGTCTGCCTTGAGAACAAAACACGTGGCTGTGTTGTTTTTTGAGACTTTTCTCTTGAATGTATCGAATCGCTGAATGGCATTATGAGTCCCTTTGCCTAATCGGTTGGCGTAGCTGTCGTGGATGAAGGTCTTGTCAAATGCGGGTTCTATGATGTTGCAGATGGCGTGATGTATGACCCTGTCCCGGAATGCTGACTTGCTGATCTTTCTGGTCTTGGGGTCGCGGAGGATGAAGGTTTTCAAGGGTTGTGGCGAGTAGGTGTGGAAGAGCAATTCTGTCCTTAAGGTCTGCAGGTTTTCCTTGAGGTTCTCTTCGAATTCAATCACGTAGGGCTTTAGGGTCTTTCCTCTTCTTGCCCGTTTGAATGCGCGCTCGAAGTTGTCTAGAGAGCATAGTGTCTTGTATGAAGGAATGTCCTGTTCTCTTTTCAGGGAGTGGCGTTCCATTTCAAGTGGGATAAAATGGGGTGATTTTATATATTTTGGATGATTCCTCTGATCATGAGAACCCCGAAAGAAAGCTCAATTATCACTTGAAAGTGGTTAAAAAATCGAAAGATTTAAATATGAGTTATGAGATACAGGGTTACAGTTGGAGGTTTATACTATGGTAAAAAGCTCAGAATTGTCATTTGAAGGACTTGTTGCCGAGAATGTTCCGAGGAGACTTCGTTCTGTAGGCCTCGGACGGGTTGTTGATCTTATGCCGCACATTTTGAACGGCACTGATCCAAAGACCGGAGAACGGGTTGACATTGGAAGAGAGCCTATTGACGGAAAGCAGCTCATGGCTGAACGGGTTTATGGCCCTCATGAGAAGGATAAGGCACGGATGAAAGATAATTATGTTGTGATTGCCGATTCCTTCATTGGTGATCCTTCTGGCAGTGGAGAAGTCCTCTTTGTCAGGTATCACGCAGACAATACTGTGCATGACCTTGTTCGTTCTTTGCATCCGGCATCAAATCTGGTGAGCGGATCGTTGCCCTTGGCAGAAGATCCTTCTCGTGCAAGTGATATGTATTCCACGATTAAATCACGAGGCGGCGTCCTTGTCTTTCCTCCAGATGTCGCTCAAGCATTGCGAAATGACATTTACTCCATGCCAAACGCGAGAAGGGAATTTTGGGAACGCATGGCTGATGGCGATTTGAAACTGGAAAGAGACTATGAAGCAATGGTTCAGAAGAAAACAGGCCGGCCATTTGAAAGAATAATGGGAGTCTATCCTGCAGGAGTCAAAGGGTTGCGGCCTGTGTGGGTTGGCTCTGTCGGCGGCGACTACTCCGATGCCTCCGGCGACGACCCCCGCAACGACAATAACGCCCGTCTTGTCGGGGTAGCGCCGGAGGCGCAGGCGCAAAAAATTGTCCCTGCAACACTCGAAGACAGACTACCAAATCTTTCAGGTAGAACAATCGAAATTGAAGGAGTCCAATACATCCTTCAAAAGAAATAGAAATCATGTCATGGAGGTATGTACTATGGTAAAAAGCTCAGAATTGTCATTTGAAGGACTTGTTGTAGAAAATGTTCCTCGGAGATTTAGATCTGTTGGTGTGGGCCGGATTGTTGACCTCATGCCGCACATTTTGAACGGCACTGACCCTAGCACCGGAGCACAAGTTGATGTTCCTAGAGAACTCCTGGATGGAGAGACGCTCATGTATGAGCGTGTGCATGGGCGTAACGAACAGGATATGAAGCTTTTTCAGGATAATTATTTTGTGATTGCTGATGTTCTTGTTGGAAATCCTGACGGTTCAGGAGAAGTAGTCTTTGCTAAGTATTCTGCCAGTCCTGTGGTGAGAGATCTTGTCAAATCATTAAATCCGGCATCTCCTCTTGTTGGTTGGTCATTGCAGGTTAGCCAAGATCAGTATCAGGCTATTCGAGAAGGAAAAAATGTTGTCATTTTTTCTCCTGAACAAGCTGCTCAACTTCGAGACAACATATATACCAATCCTGATAATAAAAGGTCAGAATATTGGGATGTGAAGTCTGGAGGAAGGCCTATTTTGGTTCGAGAAAATGCTGAACTTGTCAAAAGCAAGACTGGACGAACCTTTGAAAAGAATGCAATGGGGCTCTATATCGCAAATACTCAAGGCTTGCGGCCTGTGTGGGTTGGCTCTGTCGGCGACTACCTCTCCCTTGCCCTCGACGGCTACACCCTCAGCAGCAATTACGCCCGTCTTGTCGGGGTAAGCGCCGGAGGCGCAGGCGCTGAAAATTTGGAAGTCCGTATTGCAGGAAACATTACTGATGCGCTTAAGGCCGGAAAACCATTTATCCACGACGGAGTGGTCTATGCGCCAATTCACGGCGTTGAGATCAAAAACTAATTTTTTCCAAACTTTTTTATATTTCCTCTTTCTTTTCCTGATTTGTCCCAGCTGCTATGCAAAATAGCATGACGTGGCTTGGAACTACACGCCATTCCACAATGGCAGCAGTGCTGTTATAAAATACAACTACGACAGAAATGAAGTGGTGGTGAGAGTAGGAAGGTGGAATGGCTACTCTGGGCGGCCTGTGTGGGTTGGCTCTGTCGGCGACAACAACTCCAATGCCAACGACAACAACAACCTCAACAACAATAACGCCCGTCTTGTCGGAATAGGCAAGCCAAACGCTGGGACACATTTTTTTCGGCTCATTCCTTATCGAATATGAAGACAAGATTTTTATAATCTGGAAGCACTTCTTTGTTTATTAACGAGAAAATCAAACTCAAGAGCTTTCGAATTGCTTTTTAAGCCGACAAACCAGTGTCATGATGCGTCATTCATTTCACAAGAGAAAGACGCACCAGGGAGTATAAACGCCGAATCTAAGCGTTTCATCAAATTAGCCACTTATGAGTGGTTATAGGCAGAAACATTTATAAAGAAGGAAGACTTCTGTATGACTATGAAAATCAAAAGACCATTATCCACCCAGGACATCGCGTTAAGTGCCCGTGTCCTCGAGAACTATACCCGAGTCCCAGCCACCCGCGCAGAGCAGGAGGAGCTGTACGCACTCCGCTATCCTTCGCTGGACAACATCGTCAGGATCAAAGGAACACCTATCTCAAGATGCTCTGACCAGCAAGTGTTTACAGTCGCACAGCAAATCTTTACCCGGGCATATGAAATCCAAAAAGAAATCGCAGAAGCAGATATCATGAACTGCAGAAATCTCGAAGAATTCATCGACCTCCTTTCTTTGAAGCTTCTCGACGGCAGCGTCGCCTGGGTCAAAATCAGCCCCCGAAATGTCCGTGCCGAATCGCATGGGAGAGTCACGTATGACTTCCATCCCAAAAGAGGCCCGCACTTCACCTATCTTGAAGAAAGAGCATTAACTCCCGCAGTCCCTGCACAACTCCGGGAAGGATTCCGTGACCGGACATTCCATAAGGGAATGAATTCAGCGGTCCATCCCGACAACCAGATCGTCCTGGTATGGTATGACCGGTTCTTCAAAAAGTGAGATTTCATCAACATTTTTAAACATCATCTCTGTTTTCTTCTGCATGGGAAAAATCAGAACAGCGTACACGCTCCTTGCTGCCAGTTTCGGCCCGCAAGGCTGGTGGCCGACAACACCGCATAACAGCGTACAACCGACTTATTCCGGAGGACCGAAAAACGAGCGGCAGATGTTCGAGGTCATCGTCGGAAGCATATTGACCCAGAACACCTCCTGGAAGAACGCGGAGAAGGCGATTATCAATCTGCACAGGCACAATCTGCTGGACCTGGAAAAGTTAGACGCTGTTCCTGAGAAAAAACTCGCATTGCTCATCAAGAGCTCCGGCTATTACAACCAGAAGGCAAAGAAGATCACGCACGCGCTCTTGTTTCTGAGAGAATACCCCCTGAGAGAGCTCAAGAAATTACCTCTATCAGAGCTCAGACGCGTACTGCTTGGTGTACCGGGGATAGGAAAGGAGACTGCAGATTCCATTGCGTTATACGCATTCAAGAGACCCATCTTTGTCGTTGATGCGTACACCAGGAGGATCTTCTCGCGGATCGGCATCATCACCGGAGAAGAGGAGTATGATGAGATCAGGAAGAAGGTGGAAAGGGAATTCTCACCGATGCCCGACCGAGAAAAAGCAAAGGCCTTCAACGAGTACCACGCGCTCATTGTCCAACAAGGGAAGGACATATGCAAGAAAGAGCCTGCATGCCAGAGGTGCCCTCTCAGCAAGGGCTGCAGGTATACGAAGCAAAATATTTATAAAGCACTGAACCCAGTGTGATTCCCAACAGGAAAAAAAGAGGTTGACCATGAATTTTTTATATATCACGCTGTTAGTGATTATCATCCTG
Organism: Nanobdellota archaeon; assembly: GCA_043805315.1. Lineage (GTDB taxonomy): Archaea > Nanobdellota > Nanobdellia > Woesearchaeales > JAHJEM01 > JAHJEM01. The sequence continues at coordinate 6,585 of JAZDID010000132.1, read as the reverse complement.
CTGCTCATCGGCTTTGTCTTCAAGATCATCAAGAGCGTGATCAAGGTCGTGATCTTCCTCGCCATCATCATCAACATCCTCATCCTCGTGCTGGGCTCGATGGTCTACTTCGACACCAAGGACTTCCAGAATAACTTCCTGGGCCAGAGCAAGAAATTCCTGCTTGTCCAGGATGACCGGCTGGCAGCAGGATTTTCGACCACAGATTTTTCAGACGTCAATTATTATGAAGAGGACAATCTGAAATTGTACTCCCAGCTCATCAATGAGCGGAATTTCGAGCAGCTCAGGGGAAATGACTACAAGGTCTTCATCATGGACATGGTCAGCTTTGAGGGCGCGCTTGAAAGCAATGTGAGCATTACTGACGTAGGGATTATTCTTAACAGGACAGAGATGAACCTGCTCTTGGGATCAGAGAACACGCGGGAAACCCTCAGCATGATCCTCTACGACGGGCTTGCCCCTGAGATCAAGAACGACGTGAGCTTCACAGCATTCAACCAAAGCATGACTGAGAAGCTCAGCACCGATGCAAACCTCAGAGGAATACTCTTCACTGCCCTGTTCAGCAGAAGCCTGAAGGATAACTATCTCAGCTTCCTTATCAGCGGGATCAGGAGCAAAACCATCACCGTGTACCCGGAGACACTCATGTTCTCCACGATCAAGTATATCCCTGATTTCTTCATCACTGCAGCGCTCACGAATACTGTAAATAATACAGCTCAGGAACATGGGAATGCTTGACTTCTTGAAAGGGGAAAAGAAAGCTGGAGAGCCAGGAAAGCTTCCAGACCTCAATCTTGCGCCGCTGCCTGAGATGAACCTGGGAGACCAGCATGAGACCGCCATGGGCAATATGGGAAACATCCCGAGCTTTGAGTCAAACCCTGCCTTCAATCCTTCGCAGCAGGAAAGCCCGCCGTTTCATCCCAGCCAATTCCAGCAGCACCCGACCTATCCCACCCAGCAGCAGACATTTCCCGCATCCACTTCCCAACAAGCGAGCTTCCCTTCTGCTGACAAGGATGTCCAGCTCATCATCTCAAAGCTCGACACGATCCGCGCAGAGCTCGACAGCATGAACCAGCGCGTCATCAGGATCGAGCGGATTGCTGAGCAGAGCATTGAGCCTCCAGTAAAGCAGCAGCTGCAGAAACGGTTCAATTGGTAACAGAATTGTTAGTATGTCAAGTTCGTTGTGTTTTTCTGATTGCAATGTTTCATAGAGGTTCACATTCTGATGCACTATCTTGGGTGGTGGTTGGGGACAACTGCGCACTGAGCCCAGCCAACTGCCAACAACCTCGAAGCATTCTGTTGCACATCCTCGGGTGGCTGGAGGGGGGTGGAGGGTGGGGACGTTCTGTATTAAATAGTGGTTGGACAAACTATTTAAACAAAACCTCTTTCTGAAACAAGCATGCCCTCAAGAAAGAAATCGTCAGGCAAGAAGACATCATTGCCACATTTTTCATTATGGCATTTTCTCATCTGCATCGCACTGTTTATCATCCTGCTGATCATGGACCAGCTGACCAAACGATACTTCCTGGCATCGCAGCACGCAGTTGATTTCAGCTGGCTGTCCTTTCACCTGGTCAAGAACACTGGCGCAAGCTTCGGCATGTTCAAGGCATACGGGACAGTCCTGCTCTGGCTGTCTGTCGTCGTGCTCGCAGGCTTGATCATCTATTTTCCCCGGGCAAGATTTCCTGAGAAGCTGGCTCTTTCCTTCATCGCAGCAGGGCTTGTGGGCAATCTCCTGAACAGGATTATGCTCGGCTATGTGATTGACTTCATCGACCTGAAATTCTGGCCTGTCTTCAATATCGCAGACAGTGCCATCTTTGTCGGGGTTGTCGGATTAGGAATTGTCTGGCTGAGAAAGAAATAGATATAGATTATGCCCTTTTCTTTTTTCTCACAGAGTGCCTGGCTGCCTTTTGTGCAGCCTTTTTTGCAACCGGAGGCTTTGCCCTAGCAGTTGCCCTAGCCGGCTTTTTCTCTTCTCGCAGTATTTCCCTGACGCGCTTCTTCCGTAGCTGCTCTGCTGCCTGCTTGCGCTCGATCTTCTTTTCCAAGTGCTCGATGGGCTTGAATTCCATGGTGAGCTTGGGCTCTTCATAGTAGAGCTGGTAGGTGAATTTCTTGTTAGGAGGAAGGGGCTTTTCCATGGCTTCAGGAAGGCCTAATTCCTCAACATGCATATATTCCTGATTCACCATCTTCATCTCCTCCTGCTCCAGGAACTCATGCTCAGTCATAATCCCTGATTCCCTGCCGGGCTTTTTCTCCACAAATAATTCTTCTGGCGCTCGTTGCTTGTGCTTGGACACGCCGATATCTTTCAGGTATTGCACTTCAGACTCTTCAGGCGCATACATAAAAGAGCGCGGGATTGCTTGGCTGCTGATGTTCTTGAGCTCTTCCAGGTCAAGGGAGCGGAAGACATTTTCTGGCATTTCCTGCACGCGCGTCCCTTCCAATACCTCTTCGACATCATGGAAGCTCGATTCTGTCCTTGCCTTTGTTCCCGCCTCTGTCCCGGCCTCTGTCCTCGCTTCTGTCTCCACACCAGGCTTGAGCTCTTTTTTCATCAGGACAAGCGCTTCAACAGCGCTCAAGGAGTACAGGTAGAACAGGATGACGACATTGATGATAACCAGGAGGATGGGCAGGAATGCCAAGAGCGTAAAGAACAGGTAGAGGTTGTTGATGATCGAAAGGCCGAAGAAGAGGTAGGCGAAACCCTGCCTGTCCCTGCTGAAGATGAACACGATATTCAAGACCAGCAGGATGCAGATGATGATGAGCTCGAACGTGAAAAGCGTAGACGAGAACGTGAAGAAATTCGTGAGCAGCAAGTTCACGAACATCAAAAACAGCACCAGGAAATAATCACGCTCCCCCATAGTTTTTCCATTGAAGAGTGGATACTATTTAAAGTTTGCGGTTTGTGACGGAAAATTTCATTGACAGAATTGAAAAAAATGAGTATAGAAAAGCGCATATAGCTTGACAGATCATAATAAGAAAACAAACATCAGAAAAAAACAAACGTCAGAACTCCTCTGTATCCTTCAGCTTGTCCAAATAGCCATTCGACTTCAGCCACATGGTCTGGCTTGGCTTGTACTTGAAGATGATGTCTCCCTTGTCATCACCGCCGAATTCCCAGGGCTCGATCAGGACAATATCATTCTCGCGCACCCACAGCCTTCGCTTGAGCCTGCCAGGAATCCTGCAGTTGCGCGTGTGACCGTCCAAGCAGCGTACCCTGCACCGTGAGCCTCCCAAGCGCTGCTCGAGAATGCCTAAAGTCTCATTGCCTTTCGGCAGACGGACTCTGCGGATCTCTTCCTGGATCTCCTGCTGGCGCTCCAATTCTTCCTTTTCTTTTCGTCCCATAGCTCATTTAAAAACAAAGGTCTGTTTATATATGTTACGCTATTTTCTCAGGGCAATTCATACTATTTTTTTATACAAGAGTGCACCATCCTGTCCAGGCATGCCGTCGAAATATTTATAAATACACCAGGAATATGCACGCAGGGGAAACGCATCATGGAAACGAGCTATCTCAACATGGAGCTGCCAAGAAAAAGGTATCTGATACAAGATACTGGCCTGTTCAAAAGAGGCCTCTCTCTCCTGATTGACCTCCTGGTGCTGGAATTCATTGCAGTCATGCCGTTTTCCCGCATCTTTTCAACAACCTTTGCAGGAACATTCGCAGAGAACATGAACATTTTTGAACAAGGCCTGCCTCCAGGAATTGGATTCATCTTCGCAGTCATCATCATCCTCGCACTGATCTACTTCACCCTTTTCCAGTATTACTTCCAGCAGACTATCGGCATGATGCTCACGAAGACCTATGCAGAAGGCAACATGACATTCTGGAAAAGCCTCTTCCGGAGCATCTTCATCATTCCTGTATTTCCAGTCTACATCCTCTGGATCATCGAACCCATTCATATTTACTTGAGAAAACAAAGCCTTATCGAACGCATGACCAATACCAGGACAGTCGAGTATGTCCAGATGGATTGAAAGAAGGAGTGGAAGGAGTGAACAATGACAAAACCAAAAATCAATGAAGAGCCACAGCAGAAAAAGCACCGTTTCATCTATGCAGTCCTCATCCTCTTCGGCATATTCCTCATCAGCTCGTGCGTCGCGTTCATTATCTCAGTCGGGAATATCGGCAGGGAGATGAGCGTTGACCTCAGCACAGGGAATGTCGCGCTCATCCCGATCAAGGGGACAATCACCGGAGACTCCTCGAGTAGCTTTTTTGGAGATGAAGGCGCCTCATCCTCCAGGATCATCGAGGCGATCGGACAAGCCAAGAAGAACTCGCGCATCAAGGCAGTCATCTTCGAGATCAACAGCCCAGGGGGCAGTGCCGTTGCCTCTGATGAGATCGGGCAGGCAGTCAAGGAGCTTGATAAACCCACAGTAGCATGGATACGCGAGGTGGGGGCGAGCGGCGCGTACTGGGTTGCCTCATCCACAGACCACATCGTCGCAAACAGGATGAGCATCACCGGCAGCATCGGCGTGATCGGCTCTTACCTGGAGTTCCCGAACCTCCTGACACGGTTCAACATCACCTACCGCAGGCTTGTGGCAGGCAAGTACAAGGATGCAGGCATCCCCTATCGGGAATTGCAGAAGGACGAACAGGAATTATTCCAGGAAAAGCTGGACAAGATCCATGTCTATTTCATCCAAGAAGTGAGCCAGAATAGGAATTTGACCTACAACCAGACAGCTGAGCTCGCGACAGGCATGTTCTACCTCGGCGTCGAAGCAAAGGATCTCGGGCTTGTTGATGAGCTGGGAGGCAAGGAAGAGGCCGTGCACTACATTGAGAACGTATTAAAGGAGAATGTGAGCATCGTGGTGTACGAGAAAAAGCGGAGCATCTTCGACCTGTTCTCCACTCTCCAGGCCAGGCAAGCGTTTTATATGGGAAAAGGCATGACCGATTTCCTGGCAAAAGAACAAGGCACTATCCAGATCAACACCTGAAAAGAACAGCACCTCTCTGCACGCACATCCCTGCATTCACTCCTCACTGCATCCTGTTCATGAAGAGCATCATCACCAAGGTGAAGACAGCAGAGAAAAAACTCTCTGCCTTGAAAAAAAAGTGCATCATCTGCAATGCAGCTGCACACTATGCAGTGAAAGGCCAGCCGCACCAGACCTATTGCAAGGAATGCGCGCTCGATTCTTTCAAGCATCTCAACTATCTGGAAAAGATCGAGACACCTGCAGAAAAAGCCTAGGCAAAGGAAAATCAACAAACTTTATATACTCCTCTTACTCTTCCCTTTACAGTCTCGTGGGTGGGGGATATGCAGAAAATCTTGCTGAATACTGGTTTGTTTGTGAAAAAAGGCGTGTACGACATCAATACAGCGATCGAAATCATCGACAAGCTGCCAGTAGATGGCGTCGAGATAGGACTGTCATTCCTGGACCAGCTGAAAAACTTCAGGCTGAGCCAGCAGAGCTTCAGCATACTCAAGAAAAAGGAATTCGTCAGCATCCATGCGCCAGTCAACTTCCTCTACTCGAACGACGCCTACACAAAGGATGTGCTGAACAAGCTGAAGCAGGTGTATGATCTGGTGAATGCACAGTACGCGGTCTTCCACTTGCACACGATCAAAGACCTCTCGATATTCGATGATTCCTCCTTGACTATCTGCATGGAGAACGACAGAGGAGTGTATAACCAGGATGCAGAAGTCATCAAGAAGATCCTGGAGCCATATCCCAAGCTCAAATTCCTTCTTGACACCAACCACGCCATGTCTGTCTCTGAGAAAGAAGTGGGCGCGCTGGTGAAAAAGCTCAAGAGCAGGATCCTCGCAATCCACCTGAGCATCTGGTACCAGCAGGAGGAGCACGTGCCTTGCCACCTGGTGAGCGAGGAGGCGTTGGCGCAGGCAGAGCCGATTAAGAAGCTCGACATTCCCATTGTCCTTGAGTCCTGGCACAAGTACCAAGACAATATTGGGAAAGAGATCGAGTTTGTCAAGAACTGGCTGACAATATAGATTTTGAAACCTGCAGCAATGTCATTCTTGCGCCTTATATTCTCCAAGAACTTCTGACAAGATGACTATACAACGGTCTTTCTTGTCTTTTTCAAAGCTGATGTCCTTGCACTGGAGACTGAAGTCCTTTTCAGTGACTTCATCAATGAAGACAAGCGCTGCACCATGCCTGCATATGTACTCTTGGTCAGCAATGTCCAGACCAGTATTTTGCATGTCCAACTGGCTCAGGCAATAGCCATAGAAGTCTTCCTGCTGCTCTTTCTTGACTGGGAAGACCGCGTCACCAAGCTGGTACAAGTAGGGACTGAAGGCGATGCCCAGCCAGATGAACACAATAAGGAAGAGGATAAGCAGCCAGATCTGGGCCTTCTCTTTCTTCCGCTCTTCCTCCATGGCTTCTTCTGCAAGGTCAGAATCCTTTGCAGGAATGTGGGTATGCAAGGGCGCATGCTTTGACTTGGCAATGTCCGGCTCGATATCGCCGAAATCCATGGTCTTCTTT
>JAZDID010000131.1:0-6085 GCA_043805315.1 Nanobdellota archaeon | reverse complement strand
TCATGCATTATTGAGGACTGCTCGCTCTTGACTCTCAATAGGCGCCATTTTGAGAAGATTAAAGAATTACAGCTGCTTTGAGCTGTTCAAAACTGATCGTGTCCCGGTCCTGGATTAGAATTGTTTATCCTCTCGAAGATAGACCAGGCGCCGGTACGGCTTCCCTTTCTCAAGAGGATGTTTCTTATCTGGAGGAAAATTCGTCTTTGCCTCATCCGTGGCTTTCCTGTACCATCACGAATAGAGACCTGTAAGTTCCTTTTCATGAGGAAGCCAGATATTATCTGCTCCAGACATGAAGAGCATTTTCACCCTTTCTGAAAGGTCCAAGGACTTGTCCTCTGTGACTACAGCTTCCAACTCCAAACCCTTTCCAATGATTTTAAACCAGACATGCACAGGGTCGTTCATGTTCTCTTTCTGTTCGCCTTGTATTTTTTTCAGATAGAATCACAAGTGCAATGCATACTGTACATGCCTGTACGGTGTGCCTTCGGAGATGCTCCTTCTCACCTTCGGTTCAGGGAATTGCATGACTGTTTTGTCATGGGTTTTCGTGTAGATTCTTTGCATGATATAGGGATACTCTGAAACCTCTTGTGGAATGTACACGATATCTGTAAGAGGGATAAACAAAGGTATGATTTTTTCTCTGTGAGGAATATTGTCGATGCCTTCAACAACCATACTCTCGAGGTCAGGTCCTTTTTCAGTAAGTTTTATCCAGACATCGATCCTTTTTTCCATTGCTGGAGTTTCCGACGCATTTTCCATTTGTTTTACAGCTGTGGCCATGTTCTTTCCTCCCAATTTTTTCATCAAATTTTTCATCTACTCTATACTCTTTATTCAAACAATCGAAAAAAACTTAAAAAAAATGAAAAATATGCTCACACCGGTATCCTGAACACCGGCGGCCTGTTGCTGTTGATGACGTTGACCGTCACGTTCTGGCTCGTCTCGAGGAAGCCGTCAGACGCTGTCACAATCACCGTGTGCGTGCCTGCGTCATCATAGGTCGTCGTGTATTCGTCAGAGTCCATCCATCCAGAGACGGTGATGATGACCTTGTCGTTCTCCGGGTCTGTGGCATCGATAGTGAGCTTGATCGTCTCTCCCTCATTGACTGTGATGGGCTGGATCTGCTTCAGCACTGGAGCAGTGTTGAGCTTCTGGACTGTGATGCTCACCTTCTTCATGTCAGTTAGGGTGCCGTCAGACGCTGTCACCGCGATGTCATACGTGCCTTTGTCTCCCTTCTTGGTCTTCCAGACGCCGTCCTTGTCCAAGGGCGCGCCGAAGGTGAAGGTCACGGCATCCTGGTCTGGGTCTTTTGCCGCAGGCTTCATGCGCACCGTGTCCGCTTCAGTGACCGTGATAGGCTCCAGCTCTTCAAGCACAGGCGCACGGTTCACATTCTTGACTGTGATGGTGATATCGCGTTCAGAGGCCTTGTTTCCGTCAGAGACCTTGACATGGGTCTTATAGTTTCCTGCTGAATCGAACGTGGTCTCCTTGGTCTTCTGGGTCATCCAGCCAGAGTATTCCCAGATGATCTGGTCGCCTTCCTTGTCTTCTGCTGTGCAGTCCAGGGTGATCGTCTCCCCTTCCTGCGCCGTGATCTCTGCAGGGCAGTTCAGGATAGGTGCCTTATTCGAGGGCTTGACCACGATAAGGACCTCCTGCGAAGAGTTAAGCGTGCCGTCAGACGCTGTTACCGTCACTGGATAGAATCCTGCATCCCCTTCCTTGGTCTCCCACTTGCCGTACCGGTCAAAGGGCTTGCTGAACGTATAGACAACCTTGTCGCCGTCAGGATCATATGCTTCTGGAGCGAGCGTAATGACCTCGCCCTCGACTGCGTATTTCTTGATATTGATATTCGCGTACTTGGCAGGTATCTCGACACCTTTAAGGTCATCTTTCTTCTGAGCCTCTCCTGAAGCTGTCTTTTTCTCTTCTGGCGCAGTCGCCTGCCCATTTTCTGATGGAGTCGTTTTCGGCTCGTTGATATCTATCAGGCTCTCATCGATGCTGTTTCCAGTGATCAGGGTTTCATTCCCTCCCTGGCCTGGCTTTGGCGTTGTTGGCGTGCAGGCAATAAGGAATGCTGCACTCACGATAATGATAGCAACCAATAGATAGCTTACGTCATGTTTTCCCAAATTCACCACCCGCTATGATTTTTAAAACAATTCACACACTGATTACAAAGAGGCAAATTCAAGAGCATATATAAAGATTTCTATTTTTTAGTAGAGACAGGATTTTTATGGGCTAAACTTCCTCTTTATCTTCTCAAAAAACCCTTCCTGCGGCCGAGCCTCTTCTCCTGATGCTGCTGCAAAGTCTGCCAAGAGCTCTTGCTGCTGTCTCGTCAGCTTTTCCGGCACTTCGACATACACCCGCACATTCTGGTCTCCTATCCGATAGGAATTCAAGGAAGGAAGGCCTTTCCCTGCCATCTTGAAGACAGTCCCTGACTGCGTGCCTTTTGGAATGCGCAGCTTGGCTTCTCCTTTCAATGTCGGCACGATGATCTCGTCACCGAGCGCTGCCTGGACAAAGCTGACCGGCACGTCGATGGAGATATCATTGCGGACTCGCTGGAAATACTCATGGTTCCTGATGTGGATGGCCACATAGAGATTGCCAGGCTGGCTATTGTTCCTGCCTGCCTCACCCTCGCCCTCAATCCTGAGATGGTTTCCTTCATCGACTCCTGCAGGAATCTTCACTTCTATCTTCTTCTGGCTCTTGACAATGCCTGCCCCCCTGCATTCCCTACAGACATTCTTGATCTTCTGGCCAGTCCCATTGCAATGCCTGCAGCTTGTCTGGGTCTGGAAGATGCCAAAGGGAGTCCGGGCTGTCTCCCGCAGGACACCGGATCCGTTGCATTTGTCACAGGTCGTGATGCCTTCCCCTCCCCTGCCATTGCATTCTGTACAGGCAGAGTTCTTCTTGAATTCAATGATTTTCTTGGTGCCGAAAGCTGCATCTTCAAGCGTGATCTCCAGGTTGTATTGGAGGTCTGCACCTCTCTGCTGTCTGCTCCTCCTGCCAGAACTGCCGCTGAAAGATGGGCCGAAAAAGCTCTCGAAGATATCGTCGAAATTAATGTCTGAGTCAAAATGGAAATTGCCGAAATCCCTGTAATTGAATCCTGAGAAATCAGGACCTCCTCCTTGTGTCGAATACTTAAACGCATCAGATCCGAACTGGTCATACTGCCCTCGCTTCTGGTCATCGCTCAAGACTGAGAATGCCTCACTGATCTCCTTGAACCTTGCTTCTGCATCAGGGCTCTTGTTCAGGTCAGGATGGAATTTCTTGGCAAGCTCCTTGTAGGACTTCTTGATATCCTCTTTGGATGCACTCTTGTTCACGCCAAGGGTTTTGTAATAGTCTTTTGCCATAGGAAATCAGGCCTTCAGTCATTGGTGTTATTATAAAAATGTTTGCACACAGGCAGGAAGCAGGCTTGATTATGTTCCTGGAAAAAGCCAACTCGAGGGTTAGTCTCGATTGTGCCCACCTGCCTCCTAGTTTGGATTGTGCCCACCCGCCACCCCCTTCCACCACCCGGACTTGGGTTGAATGAAAGGAGGTATCAGGGAAATTAATATCTAATCAAGTAACAAAGAGGACAACAGGACGCAGGTCGCAGCTGCCTCTTCCTTACGGATTCACATCCTTTTTCGGGTGGAAGACCGGGCCGATGAGCTTTTCCTTCTCTGCCTGGAGCCAGCCTTCAACCAGCAAGATCGCCTCTGCAATCGGCAGGCCTTCAACTTTTGACTTGATCTCCAGGTGGACCTGCCGTGTCTTCTGGTCAATCTGCTTGACAATGCTCAACCCGAACAGCTGGTAGACCTGGTCCTTGTCTCCCTGGCTCTTGAACTGCCCAGGTCCTTCAGGTTTCTCTTCTTTCCCCTCAGTCCTTTCCTTATCTGTTTTCTCTTCTCTCTTCTTGTTTTTTGCCATCAGCATCACTTCCTCGATTTCTTCCTGGAATTTATATCCTTGTCATTCTTGTCCTTATCATTATCCTTTTCCTTCTCAACCTCTTTGAAGTCAGCGTCAACCACATTGTCCTTGCCATCCTCTTGCTGGCTGTCCTGTTGCGCATGCGCATCCTGCTCAGCATCTTCCTGGCTATCTGATTTTCCAGCAGACTGGCGCGCCTGCTCTTGCGCAACCTTCTGGTACATCTCAGTGGTCATCTTCTGGACTTTCTTATTGATGTCTTCCATCTTCTGCTTTATTGCCGGCACGTCCTTTTTCTCTGGCTCCATGAGCTTCTTGAGCTCGTCAATCCCGCTCTTGACCTCATCAAGCTCTTTCGAGTCCACCTTGCCTTTCACATCCTCAAACAGCTTCTCTGTCGAGTAGATGAGCGTGTCTGCATGGTTGATGATCTCTATGTCCTCTTTCTTCCTCAGGTCTTCCTCAGCATACTGCGCTGCATCTTTCTGCATCTTGTCAATCTCTTCCTTGGACAGGTTGGTCGTGCTCGTTATCTTGATGCTCTGCTCTTTTCCAGTGCCGAGGTCCTTTGCGCTGACATGGACAATGCCGTTCGCATCAATGTCAAACGTGACCTCGATCTGCGGCACTCCCCGCGGTGCAGGAGGGATTCCGATAAGGTCAAACCTTCCCAAAGATTTGTTGTCAGCTGCCATGCTCCTTTCTCCTTGCAGGACATGGATGCTCACTGCAGGCTGGCTGTCAGATGCCGTGCTGAATATCTGGCTCTTCTTGGTCGGGATGGTCGTGTTCCTCTGAATCATGCCGGTCATGACTCCTCCTAAAGTTTCAATGCCCAGGCTTAAGGGAGTGACATCCAGCAAAAGGACATCCTTGATCTCTCCAGCCAGGATTGCTGCCTGGATCGCTGCACCTAAGGCGACTGCCTCGTCAGGATTGACTGACTTGTCCCCTTCTTTTTCCAAGAGTCTCTTGATGAGCTCCTGCACAGCAGGAATCCTCGTGCTGCCGCCGACAAGGATCACCCGGTCAATGTCTTTTGCAGTCATCTTGGCATCCTTTAATGCCAGCTTGGTCGGCTCTTCCAGGCGCTTCAGGATTGGCTCGATCATCTGCTCAAGCTTGGCCCTGGTCAATTCGATATTCAAGTGCTTTGGCCCTTGCTTGTCTGCAGTGATGAACGGCAGGTTGATGTCGGTCTTGAGTTTTGCAGAGAGCTCTATCTTCGCCTTTTCAGCAGCCTCTTTCAGCCGCTGCAATGCAGTCTTGTCCTCCCGAAGGTCAATGCCGTATTTCTTCTTGAAATCCATGGCAAGCCAGTCGATGATCAAGTCGTCGATGTCATCACCGCCGAGATGGGTGTCTCCATTTGTTGCCTTGACCTCAAAGACTCCCTGGCCATGCTCACGGATAGAGACGTCAAAAGTGCCTCCGCCAAAGTCAAAGACAAGAATTGTATGATCATGCTCTTGCTTGTCTAGCCCGTAGGCAAGGCTTGCAGCAGTCGGCTCATTGACAATGCGCAAGACTTCGAGCCCTGCGATCCGTCCTGCATCCTTTGTCGCCTGCCTTTGGCTGTCCTGGAAATAGGCAGGTACTGTGATGACTGCCTTTTTTATCTTCTGGCCAAGATATGCCTCTGCATCTGTCTTGAGCTTCTGCAGGATCATGGCGCTGATCTCCTGAGGAGTATAATCTCTGCCCCAGACAGGAACCTTGAAGTCCTCACCCATGTGCCTCTTGATGCTCCGCACAGTGTGCTCTGGATTTGAGATTGCCTGGTTCCGTGCCACCTGGCCGACAAGGCGCTCGCCATCCTCACTCACACTCACCACGGATGGTGTAATCCTCTGCCCTTCTGCGTTCGGGATGATGACGGGTTTTCCTCCTTCCATGACTGCTGCTGCTGAGAATGTCGTTCCAAGATCAATACCGATGATTTTTTCGCTCATTTTCCGTTCCTCCAATCTCGTTTTCTTGATTTTTTATTGTTTTATATTTTTTATATTATTTTTTTTGGTTTTTTTAAGATTTTTTATTTTATTGGGCTGTTTTGGCGTTTGCAATCTTGTCGTTTGCATGGCGGATGTCCTTG
>JAZDID010000130.1:0-19396 GCA_043805315.1 Nanobdellota archaeon | reverse complement strand
ATTAAATTAAAATTAAATAAGTACTATTCAGAAAAACTGTTTTAAACAGAATCGAAACCTTTAAATAGAAGATTACTAAATAATTATTGTTTCAGTAATTTTTCAGTACTGCAGCGACGACACGAAAAACAAGGGGATCCGAGCATGCCGAAGGTCATAGTGAACAATGGACAGTACAAAGTCACGATTCCCAAAGATTTAGCCGAAAGTCATGGCTGGAACAAGAGCACCAGGATACGGTTCTGCGAAGACCTGGAGGGAAACATCTTTATCAAGGTCATTGATAAAGGTGAAAAGAAAAAAGGCGAAAAATAGCAGTCATCTTCTATTTACCCCCGACAATATTTTCCGCTTTTTCCCTCACGTACCCTGGTGGTTCCGGCCATATTTCTTTTTTTTTGAGTTGAGGTCTCTCTTAAGCTAAACCTTTAAAAACCATCCACGCCTACTTAAGGAAATTATGGCATTAGAAGACCGCTACAATCCCCAGCTTGCCGAGAAGAAATGGCAGGAGTTCTGGGAAAAGGAAGGCATCTACAAATTCAACCCGAATGACAAGCGGCCGATTTTCTCAGTGGATACGCCTCCGCCGACCATCTCTGGCGACATGCATTTAGGCCATTCGTTCTCGTACAGCCAGCAGGACTTCCTCATCAGGTACAAGCGTATGGCTGGCTTCAATGTGTTCTATCCGTTCGGCACCGACGACAACGGATTAGCAACAGAACGTTTAGTGGAAAAGATCAACAAGGTCAAGAGCAGGAGCATGAGCAGGAAAGAGTTTGTCAGGCTCTGCCTCAAGACATTAGACCAGATCAGGCCGAACTACATTTCGGACTGGAAAAAGCTCGGCATGAGCTGCGACTTCTCTATCTACTACACAACCATCAATGACCACTGCCAGAGGATCTCGCAGAAATCCTTCATCGACCTCTACAAGATGGGCCGCGAGTACAGGAAGGAGGCACCGACGATCTGGTGCCCGGAATGCCAGACTGCGATCGCCCAAGTCGAGCTGGAAGATCGTGAGCTGAAGTCCTATTTCAATGACATCATCTTCAAGATAGACAGGGAAGAAGTCATTATTGCAACCACGCGACCAGAGCTCTTGCCTGCCTGCGTCGCGGTCTTTTTCCATCCTGAGGATAAGCGTTACCAGAAGCACGCAGGGAAAAAAGCCTTTGTGCCGCTGTTCAACTATGAAGTGCCAGTACTTCAAGATCCACGAGTCTCTATGGAGAAAGGGACAGGCATTGTGATGTGCTGCACATTCGGAGACCAGACAGACGCAGAGTGGTACAAGCAGTACAAGCTGCCCTTGCGCGTTGCATTGAGCAGGGACGGGAAGATGACTGCGCTTGCCAAAGGTTATGAAGGCCAGAAGATCGCAGAGGCGAGGAAGAACATCATCCAAGACCTCACGCATGCAGGCCTGCTCACCAGCCAGAAAGAGATCATCCACGTGGTCAATGTGCACGAGCGCTGCGGCACTGAAATTGAGATTCTGGAGACAAAGCAGTGGTTCATCAAGTACCTTGACCTGAAAGAGAAGTTCCTCGAGCACGGAAGGAAACTCCACTGGTACCCGCCGTACATGTACGTCCGGCTCGAGAATTGGATCAAGGGCTTGCAGTGGGACTGGTGCATTTCGCGCCAACGCTATTATGGTGTTCCGTTTCCAGTCTGGTATTGCAGGAAATGTGGCGAGACCATCCTTGCAGAGGAAAAGCAGTTACCGGTTGACCCTCTTGAAGACCACCCATCTAAGCCCTGCAGATGCGGCTCCACTGATTTTGAGCCTGAGCAGGATGTCCTGGACACCTGGGCGACCTCGTCGCTTACGCCGAAGCTTGCTGTTGCATTGTTCAGAGACAAGAAGGTCTTCAAAAAGCTTTACCCGATGACGCTCCGTCCGCAGGCGCATGACATCATCACGTTCTGGCTCTTCAACACCATGGTCAAGAGCATCCTGCATGAGAACAAGAATCCCTGGCGTGACGTCGTGATTTCAGGGTTCGCGCTCGACCCGCACGGCAAGAAGATGTCCAAGAGCAAGGGCAATGCGATTGCGCCGCAGGAGATGATGAAGAAATACTGCGCAGACAGCCTTAGGTTTTGGGCAGCAGGCTCAAAATTAGGGGAAGACCTGCCCTTCCAGGAAAAAGACCTGGTGACTGGCCAGAAGATGGTCACCAAGCTCTGGAACGCGTCACGGTTTGTCACCATGAACCTCCAGGATTTTGACATCAAAAAAATCCAGCCGGAGAAGCTTGCGTTGCGCGCTGTTGATGAGTGGATCCTGAGCAAGATGCAGGCAATCATCAAGGAGGCGACAGAGACCTTTGGTCACTATGAGTATTCGAAGACAAAGGCTGACGTGGAATTGTTCTTCTGGAAGAGTTTCTGCGACAACTATCTCGAGATCGTGAAAGAACGGTTGTATACTGAAGAGCGGTTCGGCAAAGCCGGGAAAGAGGCTGCCCAATTCACCCTCTATACCATTCTGCTTGACATCCTCAAGCTTATCGCGCCCATCATGCCGCACATCACTGAAGAGGTCTACCAGTCCTATTTTGCCCTGCATGAGAAGCCGAAGAGCATCCACCTCTTTGACTGGCCAAAGCCGGAAAAGAGGTTCATCAAGGAGACGCATGAGAGAGGCGGAGACCTCGCAGTCCTCATCATCGCAGAATGCAGGAAGCAGAAGTCCTTGAAAAGCCTTTCCCTGAAAGCCGAGATCAAGAAGATTGTCATCAGCACCGGGAAGGAAGAGCAGCAGCTGCTGAAGGATTTTCTCGACGACATAAAGTCGACAGTCAAGGCAGTGGAGATTGAGTTCGGCGAAGCTGGCGAGATAGCTGTCTCTGAAACGCTGAAGCTCAAGATTGTCTTCTAAAGAGGGTCTTTTCTCGAATGCGTGTTTCATTACTATTGGTACATAGTGTCTTTACTATCCATCGTCGACGGAATCACGCATTATCGTCTATGAAAACCAAAAAGTTTAAATAAGATGTGTGAAATACAGTCTATTTTTCCCTGCTTTTTTCGGAAAACAGGGTGCAGAAAAAACTGGTGAAGAACAGTACGGAGATGAGAGACATGAGAAGACCAATTGTTGATCAAAGACAGGATATTGTCGCTGCAGATAGTGCGCGTATTGAACAGCTGACTGAACGTGACATTACCGACGAATTTGAGGATGATGATATCTCAACGATCAATGGAAATCTTAATAACACGGTGTTTTACCTTCTGGATACTTTTAAAAAAAGCGGGATGGATGCAAATGCTGCAGCTTTTGCAGCAAAGAATTTTCATCCTCTCGAAGCAATAATTTTTGCACACAAGTTAAGGGAATTGGACATTCCGTATGAACAGGGATTTCATGCATATCGGGAAACGGTCCTGCCTATTCAGAGATTGCATCAGCGTTTAGGCGTTTCTCCTGCCGATGCACGCTATCTCTGGGAACGGTTCGGGAGAGAGGCGTTTGCGCCAGGATTTGCGTATGAAGCAGCCCTGCGGGAAAAGGAAAATGCTGATTTTCTCCTGGCTGACAGCGAGCGCATTACGCCACGGTTATGTTCACTCCCTTATGGATGTGCCGCATCAATCCCATTATCACAGCTTGCGAAAAGGAAGGCAAAAAGAGTGGCAGAGGGTTTTGGCATTACGAGCGTGAGCGCGATACCCTTTTCTCAGCTTGCTGAAGCTGAAGGAAAAATACTGGCAAACCATCTGGGTATTTGCACTGCGCAAGAGCCGTATATGACTTTTGGCAATGAGCCGGCAGAGTATGTTGAAACAGCAATGGATCAGCATCGATAAATCATTTTTCCTTTTTTACTCTTTCTTTTTTCATTCCAGAATACCCTGTTAAAGAATACTGATGTAATAAAACAGCACCTAACGATCCATCCTCTTCCACCGCACCCCTTCCTTTGTGTCGTCGAGCAGGATGCCCTTCTCTTTCAGCAGATCTCTGATCTTATCTGCTGCCGCAAAATCTTTCTTCATGCGCGCCTCCTCCCGTTTTTGGATGAGCGCTTCAATCTCTTTGGAAAGCTTTTCCTGTGCGAATGCTAGGACTCCAAGGATATTGTCGAACTCTTGCAGCAGTTCAAGGATGTCCTTGCTGTTCTTCCTGTTGATCTTCCCTGCGGAAAGGAGCACATTCGCTTTCTTGACAAGCTCAAATACGGCACGGAGCGCATGAGGCATGTTCAAATCATCGTCGAGCGCTGCTTCAAAATCATCTTTTGCTTTCTGCAGAATTTTATCAATGTCTGTATGCCCTCCTTGTGCTGCTTGCACATTCCTGATGAAGTCCTGCAGCCTATCAAGGGAATTCTGGGCTGCGTCGAGCCCTTTGAACGTGAAGTTGAGCTGCTTGCGGTAATGTGTCGCGAGGAGGATGTACCTGACTGCTACTGGTTTGTGGCCTTTGTCCAGGACATCGTGCAGGGTAAAGAAGTTGCCGAGCGATTTCGACATCTTCTTATTATCGACCAATAAATGCTCATTGTGCAGCCAGTAGTTCACGAATTTCTTGCCAGTCGCGCCTTCTGACTGCGCGATCTCGTCCTCATGGTGCGGAAATATGTTATCAATCCCGCCGGTGTGGATGTCGATGGTCTCGAACTTCTCTGGCCGGAACCTTCCTCCTGAGAACGCGTTAGTGAGGTGCTTCATGCTCATGGCGCTGCATTCAATGTGCCAGCCAGGCCTTCCCTTCCCAAATGGGCTTTCCCAAAAAACAGTCCCGTCCTTCTCATCCCAGGCTTTCCAGAGCGCGAAGTCTGCCGCATGCTCTTTCTCGTACTCGTCCTGCTTCACGCGCGCTCCTGCCTTGAGCTCTTTCACCTTGATATGAGCGAGCTTGCCGTACTTTTTGAACGTGGAGATGTCGTAGTAGATGCAGTTGTCCTCTCCCCTGTACGCGGAGCCGTTCTTCAGCAGGGCCTCGATGATGGCAATCATCTCCTGCACGTGCCCGGTCGCGCGGGGATACACCTCTGCCTGCTCGATATTGAGCGTCTTGAGGTCCTCAAAGAACGCCTTCGTGTATCTGTCTGTGTACTGCTGCAGCGTTAGGTGCTGTTCATGCGAGTTCTTGATCGTCTTGTCGTCCACATCAGTGATGTTCATAACCTGCCTGACCGTATAGCCTTTATACTTCAAGTACCTTCTCAGAATATCCTCGAAGATGTATGCCCGGTAGTTGCCAATGTGTGGGTAATTATAGACCGTGGGGCCGCAGGTGTACATGCGGACGAGATCCTTTCGGACAGGAGTGAACACTTCTTTCTTCCGGGACAGGGTATTGAACAACTTCAGTATCATGGCTCTTCAGAATAAAGGCTTGTTTTTAAGTTTTGTGGAAATATTTCATATACATATTAAAAAAAAAATTCACATATTCTACAATTCTCTGTTCATATCATAAGTGGGCTGTTTTCCGTAAAGATTATTTCTGATACCTTGTAAAACTCATTTTCTAGGGTTCCTATATCTTTTGCCTTTTGCTCAAAGCTCAGATTGCTATTCTCAAGTTCTCTCACTTTCTCGCGTAAGATATCATATGTCATTCGTACCTCGTCAATTTTTGCCCTCACTTCAGCATCCGCAATCTGGTTCAAGCCATGAGGATCATCGTTTTGCCCTCGTATGAGTGGTTCCTCATATGTGTGAACACTGATGTTTTTCCTTCCATTGAATTCCACCTTTGGAATGTAGTAGATGACTTTCTCCTGTTCTTCATCTATCTTTTTGACTGCGGCAAAGTGCGGATATGCTGCAAGGTAGAGATTTCCCTGCTCGTGCAGGATATTGTATGCCTGCCACCGCTCATGGTCTGAGTGCTCACTATGCTGATCTAAAAATCCAATCAATTTCGTCACTGTCTCCAATGGAACAGTAAGATCAGGGTGTGATGGTGAGTGCATGTCCACGATCAGCTTGTAGGGAATAACGCCCAGTGCATATGCCTGCTTCGTTATCCTTTTCAGCTTCTCAACTGACCAGGCCAGGTCATCCCTCTTAAAATTAATGCCTTCCTGGAGTGGCATCTGCAAGTGGACTGATATGCCTGCTCTCTGAAGCATATCCACAGCAATTTTTGCTTCTGGCGCAGAAAGTTGGTATTCATCAGTCACGTGCGCATTTATATACACTTGTTTTCCAGTAGTTGCCTCGAATTCTTTGAGGATTCTTGCGAACTCCTCATCTACCCTGTACCACATTCCTTGAAATACTGCCGAAGTGCATATCCTGACCACTTTCACGTGCTCTGCGTGCTTATATCGCTCGAGAATTTTCTCAAGGGCTTGGTTTGCATAGAGTAAGGGTTCTCCTCCGCTTATCACAACAGTGTCCACTTCAGCATTTTTGTTAAGCCACCTTGTCAAGAGCGATGATTGTCTGATTGCTCGTTCTTCATCAAGGCTCAATTGTTTTTTTATTTCTGCATATTCTGGGTAGATATCTGCGAGTGATGAAAGTGCTGTCCTCACCATTGACCCCTTATAGCAGCCATCGCAGCCGATAAAACAGGCTTCGGTAATGTTTGCAAGGACTGCATAAGGGAATTTTCTTGTTGCAAGATAAACTTGGTTTCCTTCGGTATCTTGTGCGACAACCCTTTCTTTATCCCTGAATAAGCCGTAGGGATCCATGCTATGCCTCCAGTTTCCTGAAAATTTATCTGGGCGTGAAGGAATGTATTTTCTTATGGTGGTTTCCCCCATAACAGCATTGAACGGAAGCAGGCTCATAACTCTGCCCGCGTGGATAGCGGCTTTTGCTTCCTCGACATACTCTTGAGCAATTCCTAATATCTCTAAATGCTCTGATTTTGTCGCTCTGAAAAGAAGCTGGAATTTTTGTGAACCCCAAAGTTCTTCAGGTTTCATGCCAAGATCTAGGCCAATCTTTTCCACAAGGAAGTCTAATGTTTTGTTCTGTTGAGGACTCTCAGAAAGTCCACGCTTGGCCAAGTATAAAAATCTCATATAGCTGAATAAATCCCTTGCTGAATGGCCTCCTAATTCATCTTGTATTTCTTCAAGATTTAATCTTTTATTGTTCATCTTCACCACCTTTTCATAATTTTATTTTTTATTACTTTATAGTAGTTATTTGATGGAACAACTATATAAATATTTGTAGTCTCAATTAAGATGACAAAATGACAATATTTAAATAGAAGAATACAATCTATTTTTCTATGGCAGAGAGAGAAGTTCTGGAAGAATTGGGCTTGTCAGAGGCAGAGGCGAAGGTTTACCTTGCGCTCATAGAGACCGGTTCGACGCTCGCAGGACTTGTTATCAAGAAGACAGGCCTTCACCGGGGGACGACCTACCAGATCCTCCAGAGGCTCAAGGAAAAGGGAATAGTATCCTCTATCATCAAGGGGAAAAAGCAGTATTTTGAGCCTGCACCGCCTGAGCGGCTCATGGATGTCCTCAAAGAGCGCGAAGAACAATTACAAGAAATCCTTCCCACCCTGAACGCACGGCTGGCTGCAAGCAAGGAAAAGCAGGACGTGACTGTTTATTCAGGAGCAAAAGGCATCCGCTCTGTCCTGGACAAAATGCTTGAAGAGCTCGGCCCGAAAGGCGAATATTATGATTTTGGTGTTTCTGGTCTGTTCCGTCAAGTAATGGGACCATATTGGGATTTGTTTCAAAAACACAAAAAAGAATTGAGGATAAAATCCTCTCTCATCTTCAATGAGGACGTAAAAGAAAAAAATCCTCAATTGCTCAAGGATTATATCGGCGTGGCGCGCTTTCATCCAAAGGAATACGCAAGCATGACAGACACAATAATCTACAAGGACACTGTTCTCCTCTTGATCTGGACAGCAAAGCCGCCAATTGCAGTTGTCATACGAAACAAGGAGAATGCTGAGAGCTACAAGAACCAGTTTAGGTTCTTATGGAAAAACGTAAAAAGAAAATAGGCGCAGCTGTACATCAAGCCTAAAAATCAGAACGTGTCTTATTGTTCGATCTCCTTCTCATACATCCGCGGGAAGTTCAGCCCCCGCTTGACCACATTCGCCACGACTTTCCTGGCGCCGAAGGCATTCACGAGGATTTTTGTGGCTTTCTTGTAGTCGAAGTTCTGGCAGGAGAAGAAATCGATGAAGACATAGTCCTGGTCAGGGAACGTGTGGATGCTGATGTGGCTCTCGGCGATCATCACAAACCCGGAGACTCCTGGTGTTGTCCCAAATTTATCCTTCCATTTGACGACGTAGGGAAGGGTCATCTTGGTCATTCCGACCAT
Organism: Nanobdellota archaeon; assembly: GCA_043805315.1. Taxonomy (GTDB): domain Archaea; phylum Nanobdellota; class Nanobdellia; order Woesearchaeales; family JAHJEM01; genus JAHJEM01. Next base: position 11,101 of record JAZDID010000130.1, on the reverse strand, counting down.
GCCTGGCAATTCATTGAGAAGATTGAAGACCAGGTCATAGTCCACAAGCGCGTCCCGGTTGCACTGGGATGCATCAATGGTCAGATGCGGTCCGAATTCGTTCATTTTTGTTCTTGGTTACCTCCGATGGCATGTTGGCAAATAGATGATAATAGGGTTGAAATTTTTTTCAGATTGTCAAGAGGATTCTCAACAGGTCTGTAGAATGAAATGACATTTAGATGATCTCTCGAATGCATTACCGGTTCATTCAAAAAATGATCCTAATGTCGTGTATACCTCCTTTGCGTTAATAGTTTTCTTTGTAGATGGCTTCTATTTTTAAATATTTTTATTTTTCACCGTCGGAGGCGCTGAGAGTCTTAAATTTGGCTGCTGCAGGCGCTGTGCTGGGATTTTTCTGCTGATGACCTCTTTTTTTTCAGGAAAACATGAATATGCCTTTATCGTCTTCGCTTTTGAGACAGCTGAGGATGAAGTTAAGAATATCGTCGATAGAAGTGGGTTTCGGGTTTCCCCTGTTGAAGTCAGGGACGAGTGCGAGATTGTCTGTGGTGATGACTGCCTTTTTTCCCTTGTATTGTGTAAAGCTCTCTTCATGCAGGACATTGAGCTTGTCAAGATAGTCATTTTCTGGAAGAGCCAGCTCCTGCTCATTCGGCCTGCCTCTCGCGATGATTCTCTGCTTCAGCACGCTGACGCTTGTCCTCAGGTAAATGAGAAGATCATGGTCAGGGATGTGTCTGGTGTGGCTGTTTTCAAATTCTACAGTCTCTGCGTACTCTTCAGAAGTGAGGTTTTCTTCCTGCAGGAGGTTTTTGGCATAGACCTGGCTGTCAACACCAAATACAGAGTCTGTCACTGCATAATATGGGGAGCCATTATTCTTCGCAAGCCTGAGAAAGAACAGTATTTTTTCAAGGTCTTCGGATCGTGTCGTGATAAAATGAACCTGTGTCTGTTTACCGTAGGTTTTCCGGTCTTTGTAAAATGGGTCCAGGATTCTCGGATCGACCTCTTCTTTGAAAAATTCATACTTCCACCTGTTCTCGAGATCCCTGGCAAGTGTTGTCTTTCCAGACGCGATGTTCCCGGTGATGGCGATGTATGCATACATGATTTCTTCAGCCATAATCTCATCTCCCCCACCTCTTTTTGAAAGAAAATTGTTTCTGTCACGAATCTATTTTATGTATTTGGTCAGGCTTGTGTCCTTGTTGACCAGGCAGTTCCGCACTCCGCTGATGAGCTTCTGGATATGCTCAGGATTGTCCACGAAGTTCAGGTTGTCAGTGTGCACCATGAGCTTTGGCCCGAGTTTGTAGCTCTTGAACCAGTCAAGGTAGAGCTCCTGCAGCTGGAGGAGATAGGGATCATTCTCTTGTATCATCTGGCTCTCGTATGCCCTTCCTCGCTTCTTGATTCGTTCCCTGAGCGTGGGCATAGAGGCATGGAGGAACACGAGCAGGTCTGGCGGCTCGAGCTCTTTCAGGATCATGGAGCAGAAGATCGTGTACTTTTCGTATTCTTCTTCTGTCCAGAGGTTGTTCTTGAGCTGGTTTTTCGCGAACACGTCCATGTCCTCATAGATGCTCCTGTCCTGGATTGCCGAGTTCGGGAACATGTTGATCTTCTCATGCGTCAATGCCCGCGAGAAGAGGAAGAATCGCTGGAGCCGGTAGGACCACTTCTTCATGTCATGGTAGAAGAGCGCGAGATAGGGGTTGTCCTCGACTTCCTCCTCGAACTTCCTGAACTTGAAGACTTCTGCCAAGAGGTTGGTGACTGTGGTCTTGCCGCAGCCGATGTTGCCTGAGACGCACACGAAATATTTCTTTGTGAGGGGCTCGTTCATGGTCAGTTCCCGATGTATTTTGTGTATAAGATCCTGGCTTCTTCAATGCTTTTCGCCTTGATCAGCGCCCTGCCGTCATTGAACAGCGTGATCTCGCTGAAGCGGATGCAGTAGCCGTAGTCTTCGACTTTGCCGAGCTTTTCCAGCTTTTCCTTGACTTTCTTGAGGCTTTTCTCTTTTCCCAGGATCTGGACGCTCGAGCTTCCGCAGAGCTTGGCTGCCTTCTGCATCTTCTCTCCGGAAAGGTAGTCGAATTTCTTTGCTGTGCAGACCGGGCAGCCTTCCCTTTTCTTGATCCCGATATGCTCGAGAGCTGGTTCCATCATGCTGACCCGTATGAGATCTCTTGCAGGCTCTTTATTGAGGAGGATTTTTATCGCCTCTTGCGCCTGGAGCGCTCCCACCACTGCGGTAAGGGTATTGAGCACGCCATGCGTTTCGCAGCTGAGCTCGCTCTCCTTGTTCTCATAGATGCATTGGAAGCACGGGCTTGTCTTTTCATGCTGGAAAACGATGACGCTGCCGATGTCTTTCACTGCCTGGCTGTGCACCCACCTGATCTTCCGCGTTCGGCACACGTCGTTGATCAGGAACCGTGTCTCGAGATTGTCAGTGCAGTCGAGAACGACATCCATCTTCTTCAGGATGGTTTCTGCGTTCTTGTGGTTCAGGTCTATGATGTGGCTGTATACTTTGATGGTGGAATTGATCTTTTCAAGGCGCATCTTTGCGATTTCTGCCTTGGCATGGCCGATGTCCTTTTCCCTGTACAAGAGCTGGCGCTGGAGGTTATCAAGCTCAACAACGTCCCTGTCCACCAGGATGAGCTGGCCAACGCCTGCCCGGCAGAGGAGCTCTGCAGCGATTGTTCCTGTGGCTCCGAGTCCGATGACTGCTGCGCGTGATTTTCCCAGTCGTTTCTGGCCAGTGCTTGCGATGAATTCAAGTATGTCCTGGCGAGCATATCTGTTCTCTTTGGTTGACCTGCCGAATATCATCTGCACCTCAACGCGTCATATCATGACCGCAACACTGTGCTGCCTTTATTCCATCCTTATTTCTTCTTGATCACAAACAGGCAATGGTCTTTCTCAAAAGGGTCAAGCTCCCGGTAATCCACGATTGTCGTCTGCTTTTCCAGTTCTTCCTTGACCTTTTTGAAGATTTCTCTGGGATTTTTTGTCACATCAATGCTTCTCGCCTTGACTGCCAAGAGCCCAAATCCTCCAGGCTTTAAAAATCTCATGTTTTTCAGGAAGATACCTGGCTGGTCGCGCTGGCTGATATCTTGGTAGAGGACATCACAGCCGGTGATGAGATGCTGGTAGCTCTCTGGATGGCTGCAGTCAGCCAGCAAAGGGATGATATTCTTGCGTCTCTGCGAGAGGAAATACAGGTCGCGGACAACCCGAGGGGCGATGTCGATCGCGAATATGGTGCCTTTCTCACCGATGATGTCGCTCACAAAAGACGGCGTGTAGCCGTGGGATGCGCCAAGATACAAGACAATGCTTTCTTCCCTGAATCCTATCTGGGAGATGTCTTTTGCAATGGCTGCTGCGAGCTTGCTTCGCAGGGAGCTGAATTCCCTGAACTCCAGGTTTTCTTTCTTGACTATCCGCTCTTCAAAATGGCTCAATCCTGGATAGCAGTTCTTGGTGAAGATGAGACTCTTTCTTCCGAGCTTTTCCGTGAACAGATTGGGGAATTTTTTTATGGGCTGCATGGTTTTTATTTCTTGAATTTCTTTTCGAGCTCTGTGAGCAGTGTATCGCCGATGAATTCTCCTTTGAAATAATCAATCCGTGCTGCGATGGATATCTTGTCTGCCAATGCCCGCGCTGCTTTTCCTCTGTCTGCCGGCGGAGCAGTCTGGACAATAGGGTGGTTGATGATATGCCCGTGCTTCGGCGGCCTGATGCTCTTGTCGCGCAGGTGCCTGAACAGGGCTTTTTCAGCTCCCAAGAGCTGGATGGTCGTGCTGGGAGTGATGGCCATCCGCTTCAAGGATCCCAGCCCTCTCAAGAGCTTTGCGCCGATGAGCGAGCCTGCGACAGTGTTGACATTCCTGCAATAGCCTTCCATGGTCTTGCCAAGGTATTGTTCAAGAGCATCGCGCTCTTTGTAGAGCTCAAGGATTTTCTTGCCCAGCTCGAGGATAGGCTCAATATCTTCTTTGCTGATGTGTGCGCCGATGCTCTCTTGGACGCGTAATTCTTTTTTGAGCTCTTCTTTTGATTTTGAGCAGGCAAGGCGGACAAACGCCTCGTTGTCTCCGACCTGTTCAGAAAGCTCAGGAAGGTACAGGCTGTACCATTCCCGCACGCGCTTGGCAAGGGTATTGCAGACCTTGTTCAATTCTTCGATGTTGTTGATCGTGTTGATGATGAACTGGTCAGGATTCACGCTTTCTCTCAATCTGTGCTCGGTGATGATGAGATTGATCTCTCTCAGCTTTTTGATGCATTCAGGTGTTGCAAGGATGCTGAGGATATTCTCCATTTCTTTCTCTGTGGGCTTCCTGCTGTCTGGATATTTCTGCCTGAGCTTTTTTTCCGGATGGATGTCCATGCCTTGGTTGAGCTCTTCTGCATACCTGATGCTCTCGTTCTTGTTGAACTCCAGCTTTTCTTTCAAGGACAGGTGCTCGTCAAAGCAAAAGACCCCCAAACTGTATGAAAAAACAATCATAGGTCTGAGAAGTGGGTGGAAATTTATAAAGTTATTCGAGAAAAGGAGAAGTTAGCAATTCTCCATAACAAACTTTAAAAAGAACCCTTGTTTCATGCCAGGCATGAGCATCACGTCACCTGAGCACTCCGCTGTTTCTTCATGCAGCTCTCGCCAGATTCATATCCATCTCTCAATGCCGTCACGCGAATAGCCTGATGTGCGATCAGATTGAAGGAAATCAGTTTGTAAAGAAGGCAATCCTATGGAAGAAAAGATAACTGCTGCGCAGCGCTTCAAGCTCAAGCATTTTGTCAAGCAGCTTGAGCAGTTCCAGGGAAGGCATACAGAGCTTGTCTCTGTCTATATCCCCCAGGATTATGACATGAACAAGATCATCAGCCACCTGAGCCAGGAGCAAGGGACTGCCTCGAACATCAAGAGCAAGCAGACCCGTGATAATGTCATTGCTGCCTTGGAGAAGATGATCCGGCACCTCAAGCTGTTCACGCGCACGCCTCTCCACGGCTTGGCAGCCTTCGCAGGAAATGTGGCTGAGCGGGAGGGCCAGCAGGACTTCCAGGTCTGGTCTATCGAGCCTCCTATTCCCTTGCATCAAAGATTATACCGGTGCGACAAGGAGTTCATCCTTGACCCTCTTCAGGATATGTGCGAGGACAAGAGCGTCTTTGGCTTGGTGGTCATGGACAAGCGGGAAGGCAATGTCGCTGTCCTGAAGGGAAAGACCATCATACCTCTTTCGTCAGCGACGAGCGCAGTTCCGGGCAAGACCAGGGCAGGAGGCCAGTGCCTTGATCCAGAGACAGAGGTCATCCTTGCTGACGGCACACGGACACCTCTTATGAACATCCAGATGGGAGATGAGCTGAAGAGCTATGACTTTGGAATTGGGCAGATCGTGAATTCAGAATGCATTGACATGGAAGAGGTAGAGAAGAAAGAGCTCTTGGTCATCAAGACAAGCCATGAGGAAATCCAGGCCTCCCTTGACCATACCTTCTTTGTCAAACAGGACGATGACTTTATTGAGAAGAAGGCAGCCGAGCTCAAGATAGGGGACGTGCTGTGCAGGTTTGACCCTGAATCGAACTTTGAGGATGTCAAAGAGGCGCGGATAGACTCTATAGAGAAAAAGCAGGGGAAGTATATGCTTATTGACATCAGCGTGGAGAACCAGAATTTCATCGCGAACAACCTCATTGTCCATAATTCTGCTCCTCGTTTCGAGCGGCTGCGGGACGGCGCTGCGAAAGAGTTCATGAAGAAGATCGCGGACATGATGAAAGAGGGGTTTTTGGAGAACAAGGACCTCAAGGGAATCATCGTCGGCGGGCCAGGCCACACCAAGAATGAGTTTGTGGACGCGAATTACATCACAGACCAGGTGAAGCGGAAGATCATCGCGATCAAGGACCTCAGCTATACTGGCGAATTCGGCCTCCAGGAATTATTGGACAAGAGCCAGGATGTCCTTGCAGAGGAAGAGGTCATGGAAGAGAAGAAGATCATGAACAGGTTCCTGAACATCCTCGCCACAAAGCCAGGCATGGCTGCCTACGGCAAGCAGGATGTGCTCGACAGGCTGAAGATGAGCGTTGTCGATACCGTGCTTGTTTCTGAAGTCTTGTCAGATGAAGAGGTTGAGGAGTTCGAGAGAGAAGCGCAGAAGACCGGCGCAACCATCATGGTGATCTCCACAGAGACCCGGGAAGGGGCGCAGCTCAGGGATTTGGGAAAGGTCGCAGCTATTCTTAGGTATGAGATGCATGAGTAGACATGCCACAGCCTTTTCTCCTCCTAAAATATTCGTTTTCCACCATTCTTTGAATGGTGGTTATTCGCTCGATGAAATAATCGAGTGGAAAATGAATAGTCCGAGAAAATTTCAACACATTGTTGAAATACCAGCAAACCCGCGGTTTGCTGATTACCGACCCGAGCCCGAAGGGCGAGCATGCCCCCAGTCTTTGACTGGAGGTGGTCGGTTTTCGATTGACATTTTTTTCAGGAAAAATCTGAAAGATCAAATGCAAAAAAACCTCGCCTTCTTAATGATTCCTTTTTTATAATGTGCTTGGCAATGATGCCAATGGCTGAGGGTGTGCCTGATGACAGAGAATGCTTCTCCACTTTTTTCTTTAAGTCCTCAAGGATGTGATTCGCTTCATCAAGGGACAATGACCTCCATTTCGCTTCGATGAATATGGTTTTATCTTGAGATTTTCCGACAATATCTATTTCGTCTTCCTTTTTCCACCATGTGCTGAAGAGGAATCCTTTGAATAAGGAGTGCTGGCTCACGAATTGGAAAGAGATGTCTTCAAAGACCTCTCCAACATACCTGTTGAAGAACGGTAAAATCTTCTCTTTGAACAGTTGTTCCTGCTTCCCTTGTTCAATATACTCCTCATTCTCATAGACAAATCTGAACCAGAACTTGAAAAAAGGGTCCTGTATCTTATAAAGCCCTTTCCGGGATTTTTTTTTATCTCCAAAAGAGATGAGGCGGCGGACAAGATGAATGTCCATCAGTACAGCGAGATACTTGCTCACAAGGCTTCTGTCCAGGCCTGTTTCGTTGACAATCTCATTGAGGGATGTTTTTCCGTTTGCAATGGATCTGAGGATTGTAAAATAATAGCGGGGCTCTTCCAACTCCTCCCTGAGCACAAACAACGCATCTTGAAAGAGGAATTTGGTGCTCTGGAGGACATTCTGGACAATATTCTCTTCGATGCTTTTTTGATAGTCAAATTCTAGGAGGTAGGCGGGGGTGCCGCCGAGGAGGGCATAGTACTCAATTTTTTTCTCCATTCCTATTCCGGTGAAGAATTCGCACGCATCTGTGAAGCGGAGAGGCTCGACAAGCATCTGTTCTGTCCTCCTGCCGTACAAGGGGCTCTGGTAGCCGAGAGTCCTCTCCATCATTGAGATTGAGGAACCGCAGAGAATAATGAAGGCATTGTTCTGGAGAAAGCGATTATCCCAGTTATCCTGCAGAATGGAGGGAAGTGCCTTATTGGCTTTGACCAGATAGGGAAACTCATCCATAGCGATGATGAACCGCTCCTGCGCGAGCTTTCCATTCAGGTACAGGAATACTGCATCCCAGTTCTGGAACGGGCTTGCACTAACCACTGGGTCATGAAAAAAATCGCTTATTGCAGCGCTGAACCGCTTCAGGTTTTCAGCATCTGTCTCTTGGCGTGCTAAAAAATAGATGCCGGCATGTTTCTGCAGGAGTTCCCTTACGAGTGAGGTCTTTCCAACCCTCCTTCTGCCGTACAGCACGATGAGCTTGGCTTTCTTTCCGCGGTAAAGCTCTTCAAGAGTGTGGAGTTCTTTTTTTCGGTTCTTAAACATAGTATACTTTAAAGTAGATTACTTAGAAGTATATAAAACTTTCTCTTGCACACACTAAGTTATGAGTTGTTTACTTGAAAGTAGTAAATAAATAGAAAGATTTAAATATGAGTTCTTGTTTTTTATGCAGTATTCCATGATACTTTGAGACAAGGAGGTTTGTAAAATGGCAGAAGAGCAAATTCAGATTCCCAAGATTGAAATCATGGCTGGAAAGTCAGTCTATGCTAATACTATTGAAGAGGCGTTGGAAGCCTGCCAGCAGCAAAAGCTTGCTCCTGTGTTCATGCCGCAGCTTATTGATGCACGGATTGCAGAAGACGATTCTCGTGCGTATGTTTGGCAGAATTGGTTTACTGCACTGAGCATTCGCGCAGCTGGAAAGACAAAAGCAGGACATCCTGTTGTCGTCTATGGGCATGTGGAGAATTACTTGTCAAATCCTGAAAATGTCAGAATTGCCAAAAAACATCTGGTGAATAACGCTGCTGTACTGCCAAAGCCTGAATTCCAACGCCTTCTGGACCTTGAAGATGGACAGGCTGTTTTTGTGGTTGATTATGCTGCATTAAAAAGCTCAACTTCAGGAGTCATTCCTGTTAAGGATGCACTACAGCACCCGCAGACCATTCCTTTTTTAGGTGGCAAAGAGCGTGCTGTTCGCTATCTTGAAAAGCATGAAAAAATATACGGCAAGAAAATAGGAGTTTGGTATTCAGATGATTTGTCTGATGAGCCGCGGGGGCGGCTGCTGTTCCTCGGCAACGACGGCGGCGACGGCCTCAGTGGCGGCAACAGCATCGACGTCGTCGCCCGTTTTGTCGGGGTACGTCGAAGCGCCGTAGGCGCTGAGCAGGCCACGCGGCCATCCTTGGAGCACATGCTGAAGCTTGCAGAGGATTATGTTCCACGTGCGGCACAAGCAGAGTATGCGGAAAGGGCTAAAGCGCTTTTAGGATAACTTTTTAAATTCCTTGCTTTTTCTTTTCTCTTGTCTTGGCATAGCTTTAGCAGTGCTGGAGTGTTGTCAGGGCTACACGCCCTTTTATCACGGCCAGCAATGGTCATGAAATACAGCTGCGACACTGAGTACGCAAGGAAATCGTGAAGCAGCAGTGGAGATCGTACGATAAAAGGGCTAGAACGCGGGGGCGGCTGCTGTTCCTCGGCAACAACGACAACAACAGCCTCAATGGCAACAACAACATCAACAACAACGCCCGTTTTGTCGGAATAACCCTGCATGCCAAGACTATGCTCATGAAAACCTATGGCCATCTTTGGGACGGGCTTTGCAGCTATGAAAACCTGGAAATAGCATACAAAAAGGCAAGAAAACACAAGACCAAGAAGCAGTATGTCCTCGAATTTGAAAAGAACCTCGAAGAAAACCTGCTGCAATTACGCGCAGAGCTTCGTTCTCAAGCCTATCAGCCTGCTCCTTTAAAAACATTCATCTTGAGGGATCCTAAGACCAGAAAGATAAGCAAGTCAGAGTTCAGGGACAGGATAGTCCATCATGCCTTGTGCAATGTCATCGAGCCGATCTTTGATGCACGTTTCATCCATGATTCGTATGCAAACAGGAAAGGCAAGGGTGTGCTGAAAGCTATCCAAAGGTTTGATTGCTTCAAGAGGAAGGTGACAAAGAATAATACTAAAAACACGTTTGTCTTGAAAGCAGATATCAAGCACTATTTTGACAGGGTTGATCATGTGGTGCTCATTTCGATGCTCAAGAAGAGAATCGTTGATGAAAAAGCTCTTTGGCTTATAGAGACAATATTAGAAAATTACCGGAGTGAGATTTCACAAAAGGGAATGCCGATTGGAAACCTGACTTCGCAGTTCTTTGCCAATGTGTACCTCAATGAACTGGACCAGTATGTCAAAAACCAGTTGAAAGCGAAATATTACCTACGGTACGTTGATGATTTTGTCATTCTTGGCAATTCAAGGAGAATGCTGGAAGAGCACAAGCAACATATCAACGATTTCTTAAAGAAGAACCTCAAGCTTGAGCTTCATCCTGACAAGTCACAAGTCAGGCCAATTCAAAGAGGGATTATGTTTCTCGGCTTCAGGTTATTCTCTCATCATTCTTTATTGAAGAAAAACAACATCAGACAGATGAATAATCGATTGTTGTTCTTTCCGCAATTGTTTAAAAACTCCGTTCTCAGCTATGATGAGATATACGCGAGCTTTGAAGGATGGCTTGCCTATGCCTCTCAAGGAAACACCCATCGCCTAAGGAAAAAATTTATCAAGAGATTCCACGACCTCTTTCCCGGTCTTATCGCTGATGTTGAAATAAGCCACTGGCTAAAGTCTTTCTCTGCACGCCCGCAATTCCAAAGCCTTTAAATACCATATTCTTTTCTCTATTTTCATGATCAAAGAAGCATTCACAAGCCTGTTTCCAGCTAAGCAATTCATCTACACGCCGAAGGTCAAGTATTCCCGCGCCTTCCGCGGCTACAATGGCAATATACGGCTAAAGGGGAATCTCATTGAAGTCCGCCTGAGCAGGGAATGGAAGACAGTCTCAAAGGAAATCCAGATCGGGCTTATCCAGATACTTCTCTTGAAGCTCTTCAAGGAAAAGAAGAGTACGATCAATATTGACCTGTACAACAAGTTCATCAAGAACCTGCCGAGATATTCAATCGTGACTGCATCAGATCCTGCGCTTGAAGAATCATTTGACCGCGTGAACGAGCAGTATTTTGACAATCTTCTCGAGCGGCCGAACCTTGCCTGGGGAACAGAATCCTTTTCCAAGCTTGGCTCGTATGAGTACGCGACAGACACCATCACCATCTCAACCATATTGCGGAAGGACATGAACCTTCTCGATTACGTCATGTACCACGAGATGCTGCACAAGAAGCTGCAATTCAACCACAAGAACGGCAGGAGCTACCATCACACGAGAAAGTTCAAGGAGCTTGAGAAGAAATACCACGATCCTGAGGCTGAGAGGAAACTCTCCTCTCTCATCAGGAAGAATAAAGTACGGGGGTTGTGGAAGTTCTGGTAATTAATTTTTCTTCCCATAAATAAGAGTCTTCATTTAAGACTTCTTTAAATGAATGTTCCTTTCTTAAAATACGTCATAAACGCACGCCACCTTGGCGCAGACGGGCAATTTCTTACTAGAAATTGCCCTACGCGACCACCCCGTAGGGG
>JAZDID010000129.1:0-4732 GCA_043805315.1 Nanobdellota archaeon | reverse complement strand
CCTGACAACAGAACAGCTCAGGAACCTGAAGAAATGCACAAGTAAGGTGTTAGAAGTGATGAACTCTTCAGTATGATTTACTCTCGTTCTATGATCTTCCTAATGGCCTCTGCCTCATCAGACGTGAGCCTGTCCATCCTGCTTTTTATCGTGCTGATGAATTCAAGCAATGAGTTATAGTCGAACCTGACTGGCCTGGATTTGAGGTAGTACTGGTTGTCGATGCGCAATTTCTTGTCTTCTTCAAGCTGCACCGTGGTTCCTATGGGAAAGATGTTCTGTGTTTCAAGCAGCCTGCATACTTCGATAGTGCAGTCATGGATCTCAGACCTGATGCCGATTTTGCATAAGACAGCATATGCTGCGAAATACTCTGCATAATAGAGCATGGTTGAGAGCCAGAGCTCTGACCTGCCTTTGATGAGCGGGCAAAGCTCCAAGGTCTCTTGGGCAAGATGCATATATTCTTCAGCGAGCGGAGCATTCGGCATGACAAGCCTGATGCCTTTCTTTTTCCCCTTGCACCAGTTCAAGCTTGCCAATACAGCCACCTCAAGACGTCGCTGGTCGCTTCGACGATGAGGTGCTTTCTGAGGATCTCAAGCTTCATGCCCACAGTGATATCTTCCAGCTTTGCGATGACCAGATGAGCTGGCTTGTTGTACCTCTCGCCGATTTTCCTTGCGTTGTCTGTGTTCATCTTCCCTATCACCAAGAGGTCTATATCGCTGGACTTTTTGAAGCTTTGGCTCGCTGAACCGAAAACAATCAGGCAGGTTCCGGAAAAAATGGACTTGAGCTCGGAAATCATCTGGCAGAAGACCGGATTTGCCTCGCATTTTTCAATGAAAACCCGCTTTTCTGCAAGAGTGAGGTAGTCTGCGAGAAGTGGATTTGTCTTGCTGAGCGCATAGAGCGTGAGCCGTCCTTTATGACTTTTCTGCACAATTCCTTTGCGCTCTAATGCTGCGAGGTGGAGCCTGGCTGTCGGGTGCGGTATCTTGGTCAGGCGTGAGAGCTCTGCAAGATGCAAGGATTCTTCTGGTCTGGTGAGAAACGGCCTAAGTATTGTTAATTCATTAACCATGTGGTTAAGATAATAACGATTAGCTTTTAAATCTTTTGCTATGGACTTGTTTCATACGAGAATCAGTTGACAGCCTCTTTATAGAGCTTTAACGCCTCTTCCGCCTCTTTTTTTTCAACTTTTGTCACGACAATGCCTCCCTGGATGATGACATAGTCATTGAGCTTGAACTCGTTATTGATGAGCTTGCCAGTGCGCTTTTCAATGCCATAGTCGACTATGGCCTTGTCTTTGGTGATCTTGACAATCTTTCCTGGGACTGCGAGGCACATACTCATTGCCTCGTGTACACCGAATGCTTGCTGCCGCACGCCTGGCACTTGATGAAGAAGATGTTGCCTTCCTTGGTGAGCTTGGTGTCTGGCCTGCCGCATGCCCTGCAGACCACGAACTCGTCAGCATACTGCTGGATTTTCTCGTTTATCTTTGATGCCGATACCTTGGATTTGAAGATCGCTGCCTGCTTGACGACCTCTCCTGGAGTTGCCAGTTCTTTCAGGATGTACTTGAGGAAATGGTCTGGCGTTCTCTGTAATGCCTGCGCTATCTGGATGAAGTTGCTTACAATGGTCTTGTTCCCTTCCACATGGCCTTTTACCTTGGGAATGTTGAAGCGCTCAGACTCGTCACTCTTGTCTGGCAGTTTCTCTTTTGCGCGGTCCAATAATTGCTCATAGGAGTCCATACTGCCGGGAAACAGGTTGGAGGTTTTAAAGGTTGCGGTGGTGGTTCGAGATGTGTAGAAAATATTCGCAATGCCGAACTTTTTATGAAAATACTTCAGAAATACTGGAAATACCTTCGATAATTTTGGGAAAGGCATATAAAATTTCCTTTATGAAGATGTGACATGAAACGCATCTTTCGAGCACGGAGATATACATACCTCATCAGGGATATCGGCTTTCTCCTTGAGCAAGGCAGGAGACAGGCATTTGCAGCAGTCAATCAGGTGCTTGTGAAAACCTATTGGGAGATTGGAAGGCAAATTGTTGAGTACGAGCAGGGTGGGAAAGGAAGGGCGAAGTATGGAGCTGCATTGTTGATTCAATTATCAAAGGACCTTTCAAAAAGATATGGAACAGGTTTTAGCAGGAGCAACCTGACCTACATGCGGCTGTTTTACCTTACATACCCGAAATGTGAGACAGTGTCTCACACATTGGCCTGGAGCCATGTTGTCGAATTGCTGAAGATCGATAATGACGTAGAAAGGGGTTTCTATGAAAAGGAAAGCGTGATTGAACATTGGAGCATACGGGAATTGAAAAGGCAAAAAAATTCGGCATTGTTCTATCGGATAGCACTGTGCAAAGATAAAAAGAAAATGATGCGATTGGCAAGAGAGGGCAACACCATCGAAAGCGCAGAAGATGTGGTGAGGGATCCTTATATTCTTGAGTTTTTAAGAATGAAAACTCATGCGTATTCTGAGAAGGAACTAGAACAAAACATCATAGATAATCTTCAAATGTTCTTGCTTGAGCTGGGCAGAGGATTCACCTTTATAGGCAGGCAATATAGGATTACCTTGGATAATACGCATTATTTTATTGACCTTGTTTTTTATCATCGCATAATAAAATGCTTTGTTCTTATAGACCTTAAAGTGGGAACGGTAACTCCTCAAGATGTGGGCCAGATGAACGCGTACCTGAACTACTTTAAGACAGAAGAAATGGCAGAGGGGGACAATGAACCAGTGGGAATCATACTAGGCACTGAGAAAGACAAAGTAATCATTGAATACGCCTTAGGCGGCATCTCCAACAAGCTCTTTGTCTCGAAATACAAGCTCTACCTCCCTGACAAGAAGGAGCTGGCATGCAAGCTCAAGAGCCTGCTCGGGCCGAACTATTGATTCACGAACCTGCCCACTTCCCTATTGACCTCCCGGATGATTTTTGGATTGCGGCGGTAGTCATGGCCTGAATCCAGTTCTACGAGCTGTTTTGGCGGATAGGTGGTGGAGAAGGTGGTTTACATTAATTCTTTCGTCTTCTTTATTACTCATAATTGACTGAATTTGGCATAATATTTAAGAATACGAAGGTATATTCACGATAAAAAGTCGTGGGGAAAAACGATAAATATCAAATCAATGGAGGCTTAATTGAAAACAACTAGATCAAACGGTAATCTTGGTTTTGAACAGAAGCTCTGGCAGGCAGCTGACAAGATGCGCAACAATATGGATGCTGCTGAATACAAGCACGTAGTTCTTGGTTTGATTTTTTTAAAGTATATTTCTGATGCCTTTGACGAACGGCACAAAGAGTTGGCAAAGGACAAGAATGCAGATCCTGAAGATCCTGATGAATATAAGATGGAGAATGTCTTCTTTGTGCCAAAGAAGTCTCGCTGGGAACACCTCCAGAATAACGCCAAGAAGCCCGAAATCGGCAAGATCATCGATGACGCAATGGACTTGCTGGAGAAGGACAATGCCACCCTAAAAGGGGTCTTGCCGAAGGACTACGCCAGACCCTCCCTTGACAAGCAACGCCTGGGAGAACTGATAGACCTTATAGGGACTATCGGTCTGGGTGACAAGGAGAACAAGAGCAAGGACATCCTGGGAAAGGTCTACGAATACTTCTTGGGGCAGTTTGCCGATGCAGAAGGCAAGAAAGGAGGGCAGTTCTACACTCCTGCGCCCATAGTCAAGCTCTTAGTCGAGGTCATAGAGCCATACAAGGGCAGGGTCTACGATCCCTGCTGCGGCAGCGGGGGGATGTTCGTCCAGAGCGAGAAGTTCATCCAGGCACACGGCGGCAAGATCGATAATATCCACGTCTTCGGGCAGGAAAGCAACTCGACAACTTGGAAGCTTGCCAAGATGAACCTTGCCATTCGGGGCATCGATGCCAATATCCAGCTCGGGGACAGCTTCCATAATGACCTCCATAAGGACTTACGTGCCGACTTCATCCTCGCCAACCCTCCGTTCAATATGAGCGACTGGGGAGTGCAGCGGATCAGAGATGACATCCGCTGGAAGTATGGCGAACCACCCAATGGGAACGCCAACTACGCCTGGGTGCAACACTTCATCCATCATCTGAATCCTACAGGCATCGCAGGGTTCGTCCTTGCCAACGGATCACTCTCATCGAATAGTTCCGGCGAGGGTGACATACGCTCAAAGATCATCGAAGCCGATCTCGTAGACTGCATCATAGCACTACCAGGACAGCTCTTCTACAATACGATGATCCCCTGCTGCCTCTGGTTCGTCACTAGAGACAAGAAAAACCACAAGTTCAGAGATAGACAAGGGCAAATTCTCTTCATCGACGCCCGCAATATGGGAGTGATGATTGATAGGAGACACAAGGAACTGACAGCAGAGGAGATTTCAAAGATCGCAGCTACCTACCACGCTTGGAGAGGTGAGAAAGGAAAATACGCAGACGTCAAAGGATTCTGCAAGAGCGCAGAACTGGAAGAAGTCAAGAAACACGACTGCATACTCACACCAGGAAGATACGTCGGTGCAGAAGACATCGAAGACGATCCAGAAGCATTCAAAGAAAAGATGGAACGATTGACTACCGAATTGGGAAAACAGATGGAAGAAGGGAAGAAGCTTGATGAGGAGATAAAGAATAACTTGATGACAATAGGATTTAAACTATGAATACG
>JAZDID010000128.1:0-23223 GCA_043805315.1 Nanobdellota archaeon | reverse complement strand
TCTGCGCCGTGGTGGCGTGCGACGCGCCAGGGGATGCTCCCTACGGGATGGCGCGTAGGGCAAAAACTGCTTCTCTCGAGTTGCTTCTTGAATGCAGTTTTTGACCGCCGCACCGCCACCAAAGGCGCATGAGAAATAAAGGAATAAGGATAAAAACTCATTACGAATATACTTCAACACTTTTAATCCGTTCGAAATTATTACAACATTTATAAATACCACAATCTTACGTTGTTGTTATGGCAGACGAACCCTTCCTCCTTGTGAGCCTGAAGGAATCAGAGGCAAAGAAGCTTGCGCAAGTGATCAGCAATGACACCTGCAGGCGGATACTGGATGAGCTCTCGCACGGCGACGCAACAGAGACACAACTTTCAAAACAGCTCAAGCAGCCAATATCAACCATCCACTACAACCTCAAACACCTTTTGGATGCGAAGCTCGTGCAGATAGACGAGTTCCATTACTCTGAGAAAGGGAAAGAGGTCAACCATTACAAGCTCTCGAATAAGTACGTGATCATCGCGCCGAAAGAGGCATCAGAGACATTCAGGCAGAAACTGAAGAAATTATTGCCAATCGTCGGCATCACTGCAGGCTTGGCATTGATTATCCAGTTCTTCAACAGGTTCACCAGCACGAGCCAGCTCTTCGCGACCTACGGCACAAAAGCAAGTGCGCCTGCTGCTGAAGAACTAGCTCGAGACCTGGTCGCGCCAAGCACAGAAAAGATCGTAGCAACACCATTGCTGGCACAAGCCGGCGAGCAGGTCGCTGAGAACTTCACCAACACCACGACAGAGCTCATCAACCAGACCACAACCATCACCAGCCAGCCCTTGATCAGCGAGCAGAACATCGCATTGTGGTTCTTTATCGGAGCTCTGGTGACCTTGATTCTGGTGTTTATATTCTACAGGATGACGAATGAGCGGATTGGGAAGAAGAAATAATCAATTTTTCGAAATCTTAATAAACATGCACTTGGCTCATACTTATCATGAGATATGATGTCGCGCTCATCTTCCTCTATGATGCTCACAAGAGAATCCTCTTCCAGCACAGGGCAAAGGATGCAAAGACCCTGGCAAACTATTGGGCATTCTTCGGCGGGCATATTGAAAAAGGAGAGACTCCCCTACAGGCGGTGAAAAGAGAGACTAGAGAAGAACTCGGCATCAAACTTAAGCATCCAAAATTCATGTTCCTGATTGAATTCAAGGATAAAGACCATTATGGCAAGAAATACATCTTCATGGAAAAATACGATCCCAAAAAGAAGCTTGTTCTCGGAGAAGGCCAGGCCATGCAGTGGTACACTATTCCTGAAGCGCTGAAATTGAAGATGATCGGGCATGACAGGAAGGTGCTAAAAAAGATTGAAGGGAGGTATTAAGAGGCTTATTGCTTCGCCACCTTCCACAATTCCCCAAAGTACTTCCTTTGGTTATCTGCCATTATCTGGCTTTCTGTCATTACGGCAAAAGGCTCTTTTTCCCATGATTGCAAGATGACCTTGCTTCCATAGATGATCGTCGCTGTCGGTGACTCCAGTTTGATAGGCATAAACCTGAACTTTGCGTACTTGAGCGACTCCGGCCTTTTCTTGACTTTTTCCCGCGCTTCTTTCGTATCATTGTATAAAATCCGCATCATGACCTTCTGCTGAATCCGTTCTTTATGCCAGTCCTCCATGAATGCCGGGATGATCTCAAAAGACGAGCGTGAGCTCCCATACGCAAGAAATTCCTTTACTTTTGATCTCAAGATATCGTTCATGACGGTCTTCATGCCTTCTCTGCCCTCAAACAACTCAACCTTCGGCCGCTTCATACCTTTCGCCTTTTGCAGCTGTTCAAGAGTCGGCAGGATATCCTTCACCGCCTGTTCCTTCTCCTTCAATACCCGTATCAGTTCCTGAGGGTCTGCTGCTCTGAAATACTTCAAGTTGTCCTTTCTCACATAGGAGACCAAGCCGAGCTCAATCAGCCGTTCTAATATATCATACACTAACGTCCGAGGGATATCGCTTTTCAAGGATATGTCGCTGGCAAGCGCGTCCCCGAGCTCCAGGCAGGCAAGGTATGTCTTTGCTTCTTTCTCTGATAGCCCGAATTTCCTTAGGTTGCCTATGAGGTGTTCCAATTTGTTGTAAATTATTTACAGCAAATATTTAAATATTCTCCTTAATTGATATTACTTTGAAGTGATAAAAATGAGAATAACCTTGGTATGCCCGACAAACTATTATGGCGCAAGCGCGACCAGAGGCATATACTATCCCATGGGAATATTGCTCGTTGCCTCTCTGGTAAAAGACACCTTTCCCTCATGGCAGGTTGAAGCCATTGACGGTGAACTCTATTCCAAAAGTGAACTTGAGACAAGGGTCCAAGGCACAGACATTCTAGGATTGAGCGCGAACACGAACAATTACCAGAACTGCATTGCGCTGGCAAACTATGCGAAGAAGAGCGGAACTCGGAAAGTTGTTGTCGGCGGCCCTCATGCTTCAGCAGTACTTACAATCGGGCAAAAGAAAATACCAATGGCTGAACTTGTACTGAAAAACCAGCAAAGCATTGATGCAGCCATTGTTTATGCTGGTGAAGAAGGGTTTCTCAACTATGCCATTGCTTGTGAAAAA
This sequence comes from Nanobdellota archaeon, assembly GCA_043805315.1. Taxonomy (GTDB): domain Archaea; phylum Nanobdellota; class Nanobdellia; order Woesearchaeales; family JAHJEM01; genus JAHJEM01. The sequence continues at coordinate 20,576 of JAZDID010000128.1, read as the reverse complement.
AGAACCCCTGCATATACGGATGTTTATAATCTCTTCTGGAAAGCTGAGGATGGAAGAATCCTGCACAACCAGACCCACTTTCCGACAAAGCCTCCCCGCTTCACAGATATGGATTTCTCTCTCATGCGTTTTGACGAGTACTGGCGTGAGCACAAAAAGGAGTTTCCTGCAATGCCAGAAAAGTACGTCGAGGGATTCACCCATGTCGGCTGTGCCTGGCGGGAAAAACTAGGGTGCAGCTTTTGTGACATCCCCTATCCGCTCAATAACTATCAGGCGCCAGGAAGATTCTGGAGAGATATTAGGGAAGCAAGGCAGAGGCTCGGAATTGAATCCTTTAAAGATTATGGCGACTGCCTCACTGGAAATTCAGAAAGAGTTAAGGCACTGCTAGAGGCAAGGCCTCCTGACCTCGAAGACATCGCGATATCCTGCTACGGGCGAAGCAGTGAGATTACAGAAGAGACGGCTGACCTCTTGCAAAAGCTTAATGTGAAATACATCTACGTCGGATTCGACTCAGGAGATAACAGGATGCTCAAGAGTATGCAGGAAGGATATACCGTGAAGGCAAACCTTGCTGCTGTCGAAAAACTGGAGAGAAGAGGCATTAACATCACTGGCAGCTTGATTCTGGGAGCTGCAGGCGAGTCAGAAGAAACCATCGCTCATACTGAACAGTTCGCAAAAAGAGTTGCACAATATTCTAATGTCACACAACTGCATTGTGCGTTGCTCACCCCATTCCCTGGTGCGCCGATAGGCAAGACATTCCTTGAATCCTTTCCCGCGTATGAGACACGTGACGTATGGGATACTGAAGAGACTGAACGTCTCTGGGTTAAAGAGCAATGCCAAGCCTCTTATGAGTACATTGAGCAGAAAGCCAGGGAAATTAATAATCTTAATCCTTCAAAAAGGAAAAGGTACTTTGGACTGAAGGAATAAACACACTCCTCTCAATATGCTGTTCAGCCACCTCTCTCGAGTTAAGACACATCTTTTTAAACCTCTCTGGCTCTTCGAAGAATATGGGGGCGGTATTGCTTAAGTGCAGGAACCTGACGACAGCATTCGGAAAAAAGGTCGTCCTAGATAACATCAACCTTGATGTGCAGCAAGGTGAGATACTGGGCATCATCGGCGCCTCAGGCTCTGGCAAGACAACACTCTTAAATACTATCATCGGCTTTCTCAAGCCAGAAAAGGGAGACATCCTCTTCAGGCACAGCCAATTCCTCCCTGACGGCGAGCGACAAGGCTACAGCTCAGTGTTCAAGCAGAAAGAGCTCTTCAAGCAAGTGTATGGCTTTGCAGCGCAGATGCCCTCGTTCTACAAGAAGCTGACAGTCAAAGAAAACCTGCAGTATTTCGGAAGGCTCTACAACCTCTCAGAAGAGGCAATAGTGCAGAATGCAGAGACCCTGCTCAGGCTCATGGAACTCAAGACTGCAGAAAATACGCTGGCAGGAAACCTCTCCGGAGGCATGGAACGCAGGCTGGATATCGGCCTGTCCATGATGCACGACCCGAGCCTCCTCATCCTTGATGAGCCGACCGCTGACCTCGACCCTGTCCTGCGGAGGAACATCTGGAACCTGATCAGCACGATCAACAAGAAAGGGACAACAATCCTCTTGAGCAGCCATTACCTGGAGGAGATGGAGCACCTCTGCACACGGATAGCCATACTCAAGAATGCTAAGATACAGGAAATAGGCAGCCCTGAAGAGCTCAGGCAGAAATACCTGAAAGAGGAAGAGGTCATCATCGAATCCTACCCTGGAGAATACCAGCGGGTCATCCCCAAGCTGCGGACAAAGGCGATCATCAAGGCAGAGGCAAGAGGGACAGAGCTCATCCTCAAGACCACCAACACTGCAAAGGCGCTCTCAGAGATCCTCCGCATCTTCGAAGGCACCAAAGAGAACATCATCGAGGTCAAGGTAGTCAAGCAGACACTGGAAGACATGTTCATCAACCTCGACCTGTTCAACAACACTGCAAAGAACGAGCAGGTGGCTGTGGAATATCCTGGCGAAGAAACCACGCCTGAATTCGAGATCGCAAAAAAAGGAAAGCAACCATGAAGCTCCTCAGCATCATCAAGAAGAACCTGAAAGTCCTCGCGCGGAGCAGAGGAAGCGCGCTCGTCGTCATCTTCGGCCCGCTCATGATCATTCTTCTTGTGGGCCTGGCATTCAACAACACCAAGACCCTAGACTTCTCTATCGGCGTCTATTCCAAAAACTATACCGACATCTCGAACCAGTTCGTGAACAACCTGAAAGAAGACAAGTTCATCGTGCAAAAAATGCCCTCACAAGAGCTCTGCATCCAGAAGATCAAGGAGGGGAAAATCCACACCTGCATCATCCTGCCGGCGGATTTCGAGATAAAGAACAACAAGACCAACGAGATCATCTTCTATGTGGACAACACCCGGCAGAACCTTGTCTATCAGGTCATCGACTCGATCTCCAAGAACATCGAGGTCAAGTCAGAAGAGCTCAGCCTGGCCATGACCAACGCCATCCTGAACACGCTGTTCAGCACGAAAAACCAACTCATGCAGGAAACAGCCAGGCTTGACCAGCAGCGCAGCCTGAGCCAGGAGACAAACACAAAAATCACTGCAGCCATATCAGACCTTAACACCATCGACCTGGAATACCAGGGCACAGACCTCTCGCCAGTCACCAGCAAGGGTCAAGAGATTGTCTACTCTGCAAAGCTCATCCGGGACAAAGGCCTAGACATCGTGAAGAAGACGCGGGAGTTCGCAGACATTGTCAAAGAGAACACCTCGTTCGAGCTCGAGAACTTCAGCACAGACATCGATAGTCTTGAGAAGGAGCTCAACAGCCTGTATAACAACACACCTCGGAAGCTTGAGGAGCTAAAGAGTACGGTGGACGCGGCCAATGAAAACCTGCTCAAGATCAAAGATAAACTGGTGAACGCGCAGGCAGCAACACAGCAGGTCAAGAGCCAATTAAACAGCATACAACTGGACCTGGAGACATTGAAGAAAGAGCTGGACAACTTCAAGACCGCACTCGACACCATCCTGACGAACATCAACAACATCAAAGTCACCACGGCCTCCAATATCGTCAGTCCGGTCACGACCCGCATCGAGCCAGTCGCCACCGAAGGGTCGAAGCTCATCTTCCTCTTCTCAGACCTCTTGATGCTTGTCATCATGTTCATCGGCATATTGCTTTCAGGAACGCTCATCATCATGGAAAAGACATCAAAGGCGTACTTCAGAAACTTCACCACGCCGACACAGGACGAGACCTTTGTCCTGGCAACCTACCTGACGTCCGCGTTCCTCATCTTTATCCAAGCGGTCGTCATTATCGGACTGGCCTTTTTATTCCTGAAATCGCCGCTGTTCCATAATTTTAGCATCACCTTCATCGTGCTCCTCGTCTCCATCAGCCTCTTTGTCCTCATCGGCATGGCCATCGGCTACCTCTTCTCAACGCAGGAAGGAGTCACCATGGTCTCCATCTCCATCGGAGCAATATTCCTCTTCCTTTCCAACATCATCTTCCCGCTCGAGCACATCTCCGGATTCCTCTCCACACTGGCACAGGCCAACCCCTATGTGCTCTCAACCCAGGCATTGAAAAAGACCTTGCTCTTCGACGCCTCACTCAATGAGGTGGTCTCCTCAATCGCAGTCCTCCTGATCTACATCCTTGTCATGATCCTCTTCATCCTGCTCGTGCGCTACATCTCGAAGAACAAATACCTGCATTCCTTGACAGAGTACTTCAAGACATGCACCGTAACTTCTCCGGAAGACGGCTCTCTCCGCCTCAGCCACAACATCATGGTCAAAAACACGCAGGAGCTGGTTGAGGCATTGCGCATGATGCCTGCAGAGGAATTCAACGAGCACGTCTACACCACAGGCAATGACTTCTCCATCTGGCTCAAAGGCATACTCCACGAACGCCGGCTCGCGAAAAAGCTATTAAACAGATCGCAGAAAGAGATGATCACCATCCTCGAAGAAGAGATGCAGCTGGAAAAAATGCAGAAGGAACGTGCAGAGCTGAAATCCAAACTCAAAGGATTGAAGTGATTTCTCAAGAAAAGTTTTTCCATGATTTCGACTCAAGTTGAAGCCTACCCCTGTCTATAAATAACCCACTATCTTATCCCTTCTCAAAATTGCTTGATGAGGAAAAAAATGGCCAAGAAACATAACTCTCGATTCATTTTTCCCACACTTTTCATCATGCTGCTCTGCTCTGCAGTGATACCATTTTCCGCAGGGGAAGATGGCAGCAGGAACCAAACGTATGACGACTACCAGAACCCTCTCAATGACACTGGTCAGTCACCGCCTCCTTTTCCTGACGGCCCGTTTGATGCCCCGCGGATCGACATTGTCTTCGTGGTCGACAGCACCGGCAGCATGGCAGATGAAATACGCTCAGTGAAGACGCATCTCGTAGACCTTGTCGAGACCATCCAGAAAGGAAGCCCGCGGCCAGACATCAGGATAGGACTAGTCTCCTACCGGGATTTCCCTCCTGAAGAGCGCAAGTATGCTACTCAGGAATATGACCTCACGCACGACACCCAGACCATGCTCGAGCACATCAGAAACCTGGAGGCACGGGGGGGCGGTGACCTCCCTGAAGCGGTGGCCACCGGGCTTGACATTGCCATTAAAAAAATGGCATGGGACCGTTCTGCAAAAAAGATCATTTTCCTTGTCGGAGACGCCGCACCCCATGGAGAAGGAAGCACTGACGTGAGCTTTCAGCAAGGCACTCCTGACGGGCTGAACTACCGGGATGAAATTGAAAAGGCACAGGACAAAGACATCATCATCTACACCATCTCAGGAAGCGGTATCGATGAGATCGGCATCAGCATATGGAAAGAGATCGCTGAGCAGACCGGCGGAGCATACGAGCCGTTGACGTATGAGCGCAGGGATGTTGACAGGTATTTCATCGATGAGGGAATCGTGCCAGAACAGGCTGCAGTGTATGCTGCAGAGGCAAAGGCAGACTCGGATTATGAAAAAAGGACGAACACCATCCTGACCAACTCGTTAGGAGGATTCGCAAAAAAAGCAGTCATGTATGAATCTGCCTCCATGGGCGTTCGTTATTCCCAGGAAGAGACACAAGTTCTTGAGGATGATGCTGAGTTTGGCCAGAAGTACAAGGAAAAGATCTTAGCGCTGAAGGAAAACGCTGCGAAAGAAAAGCCCGGCCAGAAAAAGAGCATCTTCCAGGCCATCCTGGACAGGATTATTTTCTGGAGATAATTCATTCTGGTTTCAATTTTTCATAGTCAGCATACTCTTATAACCTGGATGAGATGTTCCGGCTATGCAGGGTCATTCTTGAGATCATAGCAGGTGCCTCTTGAAAAAATACTTCTTCGCCAGCTCGACAATCAGGAGATAGGTGACCACCATGATGCAGAGCACAAAGAAAAACAGGAGCGGCAGCGGCGTGAAATCGAACAGCCTTCCCAGCGCGCCAAACGTGAAGAACAATCCGATGCAGAGCGCAAAGACTGTCGTGAACAGGAGCATCTTGCCCGGCCTGCTCTTGAAGAACGGCACCTTGTTTGTCCGGATCATGTAGACCACGAGCACCTGGGTCGTCAGGGACTCTATAAACCAGCCGGTCTGGAACATGCTTGCGCTGGCATGGAAGATGTAGAGCATGACGCCGAACGTGATGAAATCATAGAATGAGCTGATGGGCCCGAAAAAGAGCATGAATTTCTGAATGAACTTCATATCCCACTTCTTGGGCTTCTTGACATAATCCTCATCGACATTGTCTGTGGAGATGCCCAGCTCAGAAACATCGTACAACACATTGTTGAGAAGTATCTGGGTCGGCTGCATAGGCAAGAAATTGAGGACGAGAGATGCGCCCGCAACGCTGAACATGTTGCCAAAGCTCGAGCTTGTTCCCATCAGGATGTACTTCATCGTGTTCCCGAACGTCTTCCTTCCTTGAAGAACACCGTCAGAGATCACGTTCAGGCTCTTCTTCAGCAGAATGATGTCTGCAGCGTCCTTCGCAACATCCACTGCAGTGTCGATCGAGATGCCGACATCTGCGCCATGCAAGGCCCCGACATCATTGATGCCGTCACCCATAAAGCCGACGATGTGGCCGTTCTGCTTGAGCGCCTTGACAATGCGCAGCTTCTGCTCTGGAGTGATGCGCGCGAAGATACTCACCTCCTGCACAGTCCTCTTGAGGGCATCCTCGCTCATCTGCGCAATCTCTTTCCCAAGAACATACCTGTCTGCAGGAAACCCCAAATCTCTGCAGATCTTCATAGTCACTAATTCATTATCTCCCGTAAGAATTTTGAGGTCAACATGCAATCTCTTGAGATGCGCGATAGCCTCTTTCGCGTCCTCTTTCGGAGAATCCATGAAGGTGATGAACCCGACAAAGGTCATCCTGCTCTCCATATCCTCCATTTGCGTGTATGCTTGCTTCCCCTTGAGATCTTTGACCGCGACCGCAATAACCCGATAGCCGTTCTTGCTCAGCGCAAGGAACTGGCCCTCGATATGCCGTGCATATTTCTTGATGGGATAGGTTTTCTTGTTGCTCTTGACATTGGCGCAGATTTCCAGGATGGCTTCCGGAGCACCTTTGGACACAATGAACGTCCTCTGATCCTTCTCAATAACCGTCGACATCCTCCTTCTGCTATAATCAAAGCCAAACTCCTTGAGTTTCCTGAACTCTCCGAGAGCCTTGATCTGGTTGTTCTGGGCATGCTGCCAGATCGCGACATCGATCGGATTCCCTGTGATCTCATTGCTCACGATCGCAGCATTGCAGAGCAGCGCATACTTCAGGACGTCATCATCGATCTTCATGTTGACGTCGAAATGCGTGATGAGCTTGATCTTTCCCTCAGTCAAGGTTCCGGTCTTGTCTGTGCAGAGGACATCCATGTTGCCTAGGTCTTCAATAGCAATAAGCCTTTTGACGAGCACATCCTTTTGCGAGAGCTTCTTCGCACCACGCGCCAACGAGACTGTCATGATCACAGGAAGAAGCTCAGGAGTGAGGCCGATGGCAATTGCAATGGAAAAAAGCAAGGAGGTGATGATGTCATACTTGAACAGCACGTTGATCAAAAAGGTGAATGCAGTCAGGATCAGGATGATCCGCATGAGCAGCTGGCCGAATTTCCGTATCCCCTTCTGGAACGCTGTTTCCGGATGAGGATGACTGACGCTTTGCGCAATCTTACCGTATACAGTCTTCATCCCAGTACGGATGACAACTCCCATGCCTGAGCCGCCCGAGACCTTTGTACCCATGAACGCACAATTCCGCATCTCCGTCAGAGTACCCTCAGCATTCTGGAGGGCTTCTACAGTCTTCTGCACTGGCAAGGATTCCCCAGTAAGCACAGACTCATCACATTCCAGGCCGTCAGCCCTGATGATGCGCAGGTCGGCAGGCACCACGTCTCCTTCAGAGAGGAAGATGATGTCTCCGGGAACAATAAACCTGTTATCGAGCTTGCGCTTGACACCCTCCCTGATCACTGTTGAGCGGAACGAGATCCTCCGGGTAAGATGGTCCACGATCTTTTCTGCCTGATACTCATTGACAAAGCCAAGGCTCGCGCTAATGAGAATCATGATGCAAATGATAAGAGAATCAGTGAGCTCGCCAAGCAAACCTGCAATGATGCTAGTGACTACCAAGATGATGATGAACGGACTCTTGAACTGGCGCAGGAAGATAGCGAGCACATTGAGCCTTTTCTTCTTCAGCTCGTTCAACCCAAACTCCTTCTGGCGCTCTTCCACCTCTTTCTCTGCCAGGCCATCAGGAGATGTGTTCAGCTTTCGTAATACTTCTAGAGAACTCAAAGACCAATAGTCTTTCACCTCTTCCAAACTCTTTTCCTCAACCATCTTTTTTAAAGAATACGCCAGGAAAGAGGTTATTTAAATGTTGCGGAATGTGTCCCAATCTCCACGTCTTCCTTCTTTTCCTGATCGTTCCCACATCCACTCACTCCTTTTTTTTCAGATTGTTCCCACCCTCCTCCCCCTCCACCACCCGGGAATGTGAGCAATGCATTACATCTACACAGTTGGCAGTCAGCTGGGTTCAGTGCGCAGTTGTCCCCACCCTCCATCATTGAACAAGTTCAATGGGGCATTGTCGAATACATTCGACAGGGTTTGGACATGGTCCAAACTTTGTGCAGAGCCCAAACCACCCCCTCCACCACCCCGGGAAAAGCATCAGAACAAAAAGATTGACAAAACATACCTATCAGAATAACACAATGAACATGACTGCTGCTGAAGAACGCCACACTCTTACTCAACTTTCACAATCTTGGTCTCCACCTGCCGTGCCCTTGGGCCGTCCAGCTCAACCAGCAGGATTCCCTGCCATTGTCCCAGGAGAATGTCTCCATCCTGTATCTGGATGGTCAATGAAGAATGCAAGAGTCCGGCACGCAGATGGGCAGCTGCGTTGTTGTCAATCCGGTCATGATGATAATTGTCATGTTCAGGAACGATCTTCCGCAGTGAATTGAGGATATCCTCAAGCAGCAGCGGGTCAGCGTTCTCATTGATCATCAATGCTGCAGTCGCGTGCAGGCAGAAGATGTTGATCAGGCCTGTCTTGACCTTGCTTTTTTTCACTTCTTCCCTGACCTGGTCTGTGATGACAATGATCTCCTCTTTCTTTGTTGTGCGGACAGTTATCATGCCAAGGGCACTTTTTAGCAAACTATATAAATCATGCTGTTTCCGCCTCCTGCATATGGAAATAATACCAGTCGGCGGCTACAAGGAGATAGGCAGGAACTGCGTCATCGTCAAGGTTGGAAATGAGTCTGTCATGCTCGACCTCGGCCTCCTGATGGACAACTATATCCAATACACTGAAAGCGATAGCCAAGTCGATCTGTCTCCGAAAAAGCTCATGGAGATCAATGCAGTGCCCAACATCAATACCATACAAGACATCAAGAGCACATTGAAAGCCATCTGCATCAGCCATTCCCATCTCGACCACGTGGGTGCAGTCCCCTTTCTCGGCTCAAAGTTTAGCTGCCCAGTCCATGCAGCACCGTACACTATCGAGGTCCTGAAGACGCTTGCTGGTGACGAGCAGATCCATCTTGACAATGAGTTGGTAGCCCACAAGCTCAACAGCAGGTTCAGGGTGAGCGAGAACATTGAGGTGGAATTCATCAACACCACGCATTCAGTGCCGCATACGGTCATCATCGCCCTGCACACCAAAGAAGGCATCGTCCTGTATGCGAACGACTTCAAATTCGACAATGCCCCGCTGATCGGTGCAAAGCCTAATTTTGAGCGGCTCAGCCAGCTGAAGGTCAAATGCCTTATCATAGACTCCTTATACTCACTGTCCTATCGCAAGACTCCTTCAGAGTCCATTGCACGGGAACTCCTCCGTGATGTGCTCTTCGGTACGCATACCGAAGGGAAAGCAGTCATCGTGACGACATTCTCCAGCCATCTCGCCCGCCTGAAATCCATTGTCGAGATAGGGCAGAAGATGAACAGGAAGGTCGTCCTCCTCGGCAGATCCCTCTCCAAGTATGTCGGGGCAGGCGAGCGGTGCGGGCTCGTCGATTTCGCCAAGTCAGTGGAGATGGTCAAGTACGGAAGCCAGGTCAAGAAATACCTGAAAAAGATCGTGCATCCTGAAAAATACCTTTTTGTGGTGACCGGCCACCAAGGAGAGCCAGGGGCAGTATTGTGTAAGATGGTCAACGGCGCGTTCACCTTCAAGCGGGGGGACGAAGTCATCTTCTCCTGCAATATCATCCCTGTCCTCGAGAACATCCAGAACAGGGAAAAGCTCGAGGCAGAGCTCAAGAAACAGCATGTGCGCATCTTCTCAGACATCCATGTCTCTGGCCACGCCTCACGGGAAGACCACAGGGATTTGATCAATCTCGTGCAGCCAGAGCACATCATCCCCACACACGGCCAGCTGCCCATGCTCGAAGGCCTGAAAGACCTGGCAATGGAAATGGGCTGGCGCGAGAATAGGATACACCTGCTGAACAATAATGAGCGGATACGAGTATAGACATACACTTGGCTTCTTTGCTCATCGTTTTCATCCGTTCACCATTCACCGATAGTTATAAAAACTCTTTTTCTTTTCCCCCAGGCACATGACACATTATCTTTTGGATATCAAGCCAGCAGGACTGAAAGGCAGAGTTGTTGCGGTAACAGCATATGATACTGCAGAGAAAAAAGTCTGCACTGCATACAAGGAATTCAGGCCTCTCCTCGTGACAAAAGAATACACACTTGATGAGCTGCACCAAACCAGTCTCTGCGCAGGAGCTGAAGAATCATCGTTCTTCGATATCCTTGACGCGTTGCGCCAGCGCTATCCTGGCATCAGCTTCCAAGATCAGCCCTATAGTTCCCAGCACAAGAGCGTGATCTGGGCACAACTGGAGGTCTGGGAACAGAAAGACCTGCTGCCAGACGAGTTTTTCAGGACAATCCAGAAATGCTACACTCCCAGAACTGGCTACATGAAAAGGGAAGAAGCAGAGGAACTCCTTGAACAACTTGCTCCAACAGACCCTGCATCAACAGACCTCACTTCAAAATACTCTCACCTTGGGTTTTCGCTGGAAGAGAAAGGAGACCAGGCATGCATCAGAGTCCAGTATGGCACGTGCGCAAAGAAAGATCTTAAGACACTTCCGCCATATTTCATGACCAGGGCAGGAAGACTGGACTTACGGGCAGAGAATATCACCACAGAAGAAAAGGCAAAAGCGCTTGAACAGGAGATCAAGAAAGAGCTCCGCGAGAACGGCATCACTGACGTGGCAACCCGGCTCACCTCAAATGAAGACCAGTATTTCTTCAAGCTCATCTTCAGCAGTGATGCACTGCAAAAACTGGACGCTTTGCAGGAAGCGCGCAGAAAAACGAGAGCAAGAGATGCTCTGGAAGAGGATGTTCTGGAAGAAAAATCTCCTGCATTAGACTATTTCGAAAGAATCAGACTCCTGCATGGCCACGATGCCGAGCTCTGGACACCAGACCTGCTCCAGCTCGGATCCAAGACAAAGATGCTGCACCGCTTATTTCCCCAATTCCTTAAGATTGAAGATCCAGGAGCTCCTCTCGAAAAGTGGATCGATATCCATCAGCTTGAAAAGCACCCCCACAAGCCCGAGCACATCGAGCAGAGCTTGGAAGACCTCCTCACCCTCGACGCCTGCGCCATCGACCTGGAGATCAGGGATTATGACGAGACACAAAAGATGGATTTCAAGACCAGGAAAAAAAGGCAGGGCACAGGCCAGATATTCCAGGCGATCCTGAAAAGCGAGCATGAAAACAAGCTCTTCACCATCGTCGATGTTATCACTGACGAGCTTAGAACAGCGTATCACGGATTCGACATCATCCAATGCCACAATGAGGAAGACCTGATCAGAAAGCTCTCTGACCAGGCGAAAAAATATACCTTTATCGGCGGCCACCGCTTCATCAGGTTTGACCAGAACCAGCACCTCCTGCGCTACAACACAGGGAAGAAAAAGGCATGGGAGCCGGGATTCTACATCGCATTGGACACGCAAGAATACCTGGCGAACCGGGCATCCATAAAAAAGGCCAACAAACTCGCGAACTTCGCCGGGTTCACGAAAGAGCTCAGCTATCAGGAAATCAGGGAGCTGCTTGCCCAGGGAACCATTGAAGCCCACACAAAAATAGCCCACTACACTATAAAAGATGGCGAGCACTCCTACACACTCCTGAAAGCGCACCTGAAAAACATCCTTCTCGAATCCTTGCTCACTGGCTGCTCGCCCACGCGGGTCTGCACAATTGCGCCAGACCAGCTCTTGGACAGCATGCGCGAACGCGAGTTTTTCGTGACCATGAACACATTCAGGGAAAGGCATGATAAGAGCTACACGAAAAGGATTGAACGCGTCTATGAACGTGCAGGAATTGAAGACCTTCTCGAAAAACTCCTCTCACTCGACCTGAAACCAGGCTATTACCACCAGATACCGGCAACCTATCCTGATCTCATGTTCAAGGCATTCCAAGAGCTCATCGAGTACAACCCTCTCGCGTCCTATCTCAGTACGCATCTGCAGCAAGACCCCGAATTCCTCTCACGGCTTATCAAGGTCCGCCTGCTCAGCGCATTCCTGAAAGAGCCAGTCCACCATGCAGACAAGCTCCTGAACAAGCTCAACCCCAATCACGTCCTGGGATCCCGACGATTAAAGATCGAAGACATCTACCCTTCACTCCAGAAAGGAACCATACCTTCTGAAGAAGAGCAGAAATCCAGCATGCGTGACTGGCGCTGGCGCAAGGCATTCTGCGACCAGATCCCTCCCTGCAGCGAGGTGCACAATAACTACCCGTACAGCTGCAACACTCTCCTGTTCAACAACAGGCTCTTTGAACTCGTGCACGGCTTTGACAAGAGCAAGGTCAAAGGAACCTCGAACTATTTCTATTTCGGAGACACCATCCCTGGCATCCAGTTCGGCAAGGGAAACCTTATCTTTCTAGAGGAAGGACGGCTGATCGGAACGCATGACCATGAAACCTATATCGGTGTCAGAATAGACAAGAAACAAGGGGTCATCCAAGAGATCATCGACAAGACCCTGCACGGAGAGATCCTGACATTTGATGCGTACGAAGACCGGATTAAAGCCATGTCAGCCAAAGAGCTGCGCAGGTACCGCGACCTTTTCAAAGCGATATTTCATCTCGATATCATTGATTGGTGGAAAGGCCAAACCCTCCTTCCCTTCATGCTCACCAGGAGGAAAGAATGAACAAGGAAGAACTTGTCCGCTATCTGCGCTCACGCTATGACCCTGAGAAGCCTGAGGATAAGGAGAACCTGGCACGACTCTATACGCTTATCCATCTCAGAGAAAACGGTTTTCCTGACATTAAGGGACGGCTTGGCAATCTCTTCAAAGAAGCGTTTGGATTCGGGCTTCCGCTCAATGAGCATTTTCTCACAAACTCCTGTATCTATGCTGAGACATTCTTCGTCTATGTGCAAGAAGGAAGGGCAGCGGCATTCGCTTATGCACAAGGATGGACAGTAAGCAAGAGGATGTTCTCACGCTGGGAGCGGGCATTCGAAAAGCGAAGAAAAAAGGCTCTTATCAAATTCCTCCGCAATCCTCTGGCAGAGCTCGAACAAGAGGCCCTTGAACCGGGTGAGGCGCGCGTGCCATTGCTCATCCTGACGCAAGAAGATTTTGAGACAGAACTTTATCAGCAAAAACTTGAACCCCTCATCAAGACAGTAAGAACCCAAGGATTGAAGAGCATCTACCCTGCAGGATTCCTGGACTTCACAAGCCAGGAAAACGTGGTCTGGGCAGGATCTTCTCCTGCATATGGGCACTATCTGCGAACTCGTCAGCGTCAATGGCGGGACAGAGGATGACGCAGAAACAATTGCCCCAGACAAACAGCAAACTATTTAAATGAACCTCGCTTTCACTCGAGGAAGAAGGGGGTTGAGATTTGCTATCCATTAATGGAGGGATACTATGAAGCTGACTCTTGCAGACGCAAAATACCTAAAAGACAGCATATCCATCATTTCTGACCTGGTGACAGAGGCGAGATTCAAGGTCACCAAGGACGCCATCGAGCTCATCGCCATGGACCCTGCAAACGTGGCCATGGTCATCTATAAATTACTATCTTCTGCATTTGTCGAGTATGATGTCAAGGAAGACGTCAGCCTTGCCATCAACCTGAATGACCTGAAACAGGTATTGCGACGGGTGAAAGGAGAGGACACCATCACCCTGGAAGTGGCTGCCAATAAGTTCAAGGTGACCCTGAAAGACGCGCAGACAAGGACATTCAACCTTCCCCTGATTGAGGTCGAGGAGAAAGAGCAGAAAATCCCAGAGCTGAAATTCACCTCCAAGATAACGACGAACAGCCAGATCCTCACCGATGCAGTCGAGGACGTTGACATCGTCGGCGAATCCGTGACCTTCACCGTCGAGAAGAAACTCCTGACGATCAACTCGGCATCAGAGCTGAGCAACGCAAACGTGGAGATCAAGGCAGACGACAATACCAAGATCGACTCAGCAGAAAAGATCAAGGCAAAATACTCGATCGAATATCTCAAGAAGATGATCCAGGCAAGCAAGCTTGCTGAAAAGGTCGTTGTCCAGCTCAGCAAAGACTATCCTCTGCAGCTCGAGTACAAGGTCATCGACAAACTGCAGTTATCGTTCATCCTCGCACCGAGAGTGGACAACGACTGAGCAATTATTCTCAAAAAGAAGGTGGGGGAGATACAACTAATGAAAGGAGTATTTCATTTCGTCGGAACTGCAGTGTTTTCAAAAAATGACTTAGAAAAAATACTTTCAGAGATACCTCTCGAGCCTGTTGTAGAGCGGAAAAGAGACGCTCCTGAACCTCTTCCTGGAGACCTTCGTTTCGAAGTGTACAGAAGTGCGGATGTATTCAACAGCGATTACACTATACTGCCTCTCATTCAACCATGGCTGCAAGTGAAAGGATATCTTACAGAAAAACCAGTCTCTTTCGCTTTTTATGAAGCTGTAGTCTATGTCAATCAGGAAGGCCGTAGATTTAAATTTCTTTGCAGTGAGTCACAATTGACACAAGAGTCAAGATGATTGAATATTAAGAAGAAATGATCGATAGGGAGATAACATGACAAGCGGATTGGAAGCATTGGCACGCATGGATTATCCAGGCAGGTTCATCATAATCGGCAGAGACAAATCAGGGCTCCAGGACATCGTCGTGTACGGCATCACTGGACGAAGCCCGGCAAGCCAGGCACGAAAGTTCGTCTGGGACAAAGAAAAATACGCCATCTCTGTCCAGCCGACAGATAAGAAGATTCTCCTGAGGGGAAATCCTGACCTCTTAATCTATCCAGCAATCATCTTCAGGGGAGACATCGCAGTGAGCAATGGAAAACAGACAGAAGCCATCGCAGACTATCTTAGCCGGCATGCTGAAGAAAAACCGCTCTCAATCCTGGAACACTCCCTCAAGGATTGGAGCTTTGAGCCAGACCATCCTACCTTTACTCCCCGGATCAGCGGCTGCATCACTGATCACGGTGCAGGGATTGCCATCATCAAACGATCAATTTCAGGAGCATGTACCAAAGAATATTACCAAGCACTCTTGCACGCAGGAAAAGGCTCGCTTCTTGCGACTTACCAAGGCCAGAATATAGATCCTTTGCCTGCGTTTTCAGGAAAGCCTATCGAAGTGGCATTGGAAGGCTCAACCAGCCACGACATTGCAGAAGAGGTCTATGCCCGACTTGGAGACTTAAAAGTGGGAGTCGCAGTTGTCCTGCAAGATAAGTACAAGGAAAATGATGTCGCGATCATCAACAGGCACACAAGCTTGAAAAAGAGAGCAGCATGACTTTTTCAACAAATCTCCCCCCTTTTCACTCCTGATTACTGACGATATACTCCGAAGGGATTTTAGAAAATTTTATATACTCCTTTGGCTTCCCTCTCATTATTAAAATTGTATTTTCAGGGGGTGTATATATGAAAAAAATATTGTTTTTGGCATTTTTACTATTGTTAGTACCAACAGCATTTGCGCTCTCAGGCACAGGCATAGACGAGCAGATGTCTATACTGACTGAGCCGATGGCTGTGCAGAATGGTTTTATCCCTCAACCATTGGACTGCAATCAGGCGACAGGCACTGTCGTTGCCATTGACATCTCCAAGGCGCAAGAGACTGACGATGCCCAGAATTTTATAAATGATCTGAATACGGCAGGCTACTATGTGGCAACTGTAGATGTGTCAACCCAGGCAGGCAGGGACGCGCTCTCCTGTGTCCATGTCCTCGTCATCTGGAGCCTGAAGAACAACGTCGGCATCTCAGGAATATACACCAATGAAGAAGTTGACACAATCGAGAACTTCGTCACAAGCGGTGGAGGGTTCTTCTTCCTCTCAGACTGGGGAGGATTTGCGAGCAGCACTGCGAACCTCATTGCAAGGTTCGGCATTGTTGTGGACCAAAATACTGCTACTGATTCCAATGACAATGATAATGGCAATAGCTGGTGGCCGATCTATGAAGCAGACAACTTCATCCCCAGCCCTATCTTTGACGGGGTCAGTGCGCATGAGCAGCTCGCAGGAACCTCGTTCATCGTTGGCCAAGGAAGCCCCTTGATTCCAGTAGTGAAGACCGACAATGACGGCAGCGCGTACCCGCAGAATGCTCCAGTTGTCGCAGCAGGCTTCTACCAGCAGGGCTGCATGGTCGTCACTGGCGACTCGAACTGGCTCCAAGAGTTTGTCGACGGCTACCAGAAGGTAGACAATGACCAATTCGCCCTGAATATCGTTGACTTCCTCACCCGGTGCAATCCGGGAGATGTCAACATCCCTGAGTTCGGCTTGATCGGCGGCGGGATAGCAATCATCGGCGCGCTCTGCGCGTTCTTTGTGCTGCGAAGAAGGTAAAGGGATTCTTTCTTTTTTTTTATTTTTTCTTTCCTGGCATTTAAAAGACCCTACTTGTGATTTCAACAGCAAGAGAAAGCATTATATATGAGCTCTCCTCTGACAATCCTTCGTGGATATCCCAGAGATACGGATCGACCCGATCACCAAAGAAAGAGTTGTATTCTCGCCAGGAAGGTTCAGCAGGCCGCATGATGTGGAAAGCGCTGCAATAGAAACGGATCTGCCTGTGCAGCAGGATCACGCTTGCCCATTCTGCCCTGGCAATGAACACAAAACACCCGCGTCTCTCAAGACACACAACCCCCACTCGTCCATCCTTTATTATAGCGATGGAAACGGCAGCTGGACAACCCGTGTCTTTCCGAACAAGTTCCCTATCTTCAACCTCGAGGGAAGCCTTGATCACCGTGTGAATGGCATATATGAGAGCATGGGTGCATATGGCGCTCACGAGGTCATCGTCGAATCACGACACCATGAAGCTGATATCCATTCCATGCCTGAGGAATGGGTATTCAGGATGCTCCTTGCCTACCAGGAACGGGCAAAAGACCTGCGCGGCAACAAGAACCTCAAATACGTCTCAATCTTCAGGAATGATGGAAAAGAGGCAGGAGCCAGCCTCAGCCATCCCCACTCCCAGCTCATCGCAGAGCCGACGATCCCGACCCATCACCAAAACCTGTTTGCCAACCTGAGCGCATTTCAACAACAGTACAGCAGCTGCGCATTCTGCTCTCTCATCAAGTACGAGATCAAAGATGCACGACGGGTAGTCTGCCAGAATGATGATTACCTCGCTTTCACACCCTATGCCTCAAAATACCCCTACACAGTCAACATCATCCCGTTGCAGCATCAGCCCTGGTTCGAAGAATCGACAAAAGAGAACTTGAAAAACCTCACCAGCATCCTCAAGGATGTCATGGGCGCATTACACAGAGGTTTACGAGACCCCCCGTACAACTGGTACCTGCGCAACGCGCCAGTCAACACTGGCCTGGAAGATTTTCTGCAGCAGAACTGGCATGTCAAGCTCACCATCATCCCCCGCACAAGCACCCAGGCAGGCTATGAGCAGGACACGCACAACGCAGTCAACACTGTACTGCCAGAAACCGCAGCAAAGGACCTGCGCGAGATGATCAAACTGCTGCAGGAAGAGAAGAGAGAGAAAGAGCTGGCACCTGTTGGAGGATAAGAAAAAAGATTTGATTTGGCCAGCGCGCCATTATTTCTTTTCAGGAAAGAATGTGTACTTCGGCATCTCAATGATCCTTACTGTTTCATAATCTCTGACAATATCAGAAAACTGGCTTGTCAGGCTCATGGTGAACTCACGCAATTGACTCATGTTCTCAATTTCCAAATCAATCTCAAAATCCCATGCAGCCAAAGTCCTTATGATAGCAATAGCCCTATTGTTCATCGCAGCATGCGCCTGCAATGCGTTTATCCTCCCTATAGAGCTATTATTGAGGTATACAAGAACCTTATAATGGAGCTGGTTCACCTTCTCGTTGTCAAGGAGAATGGTATGTGCAAGAAGGACGTGCTGCTTGATGAGCTTTCGCATATGATTGATGACCGTGTCTGTCGAGCACCTGATTTTCTTGGCGATCTCTGTCGCGCTTAAACGACTGTTGTCTGAAAGTAGCGTACAGATTCTTTCGTCAGTCTCATCAATGACAAGTTCCTTTTCTGCCGGGTGGTAGCTTGGTTGAACAGACTTCATGCGGGTTTTATCAATGAGGTAATCCCTTGGAAGAAACGTGCCTGTCAGATGAATAGAAATGCTTCTTCGCATGATATTCGGAGCGAATTTCGCATAGAGCGCATCAACCAAGCTATGAAGCTCTAGTTGGTTCTTGACAAGCACAATCATCCCGATGTCGAACATGCCTTCGAGCTCAGTAACCCAGCCAGTCCGATGGTCTGCCATGAGCTGTTTGATGAATTCACTTTTCTTGTGCTGGTCGACATTCTGAAGCTTGAATAAGACCTGATAGTAAGAATAGCCGAGCTGCCTGGAATTGATGATTGCCAAGAATTTCCTGATGATTCCCTCTTGTTCGAGTTTATTCACCCTGTACCGCACTGTCTCTTCCGGAATCTTCGTTTTCTTCGCAAGTGCATGAAAGCTTATCCGCGCATTCCTGTCCAGCTCGAAGAGAATCCTCCTATCTTTCCTATCCATAATTACTATTTATCTGTTTTATTATATAAAAATATCGATTTTTAGTGAAAAATTGATAATAAAATTAATATATCTCTAATAGCATACTATTGGATGGTGATGAAAGATGAGCGAACAAAAAAAGGACTTTGATGAAAAATTGCATAAAGCAGTATTATCAATAGGAATATTGGCCATGGGCTTCATTGGGGTTGATATGGGCATTCAAAAGGATACAATGGAACACAGGATAAACGAGATCTGGAGTGACCAATTTTCCCAAAAATATGTCCTGCTCTGCCAACAGCCAGATAGCGTCCAGGTCGCGTATGCGTACAAGCGCTTTGCAGGAAGAGCGTTCTACGACTTAAGCGAGCCTGCCAAAAAGCACCTTGCGTATGAGTTCCTTGAGAAACTCCATGAATGCGGCCAGGACACGTCAGCAGCAAGCAAGAATGAATAAGAGTGTTGATTCGAGTGATGAAAATGAACCTCACGCAAATGCTCACATACTACATGGTCACCAGCCCGAGTGAACGGGAGAACATGAAGATATTGCATGGCAAGAAGGGCTATACTTATCCGCAGTTTGTCGTTGATATAACCTACAGGAATGCTGAACATAAACATAAAAATATATTCACAGCCCATACTGAAGCTCGCAAGGAGCTGGACCAATATAAAGCAGACGAGATGGACTGCTATTCCCAGCTCGAAAGAGAGATCCAATCAAGGGAGATCAATTATAAGAATGTCCTGTACAATCTCGGGATGGAGTCTCTTGCGCTTACGATCGAGGCTGTATTCATCCCCTTGAGGATAGCGAGTGCTTTCGGCGGAGGGCTCTCCGTGAGCTGCGAAAGGCTGCACGAGAATAAAAAGACCGCCTACAGAAAAAGAGCTGCACTATGACTTGGTTATTTCAATTCAAAAATCAATCCATGCTGCCGCAAGCCTCCCACTCATCTGATTACAAGTTTAGTCGTTAAAAATAATAGCCATACTGGAAGGAGGTGGATTCTTGACGAAGAGCGGCGAACTCCATCCTGGTGTACAGCCTTCATTGGCCACGCCGTTGCAGTTGTCATCATAGGCAGTGGAGCAGGATTCTTGCTTTCCAGGATTGATGCGGGAGCTGTTGTCATTGCAGTCAAGCCATGGCTGGGAGCAGTACGGGCTGGCGGGATTCCCGTAGCCGTCTGCGTCAATGTCCGTGCACATGACGCAGGTGCAGTCGTTCTTGCAGACGCCATAGGTGCAGTCGTCATTGGCGTCGCATGACGCATTGCAGCCGCTGCCAAAGGCGATGTTGTCAGACAGGTTGTTGTCGTTGCATGTGTGCGTGAAGTTAAAGTAGCCAGTCTGGAAGCTGCACGTGTCGAGCGCTATGCATTGGCTGGTGATGGCTGTATGGTCGTCCCAGGTGAATGGATTGGTGTCCGGTGTCCAGTCACATGTAGCGACAGCAGGAAGGCTGTACACGCTGCAGTCGGTGTTCTGCGTGCCGTCAAAATTCTCCAGTGGGTTTGTGCTGTTGCCGCCGTTGCACTGGCAGCATTTCTTTGCAGTGCAGCCGGTGTTCCACGCTGTGCATGACTCCTGGCCGAGGAGGCACTGGGTGTTTCCTGTGCAGTCAGCCTCACCGCACGCAATGGATATGAATTCTTCGTCTGTTTGGCCGTTGCAGTTGTCGTCGATGCCGTCGCATCCTGAGTCATTTAGTGCAGGGATTCCTGGACTGCAGGTGTCGTTGATGTTTCCTTGTGTGCATTGTAGTTGGCCGAGTGATGTGCATGCTCCGGTGCCGCATGTTGAGTTGGTG
>JAZDID010000127.1:0-8631 GCA_043805315.1 Nanobdellota archaeon | reverse complement strand
CGACAGGCACCGGAAGGATTTCGAGCCGCTAGCAAGCCCGCCGCAGAAGCGTCTGGAAGCCATGAAAAAAATGAAGGAACAGCGTATAACAACCTACGCCTTCATCGGCCCGATATTTCCTTATCTCACAAACCTCGAGGAGATGTTCAGGAAATTCCATGAATTAAAAATCGATTACGTGTTCTGCGAGAACCTCAACAGCAGGGCCGGGACATGGCAGCAGGTCTTTGCGGTCATCAAGGCAAAATACCCTGATCTTGCGACGGAGTACCACCGGATATTCTCCACAAAGAATGATTATTGGGACAGGGTTGAGGAGGAAATCAGGGAATTGGGAAAGAAGTACAAATTGAAGACCAAGGTATATTTCCATCATGACAATTCCTGAATGTTTCTAAACGTAATAGTGGACTGCAAAACCATAAACATTTTAAACAAAGCCCCTTTTTTTCTCTTCTATGCCCAAAGAAACCCTCGACAGGAAGCTGAAGTCAGCATCGAAGTCAAAGGAGAACAAGCCCGGGCAGGACAGGTCAAAGGAAGGTAAGCACAAGAAGTTCCGCATCCTCTCTGCCGGCGATATCCATGGAGATGTCGGCTTGGCAAGAAAGCTCGCAGACAAGGCAGAGAAGGAAAACGTGGACCTGGTGATCTTGTGCGGCGACCTCACCCATTTCGACCGCTCTTCTGATAACATAATCGGCCCGTTCCTGGCAAAGCATAAGAAAGTCATTTTCATTCCCGGCAACCACGACAGCTTTGCCACTGCAGACTTCCTGGCTCAGGTATATGGAGTCAAGAACATCCATGGCTACTCAGTCAAGTATGACGATATCGGTATCTTCGGCTGCGGCGGCGCGAATATCGGCCCAGTCACCATGCTCAGGGAAAAGGAAATCTATGACCTCTTGAAGCAGGGCTTTGACAGGATAAAGTATCTGGACAAGAAGATCATGGTGACTCATGTCCATCCGTCTGCGTCCAAGATGGAGAAGTTCTCGAAGTTCGTGCCTGGCAGCGAGGGAGTCAAGAAGGCGATTGAGAAGTTCCAGCCAGACATCCTGCTCTGCAGCCATGTGCACGAGGCAGAAGGGATTGAGGAGATGATTGGAAAGACAAAAGTTGTCAATGTCGGAAAATCAGGGAAAATCATCGAGATTTGAATAAGATTTATAAATACCCAGCTCTCATGGCTTTTGAGGTGGAAGGAATGAAAACAAGCAGCACACTCATCATCAGCGCGTTCATCTTCATCGCACTGGCAATGGTTTCAGCAGCCCAGGAAGCGACAAAGCCCTCTGTCCTGATGTATTCCCCTCTTGACAATACCACGTCTTCTGCCCCAACGCAGGAGTTTGTCTTCAGTGTGGAAGGGCCTGCGAATGCGCAGAACTGCTCGCTTGTCATTGACAATGCTGTTGTGAAGACCTATATTGATGTCATCAGGAAGGTGACCAGAAAGTTCACTGCAAGCCTCACTGCAGGGACACATCTCTGGCAGGTGAGTTGTGTGATGGAAGAAGGAGAGCAGGTCGATTCAGAATCAAGGACTGTCCTGATTGACACGACAGCCGGCAGCCAGGTGACTTGTGTTGACAAGGTCAGCAAAGGCAGCGGCACCTACAGATACGTCTTCACGCAGGGATGCATCCAGGCAGCTCCGGTGACAATCAAGAGCATTGTGCGCGATGACTGGATAGAGTATCATATGAAGCAGGGCGGCCGAGTTCCAGGGGGGTTCGAGCTGAAACAGGATTATATCGTCTTCTATCTCACAATGTTCTCTAAGGACAATAATCGGAATTTCATCACGTTCAAGACCAGCCAGGACCAGGCAAACAAGAATGTCTTTGAAGGAGAATACCTGGAACTGGATGTCACAGGAGACAGTGTCAACGATCTGAAGTTCACATATGACAAGTATGAGATTAATAAGGGAACAGTCACCTTGAGCCTGCTCGGCGTTGATTACAGCCAGCCAGGACAGAATCAGAGTGAAGAGGAAACAGTTCCTTCAGAGGATATCATCATTCCGTCCGATACTGGTGAGGAGCAGGGAGAGGGAGAAGAGACCACGACTCCGCAGACTGGCGAGACAGGGCAGGACACAGAAACAGGGCCGGGCCAGGAGCCTGTCCAGGACGAGATTATCCCGGAAGAAGAGCTCAAGACAGACCCGACCAAGTTCTGGGTCACAATCATTCTGGTTATCATTCTGATCATCATCGTTATCGCGCTTTCTGTGAAGAAGAAGAACGCCAAGCCGCTGGAAAAGCGGAGACAAGAGAAGAAAGATCTCAAGACAGGAAAGAAGCATGTTGAGAAGAAGTCTGAGCAGAAAGGAGAGCAAAAAAAGAAAGAACCAGAGCTTAAAGATGAGCCTGAAGAAAAAGAGGAGCCAGAACAAAAGCCGGACTTCATGATCGAGGCAGGAGAGTTCAAGGGTGGAGCGGTGAAGCGGAAGAGATAAGTTTTTTTATCTCAGCAATTATTTTTTATCATTACAATAAATTCTTACAGAAATCTCGTCAAATATTGGAATATATTCAGCTTTGACGGAGTTCTTTCGGTTGAGAGCAAGATAGTTCCGGTTATTCTTGAGAAATTCCTATAAATAGCAGCATATTCTAAAAATAAGAAAAACCAGGTTTCCCTGGTGAGATTGAACGATCCAAAGAAGATAAAGATCCACTGATATATAAAATTTGTGCATTGGCGGAGTGGCAGAATCTGGTCAATGCGCCAGGTTGATGTGTCAGGAATTGAAAATTCCTGAGCATGCTCAGAAATTTCTTTGGAAATTTCTGACACCCTGGTGGGGTTGAACGATCCCGCGCGGGTTCAAATGAACTCACAAGGTTTCTGAAAATCCCGCCTCCGCCGCACAATATCATTGCTGGCCAATGCTAATAGTGTTTACAGAAATAAGTTATTCTCTCAACTGCTGATTGATTCTATCCCTTCACAACCCCAATCGGCCGTAACCGTACCACGAGGTTGCCGATGCCTGCTTCATGGCTCACCTTGACGACTTCGTCGATGTCCTTGTACGCGCCAGGGCTCTCTTCGGCAATGCCTTTCCAGCTCGCTGCCTTGATGAAGATGCTTTGTTTCTCGAGATCGCTCTTGACATCTTCTCCCCTGAACTGCTGGATCGCGGAGTGCCGTGACATCATGCGCCCTGCGCCGTGTGCAGTGCTGCCGAAGGTCTCATGGATTGCCTTGTCAGTGCCGACCAGCACGTAGGATGCTGTTCCCATGCTGCCAGGGATCAGGATTGGCTGGCCAGTCTTCTGGTATGCCTTTGGGATCTCCGGCCTTCCTGGCCCGAACGCGCGTGTCGCGCCTTTCCGGTGCACGTAGATCTTCCGCATTTTCCCCTCTATCTCGTATTCTTCCAGTTTGGCGATGTTGTGCGCCACATCATAGACTGTTTTCAACTCGGCTTTCTCGCCAAACACTTCAGTGAAGCTCTTCCGCACCTGGTGGCCGATGATGTGCCGGTTTGCCCAGGCAAAGTTCGCTGCTGCGCACATGGCCTTGAAATAATCCTTTGCAAGCTGGCTCTGTGCCGGCGCGTAGATGAGATCTTTTTCAGGTAGCGAGGCCATGATGTCAGGGTAGGCGTCTTCCATGAGCCTGAGAAAGTCAGAGCACACCTGGTGCCCTAATCCGCGGGAGCCGCAGTGGATCATCACGCAGACCTGGTCTTTTTTGGTGATATGGAATGCCTTGGCTGTCTTTTCATCAAAGATCTCGTTGACAAACTGCACTTCCAGGAAATGGTTTCCCGCGCCGAGGGTCCCTAATTGCTTTCTTCCCCGTGATTTGGCTTTCTGGCTCACTTTCATGGCGTCTGCATAGGTGATCTTTCCTCCTTCTTCGCAGTATTCGAGGTCTTCCTTGGTGCCGAAGCCTTTCCTGACAGCGAACTCAGCCCCATTATTAAGGACGTCGTTCAGCTCGTCGTCACTCAGTCGGATGTCGCTCTCCCTGCCTGTGCCGCAGGGGACATTCTTGAAAAATGAATCAAGCAGCTGTTTGATCTTCGGCAGGACTTCCTCCCTCGTGAGGTTTGTCGTGAGCAGGCGGACGCCGCAGTTGATGTCAAACCCGACTCCTCCTGGAGAGATGACTCCTGTTTCAGCGTCGATGGCGGCGACACCACCAATAGAGAATCCGTAGCCCTGGTGCGCGTCTGGGAGCATGATGCTCTCCCTGTAGATGCCGGGCAGGGTCGCGACATTGATGCCCTGCTGGATCGAGTTATCTTCCTGCATCTTTTTCAGGAGCTTTTCTGAGGCGAATATCCGCACTGGCACGAGCATCTTGCCCTCTTTCTCGATGAGGAATGTGTAGTCGTTAATCTTTTTGATGTTCATGATGAGCATGAATATCGAGGTGTTTAAAAAAGTTCCTATAGTTAAATGGCGCAGTCAATTATTCAAACAATGCATTTTCATAACCTCTTTTTTCAGCAACATTTAAATACCAATTTCACCATCATCCTTGTTTATGACTTCCTTCACTGCCATAGTGGATGAGAAGCTCGGTGAGTTTGTCAAGCACGCGAACAAGGGCCTACATTATAGCGAGGAGATATTCTGCGCAGGCTTCACATTTGACGACGGCGATGATGTCAAGGAGATTCTCGTGAGCTTTCTCATGCACCTGGACTCCCTCACCAACGCAAAGACGCCCTACTTCCGTTTTCTCGAGAGGAACAGGATACTGGATGATGTCAAGCGCAGCCTCCAGAACCCTGACTTTGGACACCAGATCAGCCTGATGATCAGGACAGAGCTCTACAAGCGCCTTGCACTGCATCTTTCTGCCTCTGACTTCCTTGACCTGGCCAAAGGAGGGCTGACCTCGGAGTTCTATTTCCTGAAAGTCCTGCGGAGCATGGGAGAGACAGGATTCAGCGTCGAGTCAGGGATCAACCTGTACTTCATCATCAACAGGAAGGATAAAGAACTGTTTTTCCTGCAGACCGTGTTCAACTGAACTTTCTTACTTTCTACAGACATAGGTGATAAACTCGGGCTCCTCCTGCTTAAAGTTTTCTTTGTAATCTCCATACGCTTTTATCTCTCCAAATCCTGCTTCTTCAAGCAATCCCTGCATCTCTCCTCGTTTAAAGGGATAAGTGACAATATGAACTTTTTTCCTCATGATTTTGTGTTCGTATTCCATGATGACCATTGATTCTGAAACATATGACGGATGTACTGCTATTTTATCTGTGCCGCAGTAGACAACGTTCCCTGAGTGGCGAAAATTGCCTGGCAGGATTTGGCCGGCATAATTCCTCTCGTCAATGATAAGCTTCCCATTCTCAGCCAGGATGTTCCTGAAGTTTCTCAGTGATTTCAGCTGATCCTCTCTCTTGAATAGGTAGGTCAGAGAATTACCGAGGCAGAGAACAGCGTCAAACATGCCCTGGAGGTTTTCGGGGAGGCTTCTCCAGTCATAAGAAAGAATTTCCAGGTTCACCTCATATTTTTTTGCCTCTTCTCGTGAAATTTTGATACTTTTTTCATCAATATCATTTGAGACAACACTTTCTATTCCGATCTTCTTGAGTCCTATGGATGTCACTCCGGATCCTAAACAACTATTGAAAACTTTTGGGTCGGGATATTCTGCAAGATGCGAGCAGAGGAAGGGGATTTCTGTCTGCCACCTTTTTTCTGCATTGACAAAATCAGCTAAGAAGTCGACAAACCCGTCTTCATCAAGATCCAATCTTAATTGTTGTATGATGTTCCAGTCCTGTTCCG
The DNA here is from genome assembly GCA_043805315.1 of Nanobdellota archaeon. Lineage (GTDB taxonomy): Archaea > Nanobdellota > Nanobdellia > Woesearchaeales > JAHJEM01 > JAHJEM01. The sequence goes on along the minus strand of JAZDID010000127.1, from coordinate 2,848 downwards.
TAACCTGGCTTTTGACATAGTCTGCATAGTTCATTTTTTCCTCAAAGTCATATTTTATTTACTTAAAAGTAATAACATTTAATGTATATTAAGTTATTCATTAAAAAATTAGTCAAAAAGAAAAATTTATAAAGAAAATTACCTTTTTATCAATGAATGAAGAACATTAATCAGTTTAAAGAAGAAAATCTCGTGAAATTAGACTTAAAAGACAAGAAACTCCTCTCTGTGCTTGACTTTGACGCACGGCTGCCGTATTCCCGGCTTGCAAAAAAGATCGGATTGAGCAAACAGGGTGCTGAGTATAAGCTCAACAATCTCCTCAAGAAAGGAGTCATCAAGGGATTTTACCCGGTCATCAATGTGCCGAAGTTGGGCTATCTCTACTGTCGGCTCTCTCTCACGCTGCAGAATGTGACCCGGGAAAAATACCAGGAGATTGTCAACTACCTGCTCAACCACAAGAAAGTATTCTGGCTTTTTGAGATGCAAGGCATATTTGATATTTTCCTGGCGATGTGGGTGCAGTCTCTGACAGAATTTAAGGATTTCATCATGGAAGTAGAGAACAGGTTCGGCGAGCACATAAAAAAGAAAGTCGAGAACCTGGCAACCGATGTCATTCATTTCCAGCACCGCTACCTATTAGGAAACAAGAATACTGATGAAATTCACATAAAAGAGACTGCAGAGAGAATTGCATTAGATGAGCTGGACAAGGACATCTTGAAAATATTGTGCACTGACGCAAGAATCCCTCTCGTCGATATTGCAAAGCAGGTAAGGGAGTCTGCAAAAGTCGTCGCCTACCGCATAAAAAAATTGGAAAAGAAGAAACTCATCGAATGCTATCGTCCGATAGTCGATCATAATAAGATAGGATTCACCTATTACAAGCTGTTCATCAGCTTCAACAGGATCTCAAGAAATGACCTGATGCGGTTGAAGGAATATATCAAGAACAATCCTCTGCTCATCTACATTATTGAAGGCATTGGCTTGCATGCAGATCTTGACATTGAGATGATGGTCAGCTCAAACCAGCAGTTATTCGATTTCATTGAAGACCTGAAATTCAGGTTTCCCGCGCTTATCGGAGAATACCAGACAGTGATTTTCATGGACACGCTGAAAGTGAAGTATCTTCCTTTCTAGCTGAAGTACGCGTTCATCACATACTGCTGCACCATCCGGTGCGTGTTGAAGAATGAGGCGTTGATCGCGATGCAGAACCGCATGATTGTTGTCCAGCTCTTCCGGTCAGTATAGTACATGGGCAAAATGATCTTGCGCAGCTTCTCGTACAGTTCTGCAGCATCCTTGGCGTCATCCTGATTCTCGGTCATGGTGGCTGATGATCCGCCGATCGACCAGCCAGTGATGTTCTCGATGTGCCCTTCTATCCACCAGCCGTCCAGGACAGAAAGATTAGGGACTCCGTTGTGCATGGCCTTCATCCCGCTCGTGCCTGAAGCTTCCCGGGGAGCAAGGGGAGTGTTCAGCCACAAATCAACTCCAGAAATCAGCAGCTTGGCAAGCTCCATGTCATAATTTTCAAGATAGACGATGTTCAGCCTGCCGCGCAGTTCCTCTTTGATACTGAAGATCCTCTTGATGATTTCTTTGCCGCCAGCATCGTTGGGATGCGCCTTTCCTCCGTAGATCACCTGCATCCTGCCGACTTTGTTATGGATGTCGAGCAGCTTCTTGGTGTCCTTGAAGAACAGCTCTGCCCGCTTGTACGACGTGGCTCTGCGCGCGAACCCGATCGTGAATGCGCCATAGTCAAAGCCTGCGTTGTACCGTTCATTGACCTGATCGACAAGTTTTTTCTTCGCAGCCTCATGCGCGTTCCAGATCTCCTCTTTTGGGATACTTAATGCGTAGCGCAGGGTGAATGAGTCTTGTTTCCAGCCAGGAATGTGCCGGTCAAAGAGGCTTTTGAACTCATTGCTCGTCCATGTTGCCGAGTGCACGCCGTTGGTGATGGAATCAATAGGATAGCCAGGGAACATGTCCTGTGAGACCTCGCTGTGCTTTTTTGCGACTCCGTTCACATAATGGCTGAAGTTCAATGCCAGCAAGGTCATGTTCAGCTTGTCTTCTGATATGCAGTGCTCCTTGATCTCCGGCGGAAAATTCGGATAGACCTGCCGCACCAGCTCGAGAGGGAACTTGTCATGTCCTGCAGGGACAGGCGTGTGGGTAGTGAAGACGCACTGTCTTCTTACAAGGGAAATGAGCTCTTCCTCGTTCTTGATCTTGGGATTTTCTGCGGCAACATCGTTCAACAGTTCAACGACCAATAAGCTTGAATGGCCCTCGTTCATGTGGTATTTCTTGATCTCCTTATACCCGAGTGCCCTGATCATCCGCACTCCTGCAATGCCAAGGATGATTTCCTGGCAGAGCCGGTATTTCTCATCACCGCCGTAGAGCCAGCTCGTCAGGCTTCGGTCATAGTCGCTGTTCCCTGGAATATTCGTGTCCAGGAAAAAAACAGGTACGTCGAATCCTGACTCTGACCTGACAAGGTATTCCCACGCCTGCACCTTCACAGGCCTGCCTTCTATTTCGATGCCGATCTTCAGAGGGAGGAGTGTCATGAAATTCTCTTTGTTCCACTCGACAGGAAGTTCTTTCTGGTTGCCCTGCTCGTCGAGCTTCTGGTAGAAGTAGCCTTTCTCGTTCAGCAGGGTGATGCCGATTGCAGGAACTTTCAGGTCAGCGAATGCCTTGATCGTGTCGCCTGCCATGACTCCTAAACCGCCGCTATAGCTGGGAATACGGCTGTCCAGCCCGATCTCCATGCTGAAATAGGCGATGAGCTTGTCTGATTTCTTCTGGC
>JAZDID010000126.1:0-2791 GCA_043805315.1 Nanobdellota archaeon | reverse complement strand
GGACAACTTCAACTGGAATGTTAAACGCTGTTCGCAAGCTCTCTTTCTCAGATTCTAAGAATGTACATTCTTCCTTCTGGCTGATGATCCTCGGCGGGATGCGCTCGATGAGCTTGGGCACGATCTTCATAATTTCTTGTCCGTGCTTCCGCAGCTCGGTCTGCATGACTGCCTTGATGATCTCGGCAGGATTCTTGGTCTTCTCGAGCAGCTGCTTGACAGCGCTCAACAAGTCATACTTCCACTTCTCTGAGATGATCAAGGTTATCTGCTGCGGCTTCTCTATGCGCGCCAAGTCGAGGACAGAGGTGATGTCTTTTTTCACGTTTTCCAGGTATTCTTCCAGGTAATGCAAAGACTCGTCGATTTTTTTCTCATCGCATGTCGGCCATTTCTCCAGGGAAACAAACGGCTTGTTCCCCAGCAAAGACCAGCATTCCTCTGCAATATGCGGAATAAAGGGGCTGCTGAGCAGGCACGCGGTCTCCAACGCGAGCTCCAGGGTCTTCTCATCCGCGCGCTCGCGGACTGCGGAGATATAGTTGACAAAATCCATGAGCGAAATCAAGGCAAGGTTGTGCCTGAACTCTTCAATGTCTTTGGTGACTTCCCTGATGGTGATGTTCCTCTTGCTCTCCAGGCTCTTGCTCTTGTCACGGCCTTTCGCCTTTACGGTTTTTACTTTGTAGTCCTCGAATAATCCTGCGAACTTGTTCAGGAACCTGAATGTCCCGTCGATGCCCTGGTCAGACCATTCCACTTCCTTGTCAGGGGTTGCAAGGAACAGGAGATAAAAGCGCGCGGTGTCAATCCCGTGCTTTTTCGCAATCTCATCCTGGCTTACCACATTGCCATGGCTTTTGCTCATCTTCTTGCCGTCTTTGTAGACAACACCCTGGTTGAACAGGCTGATGAAAGGCTCGTTGACCTTCAAGAGCTTGCTGTCCCTGAGGAACTTGGTGAAGAAGCGCGCATAGATCAAGTGGCCGACTGCATGCTCGATGCCGCCGATGTACTGGTCGACAGGCATCCAGTAATCAGCCGCGTGCTTCTCAAACGGCTTGTCCTTGCTCTGCGGAGAGCAGTAGCGCAAGAAGTACCATGACGAGTCCATGAAGCCGCCCATGGTGTCTGTCTCTCGTTGTGCAGTACCTTTGCACTTCGGGCATCTTGCAGTGATGAATGCCTTGCTCGTCAGGATTGGGTTTCCTAGTTTGCTGAAATCAACATCCTCGGGAAGCAAGAGAGGGAGCTCTTTTTCAGGTACTGGCTGCTCGCCGCATTTCTGGCAGTAGGTGATCGGGATAGGCGTTCCCCAGTAGCGCTGCCTGCTGATGAGCCAGTCGCGGAGCTTGTACCGTATTGTTCGAGTGCCCCAGCCTTTCTCCTCCATGTAGTCCATGATCTTCTGTGTGGCTGCATGGATGTCAAGACCGTTGAGGAACCCTGAATTGACCATGATTCCTGTCTCCTCCTGAACCTGCCTCCGATCAGTGATTTCAGACCTATCTCCATCAGGGCCGACGACAACGCGGATGATCGGCAGGCTGTACGTCTTGGCAAAGTCAAAATCACGCAGGTCATGGCCAGGCACGCCGACAACAACTCCGGTGCCGACTGACATGAGGACAAAATCAGCGACCCAGAGCGGCATCTTCCTGGCTGTGAGATGGTTGATGCAACAGAGGCCAGTGAAAACTCCTGACTTCTTTCCAGTCTCTGCAATGCGCTCCGCAACGCTTTTTTTCTTGGCCTCAAGAATGTACCTGTCAACCTGTTTCTGATATTCCGGAGGAACAAGGTGCTTCTCTTTCGAAAGAAGAGGGTGCTCAGGAGATATGACCACGAAAGTAGCGCCGAAATTCGTGTCAGGCCTGGTTGTCGCTACAGTCACGGTCTCTGACGTTCCCTCAACAGGATAGGTGATGTCAATCCATTCTTTCCTGTCAATCCAGTTCTCCTGGATCTTCTTCAGGCGTTCAGGCCAGTTGAGGTCTTTCAAGCTTTCCAAAAGCTCATCTGCATAGGCTGTCGTCTTGAGAAACCATTGCTCCAAGGTTTTCTCAACAACAGGGTTTTCGCACCGCCAGCATCTTCCGGACTCGACTTCTTCATTGGCCAGCGTGGTCTTGCAGCTCTCGCAATAATTCACCACTGCTTTCTTCCGATAGGCCAGGCCTTGCTCAAACATCTTGATGAAGAAGTACTGGTTCCATTTGTAATATTCAGGACGATGGGTCGCGATGACCCGAGACCAATCATAACTTAAACCTAGTTCTTTCTGGTACTCGATGATCTTTTTGATTGCGTTCTCAGTATATTCCTTCGGATGCACGTGCGCCTTCTTCGCCGCATTCTCTGCAGGCAGGCCGAACGAGTCATAGCCCATGGGATACAGGACATTATATCCTTGCATGCGCCTGAAGCGGGCGACAGCATCGCCCAGGGAATAGTTGCGCGCGTGGCCCATGTGCAGGTATGACCCGCTGGGGTAGGGAAAAAATTCTAAGCAATAATACTTCTTTTTCCTTGGATTCTCCTTTACTTCGAATATCTTTGCCTCTTCCCAACGCTGCTGCCATTTCTTCGCGATAAGAGTAAAGTCCATAATATAGAAAGCGATATTTATCTCTTTAAATTCTTTTTGTATTTAACAAGTACCGTGCAGGTATCCTTCCCTTAATTTTCTGTCCATTAAATTGCCCATAAAAAAAGGGTTGAACGCAATGTAATAATCCTTGTTTTTCATAATGTTTTATCCACGTTATTGCATTATTGACTTGCTTATATT
>JAZDID010000125.1:0-22082 GCA_043805315.1 Nanobdellota archaeon | reverse complement strand
TGTGCATTGTAGTTGGCCGAGTGATGTGCATGCTCCGGTGCCGCATGTTGAGTTGGTGATGAGGTATTCTTCATCGACCTGACCATTGCAGTTGTCGTCGATGCCGTCGCATCCTGAGTCATTTAGTGCAGGGATTCCTGGCCTGCAGGTGTCGTTGATGTTTCCTTGTGTGCATTGTAGTTGGCCGAGTGATGTGCATGCTCCTGTGCCGCATGTTGAGTTGGTGATGAGGTATTCTTCATCGACCTGACCATTGCAATTATCATCGATGCCGTCGCATCCTGAGTCATTTAGTGCAGGGATTCCTGGCTGGCATGTAGCCATCTCAATGCCATTGATGCACTCCATTCTTCCTATAGCTTGGCAGGCTCCGATGCCGCACACTGCTGAAGTGTTGACGACAGTGAAATCCTCATCAACAATCCTGTCGCAGTCGTCGTCGACTCCGTTGCAGAATGTCTCAGGAATGCCGGTGGGCATGCAATAGGGATGTCGCATCGTCCAAGCCTGTTCTGGCGTAAGAAAAGCGATAGTAGGATCTGCCATCAGCAATTGTATTGTCTCGTTAAAGATGCCCCACTTGGTCATGTTGATCTGGGAGTTCAGGCTTACCTGCTCAAAGTCTGGCTGGTGAACGAATAGAGGGATGACCTTCTTCCCATTCACGGTGAGTATGGTAAGGTCGAGCCGATTGTAGGCCTTCACCTCCTGGACAATCTGTGCAGGAGTCTTGAATTCCTTGTCTGCGCCCGCATCCCCGTTGACCGTGAAGCTCACGCCGTATTGAATGGAATCTAATGTGGGAGTGCTTCCGACAGGCCCGAGGTCTGGATTGTAATACAAGCCGAAATTCGTCTTGAACCCGAGTTCCTGGACAGCTTGCCTGGTTGTTGTCGTGAATCTGGAAAACGGCGCAACATAGGTGACAGGAAAGGACACATTTGAGTCATTGAGTATCCGCCTCATCTTATCGATGAACGTGTATCTTCCTGTCTTGATGATCGCGCGCTGTTCATCAAGAGAAAGCTGGTCCATGTGCTCTTCTGTCGCATTCATGTTATACCCTTTCTGGTCAAGCTTGATGTTCTGCGCGAGGTACATCCTCCTGAAGATGGAGGAAAAGTACGTGTCGTTGTCGTTGATCGTTGCAGGGATGAAACTGAAGCCGACCGGCACGTTGTTCTGCTCGAAATATGCGGTAAGGAAGTCATAGAAATAATACCATGTCGGCGCTGCGCTCCCGTCGATGTTGCCGACGTAGAGCATAATATACCTCTCCACCGTGCTCTCGTCTTTGCATTCATTGCTGCACCCGTCGCCGCTCATCGTGTTGCCGTCGTCGCATTCCTCGCTCGGCTGGTCCTTCTTCCCGTTCCCGCAATAGGGAACATTGACACGAATTCCGATGATCTCGATACTTGTCATCGAAGAAGGAACAATGCTGAAAGTCACATATCGCTGGCCTGCAAGAGTAAGATTCTCAGAGGGAACCTCGATGTCATCGGCCTTGATTATCGGGGAGAATGCATCACCAAGATAAATCCGGAACGATATTTGATGGTCGAATGTGGAGGTATTCAACGGATTCACCAAGTCGAACGAGACACCGAACGAAGTGCCGCCCGAAATATTTTGGAGGTTCTTCATCTCCACGGCATTTCGCTCCTTGGTGTACTTGGAGACGTCGCCGATGGTGTCGATCCAAATGTCCTTGGTCAAGAGGTAGTCAAAGAGGGGTTCATTGTTCTTGCAGCTGTCATGGTACACGTAGTTCGCCCAGCTATTCTGGTTCTCGGCAGTATCTGCGAGAAGGAATAGGTCGGGTGGGTTGACCCCGTAGCCGATGGAGTTGATGCTCTTGAGATTGTAATAATTCACAGGACTCTTCGATTCGATTTGGTTGAAATGGTAGCCGCGCGAGATGAGGAAATAGTCAGCGATCCATTGCTGGTATTGGCCAGGGCTTGAGCCGCAGGGCCACGCATAAGAGATGAGCTTGTCCCGTGGCATGGTGATGTGGCCGATGATGTCATTGATATTGCCCTCAACCTCGCTCCTGAATTCAGCCTCATTCATGGCCCAGCTGCAGTTGTGCCTCTGCGAATGGGCCGCAATCTCATGACCAGTGTCATACAGGTCTTGTGTGAGATTCCATTCTGATTGGTTGAACCCGTTAGTGCCGGTAAGGAAGTACGTTCCCTTCAAGCCTCTCGATTCAAGTGCTTCTCTGCAGATGGCGATGGTATTCTCAAACCCGTCTGGGGCATAAAACTGGTCGTCCATGGATATCGATGCTGATCCTGCGGCACAGCCATACCAGTCGCAGACCTCGAGCATGGGTTGCGTGACATTCTTGAAGCTGAACCGGTGAGCGATGCCGAATGGGGTTATGTCATCTTGATTGTTTCTGCACTTGTAATACACCTCGACTTTGTCAAGGCTTTCTGGTTTCACATACGCGTAGGTGTGGGATAATCCGTCAGAAGTCGTAAGAGGGAAACCCGTACCGAAGGAGAATTCCTTGATATAGCTGATTTCGCAAACAGAAGGGATGTCTGTCGTGATATTGAGCATCACGGTCGTGTTGGACGCGTCAATGATCTCATCCTGGAGCGGCGAGACGAGGGTAATCTTCGGGGATGACACGCGCTTGCCGCAGAAACTGGCAGCGTCGATAGATGACCATGCCCATGGACAGGTCTCGAGCCTGATCATGGAGGTCTTGGCTTCCACAGAGCTAAGGTTGTACGTCACTGTGCAATTCTCCTGTTCTCCTGCGGCAGAGCCTTCAGAGACAAGATACCATGCGCTATTATCTCTCTTTATCCAGACGGCATTGATGCAGAGGTCATAGTCCCCGAGGACAGTCAGGTTGCCGGGGTAGACAGGATAGGGAAACATGAGGGTGATGTTGGAATGCGAGTCCCAGTTCGATTGGCTCCAGGACTTGTTGGTGACAGGCGGAGTCGAGCACACCTGGTCTGAATCCGGTGTGCCTGTCGCGAAGATAGCCTCGAACCCTGGCTGCTCGTCTGTCGCCTCTGCGAAGGTTGCATACGCGCACACGTCGATGATTCCTTGGTCGACTCTGCAATCAGTGCACCCGTCGCCGTTGATTGCATTCTTGTCGTCGCATTCTTCGAGCCCGCTCACGATGCCGTCGCCGCAGTACTCGACCTCGCAGGCTGAGGTGCATCCGTCGCCTGAATCTGTGTTGTGGTCGTCGCATGCTTCTCCCTCTTCCACAATGCCGTTTCCGCAGATGGGTGGGGGGATGTCGGTGCCGCAGAGCTGGACTGCGTCAGTCGTGGACCAGGACCACCCGCATGTCTGCAAGGTGATGGTGTCTGCGAAAAATCCTCTCGGCAATGTCCTGTCCATGATGCAGGACGTGTTGATACCATTGAACACCTGGATCTCTTCATGTGTTACGTTGTTCTTGAGCCAGACTGCATTCCAGCAGATGTCCCAGTCGCCGAACACCGTGAGGTTCGTCGTCCATATAGGAATTGCATAGTGGAGGGTCAGATTAAACATTCCGTTCCACGTCGCAGGGGACCAAATGGTATATGCGCTGCTCGGGATAGAGCACTGGCCCATGTAGGGTGCGTCAGGCGCTCCGACTGCATTCGCCGCAATTGAAGGTGGATTCTCGCTCGTCGCGACAGCGGACGTCGCATACTGGCAGATATCTGCCGCCGAAACCATTAATGGAAATAATGGAATGAGCATTGCAAGAAACAACAACTGAACAATAGACTTTGACTTGAACATGATACTTCCACCCCCGAATGTTGTAGCTGTCGTTTTTTTAACGAAAGCATACGTAAAGAATTCCTTTTCATTTATATATTTATCTAATTATTATTTCCAGAGTGAATACATCAATACACCACCGGAGAAAAACAAATAATAATGTTTTTAAAGGTGGAGGGATTCCCTTCCCTGGTGGGGGTGGTTGATTGACAAGAGTGATGGGGGCGCACCAGCCGAATTTTCTCCCGTACTTGGGATTTTTCGCCAAGATGCGGGATTCAGACATCTTCGTCATCAGGGACGAAGTGCTCTTTGTGGAACGGGACTATCACCACCGGAACAGGATCAGGATAGCGGGGGTTGACTGCGATGGCAACCCCCAGTGGAAATGGCTTACAATCCCTGTCGAGAAGAGGGATGCCTACCTCGGAGAGATTTGCATCAAGACAGGAAGCAGGGTGAAGAACATCCCTTGGAATATTCACATGCTCAGGCAGATACGGAGCAGCTATGAGACTGCGCCCTATTTCGCAGATCACTTCCCGCGGCTCGAGGAGATCCTTTCCTCAGGCGATGAGCTCCTCATCGACCTGAATATGCGGATCATTGCCTTCCTGCGTGACGCGTTTGGTCTCTCCACAGAGGTCGTCAGGGCAAGTGCGCTTTCTGGCTACGAGAAATCAGGGGACGCATCGACAGATCTCGCGCGAATCTCCCAAGCAACCAAGGCAGCGGTCTATCTCTCAGGAGGAGGCGGGCGCAATTACCTCAACCTGATCCCGTTCACGCAGGCAGGCATTGAGGTCGCCTTCCAAGAGTTCCACCATCCGACCTATGCACAATGCTACCTCGGATTCGTCCCTAACTTGGCATCCATCGACGCATTATTCAATGCCGGACCTGGAATCCTTGCATTCAGCGAGGGGATCAACGCGGTCCGACAAGAAGGAGGATGAGATGTTCCTTCCACCTCTCAGCATGAGCATTGACGCCCTGACTCTCCTCTATAACCGCCTACGCCATGGTACAATCCCTGTCCCAGAGACAGACTTCGAGCATGCAGTAAGCGTCCTTGTCCCTGCCTATAACGAGGAGTATAAGCTCCTCAACACTATCGACAGGATTCTCCAGCAGACCTACCCGGTCAAGAGCATCTACATCCTCGACGACCTCTCCACAGATAACACACCTGCCGTGTGCAGGGAAATCGCCAAGAGGCACGACAAGGTCGTTCATGTCCGCAGGGATAGCAAGCTTGGCAAGGCAGGGAACATCAATGCCATCGTCACAGACGCTGGCAAGGAACTTGGTGACCTTGTCCTGGTCGTTGACGGTGACGTCACATTGGAAGAGGACTGCCTCGAGCAATTGGTCAAAGGAGCGAGTGATGCTGCAGTAGTCACTGGCTACGGCCACACCCGCAAGCCCAAATCCTTCCTGCCAGGAGTCCTCTATGAAGGGGAGTCTTGGATAAATGCAATCTTCCGCTTCAGGAAGAAGGCACAAAACATCCGTCACGGCATATTTGTCATCTGCGGCGCGCTCAGCCTGTACCGGCGGGATATGCTGGAGAGCCTGCCCATCCCAGAGCGCACCCTCACCGAAGACACTGACTACACCTGGCTACTCCAGGAGCAAGGGTTCAAGGTCGCCTATGCAGATAAAGCCATTGCCCTGGGAAACAATCCGAACTCTTTTGGAGGATATTGGCGGCGATATGACCGCTGGTTCTCTGGGACGTACCAGAACCTCTTTGTCCACGGCAAGGACCTGGCACAATCCCCAAGCCTCTTCTATGCCACTATCGTTCCTAGCGTCATTGAGACCATCCCGTACTCCATCGTGATGAGCACGCTTCCCCTCGCGGCATTCGTCGCCCCAGACTTCGCCAAAGGAGTCCTTACTGCAGATTTCATCCTCTCTCTCCCTTTCCTTTTCCTCCACCCACGCGGCTTTTGTTATGCCGTGGCGCACTTGCCGCACATCTATGCATTCAAGTATTTCGGCAGCGTTGCAGGAGTCTATACTGGCATGAAGACCCTCGCCCAGAAGATCCTTGGCCGCGAGGAAGCCTGGCGCAATGCCTGGGCGAGCACAAGCCAGATCCCCATCCTACCCAGGCGGCTGAGCAAGAGGTTCATGCGGAGCCACATGGAAGAATTTGATGACCTCGAGCACAATTGGGTTGACTTGGGGGAGACGCCATGGACAGATCAAAACTACCTCTTTGAGCTTCCTGAGAAATGGAAGCTGAGCAGCTATGTCAGGGTCGACGGCGCGGTTGCCGGCTATGCCATCGTCTCGAAGAAGAATGAGGAAGAAGCCTATCTCCATAAGATCCTGGTCGATGCCCGCTTCAGAGGTACAGGAATCGGAAAGAGGCTCTTTGAGGACATGATCCGCACATGCGGAAATCGAGGATTTAAGAAAATACGCTTCAAGGTGAAAGTGGACAACGAGCAGGCGAACAGGCTCTATCGCAAGATGGGCGTCCTCTATGAGGGTGTCGTTGCCTGCCCGGATGGAGTGAACAGGTATGAGTGCGTCTATGGAGTGAAAGAGGAGTGAAATAGCATGGAAAAAGGAAAGATCATCAGCCATTCAAGGCCGTGCATCAGCGACGAAGACATCTCCAAGGTTGCCGAAGTGGTGGCCTCAGGCAGGCTTGCAGACTCTTCCCAGGTAGGCCTGTTCGAGAAGGAGTTGTCGGCCTATATCGGCCAGAAGGGAGGCATTGCCACAAATTCAGGGACGAACGCCTTGCATCTTGCGTTGTCATCAATTCCATTCAACCATGGCAGCGAGGCCATCATCCCGAGCTATGTCTGCATCGCAGTGTTGAATGCTGTTATCTGTGCAGGTCTTCATCCAGTAATGGTTGATATTGCTGAGAGAGGGTTCAACATCTCGTTGGAGGATATCGAAAAGAAACTGAACAGGAGAACGAGGGCGATCATTGTTCCCCACATGCTCGGGGATCCTGTTGAGACTATTGATGAGATTGTCGCGCTCGGTGTCCCGGTGATTGAGGATTGCGCACTCTCTGTCGGTGCGACCAGGTTCGGGAAAAAACTCGGCAGCTATTCGGACACTTCTATCTTTTCATTCTATGCAACAAAGATGCTGGCCACAGGCCAGGGAGGGATGGTGCTCTCGCGCTCTGCAAGAACCCTGGAAGACATCCGTGACATGATGGTCTATGACAACCGCAAGAGCTACAGGAAGAGCTATAATTTCAGGATGACTGATATGCAGGCTGCGCTGGGAAGGAGCCAGCTCGCACGGCTGGATGATTTTATCGGGAGAAGAAGAAAGATTGCGAGTCAATACCATTATGCAGCGAAAGGGAGAGTGGAACTTCCCTATAGGCCAAGCGAGAGCGTCTTCTTCAGGTACGTGATGCTGGTGGATGATCCTGACTCGTTCATCAAAGAGATGTTGTCACAGGGGATTGATTGCAGGAGGCCTGTGTTCAAGCCCCTCCATCAGTATTTTCACCTCCCTGCAGATGAATTTCCGAACACTGAGCGGATGTACAGCAGAAGTGTTTCCATTCCCCTCTATCCTGCGCTCAAGGACGAGGAGGTCGAACACATTGTGCGCGTGCTACAAGAATTATAAAATATTCGTTTTCCACCATTATTTGAATGTTTCAATTAATATTGAAACACCAACAAACTATTGGTTTGTTGATTGGTGGTTATTCGCTCGACGAAATCATCGAGTGGAAAATGAATAGTCCGAGAAAATTTCAACACATTGTTGAAATACCAGCAAACCCGCGGTTTGCTGATTACCGACCCGAGCCCGAAGGGCGAGCATGCCCCCAGTCTCTGACTGGGGGTGGTCGGTTTTCGATTGACGGGAGATCATAAGAACAATGTGAGCATCGGCGCCGATGAGACTCAGTTGTTCACTGGTTTGCTTCTGAGAAGATTCGAAGTTCCTTTGACGCGTTCCTTGAGATCAGGATGCTGCACGAGTTTATTGAGTTGTTTCTCAATCCTGGCGAGCCGCTGGTACGCGGGCAGCTCATTCCTGCAGTACGAATCATCAAGGGTCATGGCGAACGAGCCGCAGATCTCGTAGGTGAGGACCGAGCGTGCGCTGCCGTCGAGCTTGCGCTCCAAGGCTCCTAAGAAATATTCCAGCTCTTCAGCATACATCTTCTCGGGCGGTCCGCCGGCGTGGTAGGTCTGCAGGAGCATCTTCGTGTCAAGATCAGCCAGAGAATCCACAGCCGCCGGCGCAAGCCTGAAGAGAGGGATGATGTTGGCGTAGTCACCGTACCTGGCGCGGAATCCTGCAAGGATGTCTCTGGTCAAGTCGTTCAAGCTGCCATCACTATTGAGGCCAGCCATCCCTCGCACGTAGACAGCATAGGCTTGATCAGAGTTCTTCAATCCGTACTGTTCGATGTTGTACCGGTGGAGGAGGAGGGCCATGATGATGTTCTTCTGCGGGTCAAAAATGCTCTTCTCAGGGTTAAGGTCAGGGGTGAAGTAGGTACTCGTCGTATTCCTCCCCAGGCGCAGGGCGAGCTTCTCACTCTCCTTCTTGATCTGGCCGAGCCCGTAGTCATCAGAGAATGTATTATGGTCTGCGGGGATGAGCTGGGATTCGTAGGTGAAGAACATGGTCGCCCAGACCGAGTCGATGCCGAACCTGTTGGCATAGGTCTCGATGAGCCGCTTGATAGGGACGAGCTTGGCGAGGATAGGAAGCTCCCACTCAGTCAGCTGGATGCTCCGGGGATCCCTGTCAGTGTAGACCAAATCTTCCAAGTGCTGAATTCTGCTGCCGGTGTAGCCGCCGTACTTATTATCATCTCCGAACTGCCATTCGATCGGTGTGTACGCTGTCCGCATGTCAAAAGTGGCGCTGACGCCGGCATCCGGATGCTGTGCTGCAGGCCCGCCTGCACAGCCAGAGAAGAGGAGAGCAGAACTTACCAGGATTGCCGGGAGTGTGACATGTCTCATCGTATCACGACGCTATGATTGATTTCAAATGCTTCAGCATAAGGGGTTTCATTTGTGTTATTACGACAGGTGTTCTTGTACCCCCAGTATATGGCTTGGGCCTTGACAAAATCGAGGTGGAGGACCGTTCCCTTATTCAGCTGCGAGGTATAGTGGGCGAGGGCTGCGAGTTTGTTGTTGATGGTGGAACGAATATCAACGTAATGGTGAGGTTCGAACTTAGAGCTGGTTGAGGGAGCTTCGTAGAGAAGGAGCGTATTCGTGTTTCGGGCAGCGACCGCTGTCGCGAGGTATGTGTTTCTGTGGTCTTGGTGGCGATCCCGTTCCGTGTGTGAGTAGACGATGTCAGGTGTATATCTCTCAAGGAATTCTTCAATGGCGGAGATGACCTCAATCCCCGCGACTTTTCCGTCGGGGAAATCGAGGATGAGGATATCTTCGAGTTGGACGCCGAGCGACGAGAGTGAGGAGACGCACTCTGTCGATTCCGGGTGGTGTGCGCCTCGCTCGCCTTTTGTGAGGACGAGCGCCCCGACCCTGTAGCCTTGGTTGATGTGGTTGCGTAGCGCGCCTCCGCACCCTGCCTCGATGTCATCCGGGTGGGCTCCGATCGCGACGATGGTTTTTTTCGGGACATTCATTGTTTTCTGCACCTCCTTCTCATAAGGCACTCCAGAAGGCGATGGTGACTGCATCGTATTGTCCCCCTCCCGGGGTTTTCAAAGGCTCGCGGTAGCCGTGCTCAACAAGCAAAGTGAGGGGTCCGGCGCGCAGCTTCCCGCCTACGGATCCCTGGCTGTACCTGTTCCACGGTATGCCTTCCCTGTCGTATACGAACTTGCCTGCGCAGAAAGGCCCGAGCGTCAAACCGTAGGCCTTGAAGAGGTTAAGGCATATTTCTGTCCGCATGTCGCCTGTCATATTCTTGGTGATCGTGTTGTATTCCCCTTCGATGATCTGGCTGAGCCCAAAGGAGAGAGGAACATGGCGAGAGCGGAGCAAAGGTTGGGTGGTATATTCATCGAAGAAACCACCCCAGACCCTGAAGAAGAGGCTGTCACTCCCTGCCTGCTCGTAGGATTCACGGTATGCCCCTTCTGCGCTGATGATGAACTTGGGGAGGGTGCAGGCCACGCCGATGCTCCCCTCGACATAATTATCCCAATAGAATCCTTTTCTGTTGTTCCTCTCGATGATTCGCACATGGGGAAAAAGGACCATGCCACTCTGCGGGCTTGTGCGGAAGATGTTGAGACCAGAAGACACGTTGAGCATGAAGGGATTCTCTTCAAAGATGCCTTTGTACAGGCTGCCTGCAGCATACACTCTCGTCACGTGCCAGGGCATTTCCTGATGCACGTCAACCCACCGCGTCGGCGTTTGGTCTTGCGCACCAGCAGTGCTTGCGAAAGCAGCGAGGGCGCCAGTCAGAACAGCGGTCTTCAATACCCGGCCCACTTGTGGAATCTGCAGGAGCTTTTTGACCTTAAGGGGCTTCTTAACCTGAGTATCTTTATCCTTTACCGTATCATTATTCTCTTGCAGAGGTGCCTTTGGCAAATGCACTGCTGATGATATGTACACACCTGTATCTTGGTAAATAGTAATCCCCCCAAATGTTTAACACTCAGGAATGAGAACTGTTTTTAATACTTTTCGATTAGCCAACAGAACCGCAAGGATTGTGCAAGATATGCTTGTGTGCAAAAACTACTTACGATGCCTCATTAGTCATATCCAACCAGAACGATCGAGTATTGGATGAGGAAAAATACAGTACAAAATGCGAGGATTAAGATTTTTCTCCGCATTAATTTATGACAGAAGGGGAAAAAGGGCAGAGCATTAATTTTTCAATTTCATTTCACAACCTTTAAATACATCTCTCACCTTGGTTTCTTCAACTAGATGAATTTGTAAAAAGAGGGTGAGTGTGGTGCAGGAACTCCTACAAGCACAGGTGAAGCCGTCCTGGCTCAAGATCAGGCCAGCACATGACACTGACTTCTCAGGATTCAAGGAGATCCTCAGGACAAGGGGATTACGTACTGTGTGCGAAGAAGCAAACTGCCCGAACATGGCAGAGTGCTGGCACAAGGCAAAGACAGTCACCTTCATGGTGCTCGGAGATACGTGCACCAGAGGATGCAAGTTCTGCGCAGTCAAGACTGCATACAAAGGCCAGTCCCTTGATTCGGATGAGCCGAGGAAGCTCGCCGAAACCATCCGTGAGATGAAATTGACGTATGCAGTCGTCACCTCTGTCGATAGAGACGACCTTCCAGACCAGGGAGCAGGGCATTTTGCCGCGTGCATCAGGGAAATCAAGCGCCAGCACCCTACAACCATTGTTGAAGTGCTCATCCCTGATTTCAGAGGAGATGTTTCCTGCCTGCAGGTCATTGCAGATGCAAAGCCAGACGTGATCAGCCACAACATCGAGACAGTCAAGAGATTGCAGGAAAAAGTCCGTGATCTCCGGGCAACGTATGCGCAGTCTCTCAAAGTCCTTGAGAATGTGAAGCGAATTGATCCAGGAATCTTCACAAAATCCTCGATTATGCTCGGCCTGGGAGAGAATACAGAAGAGGTAGAGGAAGCAATGAAAGACCTCAGGAAAGTTGGCTGCGACATTCTCACTTTAGGCCAGTATCTCAAGCCAAAGACAAAGCATTTAAAGGTTGAGGAGTACATACTGCCAGAACAATTTCAGAAGTACAAGGCAAAAGCAGACGAGCTCGGATTCCTGTACACTGCGAGCGGACCTTTTGTGAGGAGTTCATACAGGGCAGGAGAATTGTTCATCCAGCATATCATAAAAAAGAGGTGGGAGCATTCCGCGTAAAATAATACAGACCTTTCAAGTGGAATACTTGCAGATTCTTGACGAGAATGGCACCATTGACCAGACCGTCAACCCGCACCTGCCAGAAGATCTTTTAAAAGTGATGTACCACATCATGATACTCGTGCGCACATTTGACGAAAGGCTGTTCAAGCTCCAGCGCGCTGGCAAGATAGGCACGTATGCGTCTGTCAAAGGCCAGGAAGCATCCCAAGTCGGAAGCGCCCTGGCAATGGAAAAAACAGACTGGATGATCCCCTCATTCAGAGAGACGGGAGTATTCCTCACACGGGGAGTTGACCGAGCAAAGATCATCCAGGCATGGAGAGGAGACACACGAGCCTACAAGGCAGATAAAGGATGCCATGACCTTCCTGTCGCAATCCCTGTCGGATCACAGGCGCTGCATGCGATGGGAATCGCCTGGGCATCAAAAATGCGCGGAGAAAAAACCTGTGCTGTCTCATATTTCGGAGACGGCGCGACCTCTGAAGGGGACGTGCATGAGGCCATGAACTTCGCAGGCCTGTACAAGGCGCCAGTGGTATTCATCTGCCAGAACAATCAGTGGGCAATTTCAACATCAAGAAAGTTCCAGACCGCGTCAGAGACCATTGCGCAGAAATCCATCGCCCACGGAATTTATGGCATCCAGGTTGATGGCAATGACGTGATTGCAGTCTACACAGCGACAAAAGAAGCATTAGACAGGGCACGGCGCGGAGAAGGACCAACCTTGATTGAGTGCATCACGTATCGAATGGGAGACCACACCACCTCAGACGATTCGACCAAGTACCGAAACCCGGAAGAAGTCAAGTTCTGGGAATCCCGGGATCCGCTCAACAGACTCAAACTGCATTTCCAGAAGAACAACATGTGGACAGATGATTATGGAACATGGGTCCAAAACGAAGTGGAGAAGGAAACTGAGGATGCAGTGCAGAGGGCATTCGCGATCCCTCCGCCTCCGCCAGACGACCTGTTCCAGTATATCTTCGAGAAGATGCCTCCAGACCTTGTGGAAGAGGAGCAGGAACTCAGGGAAGAGCTCAAGGAGCGGCCAAAGGGTGATGCAGCATGACAAAGATCAACATGGTCACAGCGCTCAACCAGGCCCTTCGCCAGGAAATGGAGCAGGACAAACGCGTCGTTGTCCTCGGAGAGGATGTCGGAGTCGACGGCGGCGTCTTCAGAGTCACTGACGGCCTGGTCACGCAGTTCGGCAAGGACAGAGTCATTGATACGCCGCTTGCAGAGTCAGGCATCGTCGGCGCTGCAGTCGGCCTGGCTATCAACGGCATGAAGCCAGTGTGCGAGATCCAATTCAGCGGCTTCACCTACCAGGCATTCGGCCAGATCAAGCAGCACATGGGCCAGTTCAGACAGCGCTCAACAGGCACGTTCACAGTACCCATCGTCATCAGGGCGCCAGCAACAGGAGGAGTCCGTGCATTAGAGCTGCACTCTGAGAGTCCTGAAGCGTTCTATGTGCATTGCACAGGCCTGAAAGTTGTGATGCCCTCTTGCCCGTATGATGCCAAAGGCCTTTTGATAGCCTCTATCAGGGATCTTGACCCGGTGATCTTTCTTGAGCCCATGAAACTCTACCGGTCATTCAAGGAAGAAGTCCCTGACGAGATGTACACAGTGCCCATCGGAGAGGCGAAAGTCGTCAGGGAAGGAAAAGACCTAACCATTATCTCCTGGGGAGCAATGCTCCGCCTGAGCCTTGAGGCAGCAGAGAAAATGAAGGAGGAAGGCGTGGATATTGAGGTCATAGACCTGCGCACCTTGTGGCCTATGGACACAGAAAAGATCCTCACGTCAGTCAAGAAGACCGGCAGGGCAGTAGTGGTACACGAAGCTCCAAAAACAGCAGGCATGGGAGGAGAGATTGCTGCGCGGATCCAGGAAAAAGCCATCCTCTATTTGAAGGCACCGGTCGTCAGAGTGACTGGCTACGACGTACCCTTCCCCCAGTTCGCGATGGAGAACTATTACCTGCCAGACATGACCCGAGTATTACGGGGTGTGCGTAAGGCACTCAACTTTTGAAAGATCAACCATGAGCTTTGAGTTCAAGTTTCCGGATGTCGGAGAAGGAATTGTAGAAGGAAAGCTGATAAAATGGCTGGTCAAGGAAGGCGATATCATCAAGCAGGACCAGAACATCGCAGAGGTCGAGACAGACAAGGCAGTCGTGGAAATCCCCTCGCCGAAAGCAGGGACAGTGGAAAAGCTTCTCTACAAGGAGACAGACACTGTGCTGGTGGGAAAGCCGATCATGCGCATTCTTGAGATGGGAGAAAGCGGGCAGAAAAAAGAAGGAGTACCTGTTCCCGCAATAGAACAGTGTATACCTGTTGAGAAGGCACCGGCACCAGGACAGCGCGCACCATCAAAGCAGGCCACAGAAGGCATCACAGCATCTAACAATCAAGTATTGGCCATGCCTGCGGTGCGCAAGTACGCGCAGGAAACGGGAATAGACCTCTCGCTTGTGCCAGCATCAGGCAAAGAAGGCAATGTCACCATCGAGGATGTGGACCGTTCACTTGGCGGACAATCTGGTACGCAGCGACAACCTCCAGCACGCGCACCATTTTCTGCACCAGTGCGCTCTCCTGCACCAACCATCCCATACACTCCGCAGCGCCCACTGAACATCGCACAACAGCCTGCAAAAGATGTCCTCGCGACGCCTGCGACGAGGCAGTACGCCCGCGAGCTCGGCGTGGACATCACGACCGTCAAAGGCGCGGGACCTTTAGGCCAAGTCACCAGAGAGGATGTGCAGAAGGCAACGCAGATACAGCCAACTCCTTCTCTGCAAAGGCCTGCGCGGTCAACATTATCTTACAGCATTCCGAATGAATGTGAGGAACGGGTGCCGATGCCTGCGCGCAGGCTTGCGATCGCCAGGCGCACGATGGAATCAAAGGAAGCAACAGTGACTGTCACCGTGAGTGACGAGGCAGACCTCACAGAACTCGTCGCTATTCGGGAGAAGGAGAAACAAGTGCTAGCAGAGAAAGGGATCAAGCTGACCTACCTGCCGTTCTTCATCAAAGCAGTGGTCATTGCATTGCAGAACCATCCTTATTTCAACGCAGCCATTGATGTGGAGAAGAGAGAAATCATCCTCAAGAAGAAATACCACATCGGCATCGCAACAGACACCCCTGACGGCCTTATTGTTCCGGTCATCAAGGATGCAGACAAGAAGAGCATCACGGACCTCGCTGCAGAGCTTGGAATCCTCGCACAGAAGGCACGGGAGAACAAGCTGACCCGAGACGAGATAACCGGCAGCACATTCTCGATCTCCAGCCTCGGGAACATCGGCGCAGGAGTGTTCACTACAGTGCTTAATTATCCTGAAGTCAGTATCCTCGGCATAGGCACGATCAAGGACAAGCCTGCTGCACGGA
The DNA here is from genome assembly GCA_043805315.1 of Nanobdellota archaeon. Classification (GTDB taxonomy): domain Archaea; phylum Nanobdellota; class Nanobdellia; order Woesearchaeales; family JAHJEM01; genus JAHJEM01. Next base: position 7,065 of record JAZDID010000125.1, on the reverse strand, counting down.
ACGGAAAAGTCGAGATCAGGAAGCTCTGCACATTCTCGCTGGGATTTGACCATAGGATTGTGGACGGTGCTGACGCCAGCCGCTTCCTACAAACGATTATCAAGCACTTGGAAGATCCGGACTTGCTGTTTATGGAGATGGATTAAGATGGTCGTCGGATCGCTCACTATAGAGACAGACGTTGCGGTGATAGGTGGAGGGCCAGGAGGCTATGTCGCAGCTATCCGCGCTGCACAGCTGGGCAAGGATGTGCTCATCATTGAAAAGGAAAAAACACTTGGAGGAGTGTGCCTGAACACCGGCTGCATCCCTATGAAAGCCTTGATCCACGCTTCTGACTATGTGAATAAGATAAAGGAAATGGAGACGATCGGCATCCACGTGAAAGACTATGCAGTGGACATCGCAAAGATGCTCGAGTGGAAAAACGGGATCGTCAAGAAACTCGGGAACGGAATCTCCACTCTCTGCAAAAAGAACGGCATTGAAGTCATTGAGGGAAAGGCCGTGTTCAAGAGCAGCAAGGAATTACGGATCGAGGGGAAAAGCGACGTGAACACCATCAAGTTCAAGAACGCGATCATCGCGACAGGATCATCCAGCATAGAGATTCCAGGATTTCCATTTGGAGGCAATGTGATCTCATCCACAGAAGCCCTGGAACTTGGAGAGATCCCGAAAAAGCTCGTGATTATCGGCGGCGGCTACATCGGCACAGAGATGGGCACTGTGTACGGGAAATTAGGAAGCGAGGTGCACATTGTCGAGGCACTGGACAGGCTGCTCGCAGGGCTTGACGCAGAGATTGTCTCTGTTGTTGCCAAGAGAATATCGCTGTTCAATGTCGTAACTCATCTGAAGAGCAAAGCTTTGGGAATGGAGGAGAAAGACGGGAAGGTATTCGTGCAGATTGATGAGAACGGCACGAAGAATACGCTGGAATGCGACAAGGTGCTTGTTGTTGTCGGCAGGACACCGAACAGCAAGGACATTGGATTAGAGAATACTAACGTCAAGGTGAATGAGCGAGGCTTTATTGCTGTTGACAATCAGATGCGGACAGACGAAAAGAACATCTTTGCTATCGGCGATGTCATCGGCCAGCCTATGCTCGCGCACAAGGCATCACGCGAAGGGAAAGTGGCTGCAGAAGTGATTTGCGGATTGCCCAGCGCTTTTGACAACAAAGTGATCCCTTTTGTGGTATTCAATGACCCGGAGATCGCGTCAGTGGGCATGACAGAGGAAGAGGCGCAGAAAAAAGGCCATGAGACTATGGTCGGTAGGTTCCCATTCTCAGCGCTCGGACGTGCATTAACACTCAACCAGACAGAAGGATTCGTCAAATTTGTCGCAGAGAAAAATACAAAACTTATTTTAGGCATGCACTGCGTCGGCCCTGGCGCGTCTGACATTATTTCAGAAGCGACACTTGCCATTGAGATGGCTGCCACGCTTGACGACATTGCGCTGACGATCCATCCGCACCCGACATTGCCCGAGAGCCTGATGGAGGCTGCAGAGGCGACGATGGGGAAAGCGGTGCATATATTCAGAGCGTGACAACCAAGATGTAATCACCGCATCCTATTCCACTCATCAGTCTCATATCGTATCTTCGCGAGCTCTTTCGCCCTCGCAAGCTCTTTTTCTGAGTATGAACCGTATTGGACTTCCCGTCCTTCGCAGAAGGCTTTCTCGAGCTCCTCGACCAATCGCTCTTTTGAGATGTCTCCAAAATCCAGGACTCTTGTGACGCGCTTCTTCACGCTCTGGATCATTTTGTCAGCGATCTTCTGGTCAGAAACTTTCAGGAGCGAGAACATCCGGTCAACATCAACATCATATAAGATTGTGCCGTGCTGGAGCAGGATTCCATTTCTGCGGGTCTGCGCGTTCCCGGAGATCTTCCTGCCATCAACAATAATGTCGTTGATCGGGTGGAAGTACGCATTGATGCCAAGGTTCTTGAGTGCAGTGACGATATGACTGCAGATTGCCTCGTAGGATTTTATGATGTCTTTTGGAAAATCATCCACTGGGCCGATGATGCTGTAGGTGACTTCTCCATTGGTGTCGTGGTAGACAGCACCGCCGCCAGTCATCCTGCGCACGATGTCCACACCTGCCTGCCTGCACGCCTCAATGTTTACCTCATTCAACAAGCCTTGGAAATATCCGATTGATATTGCGCTCGGCTTCCAGGTGTAGAACCTGATGGTGGATGGACTTTCTCCTTGCCTGACTGCTTCGCAGATCGCCTCATCAAGAGCCATGTTCATAAACGCGGAATATTCAGCGAGCTGAATCATGCGGTACATCTGAGCGCCTCCTCAAGCACGCTGACAAGGTCTGCTGCAGACAAACCGATAAGAACTGCATGATGCTTTGCAATGGTTTCCTGGATATCTTTTTCAAGCAATTCCTTCTGCAAGGGCAATGCTGCATGGGACAGGGTTCTTTCCAGCTCAAGAATAGTATCTTCAGGATGCAGGAAGAAATCTCCTGTGATCCTTACCTCCTGTATCGACTTGCCGAAGCTGACATCTATCCGCACGAGCTTGCCACCCTCGACTTTCCTTGTCGCCGTGCCATTCATTCATTGCTGTGAGTGCTCCAGGTTTAAAAATATATGCGTCAGAAAGGGTTCACAACAAGCATGAGACTTATTCAGCGCAGCTTGTAACTCTCTTAAGATAATTTCTTCTCCAAAAACTCCTTTGTAACTTCCCGCATCTCCCCAAGCTTCAGCTCTCCAAGCTCTAGCTTTCCGATCGCGATCCGTTTCAAGAACAAAACCTTGTTCCCGACAGCAGCAAGCATCTTGCGTACCTGGCGCTTCTTGCCTTCAGTGATTCTCAGCTCAAGAAATGACTTTTCCCTGCTCCTCTTCAAGAGCTTGATCTTTGCTGGCTTTGTGACATAGAATTCATCCCGCATCTTGTCACCTATATCAACACGGACTCCTGACTTGAGCTTCCAAATAGATTTGTCTTCAAGAAAACCATGGACAATCGCGTAATATGTTTTCTGAATCTCTTTCTCAGGCCGCAATATCTTCGAACTCAACTTGCCGTCATTGGTGATGATCAGCAAACCTTCAGTGTCCTCGTCCAGCCTGCCTACAGGATGCAAAGACCTTTTCTCCTGCTCATCCAAACCAGGAAGCTTTTGAATGAACTCATACACTGTCTTTTTAGCTTGCTCGCCTTTCTGGCAGCTGTATCCTTGAGGCTTGTTCAAGATAAAGTATCTCAACACCAGCTCTGTCTTGAGCTCTTTTCCTTCAAAAAACACCTTGTGCGTCCTTGGATTGAACGTGAAATCAGGATTCGTGGTCATTTTATCATCTACCTTGATTTTTCCAGCAAAAATAGCCTGCTTTGCACTGTAAATCTTGTCAAATCTTCCTGATTTCATCAAAATCTGGAGCAATCTCTGCTTTTTAGCCATGCAGTAGGGTGAATTTTCGTAGTTAATATGCTTTTCCACTAGATTTAAATAATCAACCCCATTAAAGACCTGCATTGGGGTGATCATTTATGCCAAAGAAATCAAAGTCCAAAAAGCCAAAGCTCAAGAAAGTTAAGGCAGTGAGAAAAGTCAAGAAAGCAAAGGTCATGAGAAAAGCCATGAAAAAAGCCGTGAAAAAGGCGAAAATCAAGAAGCCGATGAAAAAGATAGTGAAGAAGAAAGCCGTGAAAAAGGCGAAAAAGCCAAAACTCATGAAAAAAAGTGCAAAGCCGATGAAGCTAAAAATGCCTCTCCAGAAGAAGGCTGTACTGCCTGTCCAAGAGGCAATGCCAGAGCCAGTCGGCAGGATCACGCACTACTATGACCATATACAGGTCGCAGTGGTCGAGGTCCTCCGTCAGATCAAGGTCGGTGATAGGATCAGGATCAAGGGTCACACCACAGATTTTGAGATGACAGTGCACTCTATGCAGATCGAGCACGAATCCATCCCTGAAGCAAAGAAAGGGGATGACATCGGGATGAAAGTCACCGGGCCTGTCAAGGAACATGACTTGATCTATAAGGTATAATTTCTTTTTTTTTCTTTCTTGTTTTTCTATTATATCTTTTCTGTTCTATACTATTTCACATCGAGATTGCATGACCGCAAAGCATAAGAACAAGACGCGCTTGAGATAAGATATGCTACAGAACTATCTCGCCACCTATACTGTCAGGGCAAACATGTTCGACGGAGGGTGCTGGATGCCTGACCCCGAGCCGCATCATATCGAGTACGGATTCTCTATAGACAGAGCACAGTACAAGAGCAAGAAAGCTGCTGAGGCAAGGGCAAATGAGATGGCAGAAGAGCATAAGAGTGTCATCCGGAAGGATTATTTCGGCCCGAGCATCACTCTGGACAGGCTGCTGAGAGTGGATGAGGTTGCAGTGGGGAAACTTCAGCAAACTTTATAAAAATAACTGTGCGCTAAAGAAGGTATGAAGAACGCGATCATTCGTCACGGCGAAGGCCACATGGGCTCTGACAGCTTCAACCAGCAGTACAAGGAATTCCCGCCACTAGAGAAGCTGTTGGAACTCAATTGAAAAACTCCTCATGCTTTCTCAGAAATGTCAGTGAGCTTCTCCTGACATTGTTCCTTGTGCTTCGCTTCCGTTCAAAAACGTACGGCTTACTTGTTTTTTCCCGTTCTTCTTCACCGCAGTATTTTTCTCATTTTCAGCATACTCTTCAGAAACCAACCGCAAGCACTCCATGAAATCTCGCAAGAACAGCTTTATACGTTTGCTTTCTTTATTCAAGAGATAAAGCCGCGTTTTTCCGACAATGCGTGATTTCTTGACGTATTTTTTTTTCTCGAAATCACTGATGATCTCATATGCTTTCGGCTTGGATATCCTCAATTCTTTCGCCATGTCGCCAACAGCGACGTCCAAATCCTTGTTCTCAAGCAAATACTCAAGCACCTGGTTCCTGATCGTGTTCCCGTACACTTCGCAAAACGCGCCTGTTTCTCCCATGTTCACACCTTTTTTCATTTTATCATCTCGTAAATTTCCTTCAGCTTCCTCGGATTCAGGCTGATGTGCCAATCCGAACCTTTGCCCGTCCTTTTCTTCAATCGGATGAACAATTCGCTATTTACTGCCTGCTTGTATTCAGTTTCAAATTCGTCGAGTTCATGTTTCTGCAGCCATTGCGTCTTTGATTTCACTATTTTATCCTCCGGAATGTGCTTGCCGCCGATGTAATGCTTGTTCAGCATGGTGGCGAGGACTGCTTTCAACGCTGCGTTCATTGATGAACACCTTTATTGATTCACTGCGAAAGTTACTTTTTCCAATGAAATTCACAGTTAATTTTTATTAACTAACTGTCAAGAATTATTAATTATATTTAAATCTTTCGTATTTTTATTGGTAAATGACTTCAGAAAGGAAATTCAAATTGCTCTTTCTTATGATGCATATATCTTCTTTTTCCTCTTATACGTCAGAATCACAAAAGAATGCCTTCCTTAAAACCAAAAAGTATATAAATATCTATTAAATACTTTAGATATCTATAAGGTGAGAAAGATATTCGAAGAATTCCATTGGAAAGGCAAGCTGCTCGTCTTCACCTGGCACTTCAAGGAGGAATTCGGCAGGCTCAGAAAACCGCTTGAATTTGTCCTGGAGGTGCTTGAGAAAGGGGAGCATGTCCTGGTATCAAAACGGCAGAACAAATACAATGTATTTTACCTGTTCAGAGGAAAATATCTTTGCCTTTCATGTGTTGAGCACGAACAGGTCATTCTCATCCATGTCAAGCCAATCACGAAAAAACCGGAGGGAAAATGAAAAAATTCATGAAAACATGCTACAAGTGCGGCACTGACGTCAAGGCCACGAAATGCGTTAAGGAAGGAGTCACGCTGAACTGTATGAAGTGCCCGAAATGCGGAGAAGAATACTTCACCTCAAGCGAGCTGATCAAGTTCGACATAAAGACTGGAAAACGGAAACTCATCCGGAAATTCGGAGTGGTCGGTGACTCGCTCGTGATACGAGTGCCTGGCCAGGTGAGCAAAGAATTCGATATCAAGACAGGAGATTATGGTATTTTTGAGAAGCGGCCTGACGGCATCCTGATCAAGCCAGTGCGTGCGAGTGAGATAGAAACATAAACATCTCTACTCCATCACTTCCACACTATCAATCTTCCCGTCTCCGTCCAGGTCAAACCCGCGGACAACGCAGCCAAAGCTCTTCTGGCCTGAGAATCTTTGCAGGATGAGCGAGGTGAATTGTGTTAATCCCATGACTGCTGTCTTTGAGCCGATGCACCTGAAGCCTGCAAACAATAATATGTATTTCTCATTATTATATGGGTTGGGCATCCTGACGATGATGCCGTCTGTCTCGCCAGCATAATTCTTCTTCCCTTCAATGCCAGAACATAAAAAACCGTGCTCGCTCTCGTGGATATTGAACTTGACTGGCGCAAATGCATTGATCTCCTGGGTGATCAGGTTCGTGCCAGGTCCGCCGACAACAATCAAATTATTCTCTTCTGCCTTCTCATTCTTGACATCGACATCAAGCTTGACAGAAAAATCTTTCGACAATTCGCAATACTGGCCTAAGAACAGCGCAAGATCGACTGCATAGTGCCCGTCCCGCGCGCTGGCCTTGTACGGGCCGTGCAGGTCAGGGCTTCCGACAACGATCCTGCAGTCCAGTTTTCCGTCCTTGATGAACGGCTCGAGAAACTCGTGCAATACAGTTTTTTCTTTTTTATGGAACTGGCGCATGCTTTTCCACTCATCAGACAGCGAGTAGGAAAAGTTGAGGTATTTTGGCTGAAGCTTGCGCGCGATCGTGCCCCTTATCTCTTGCTTCTCCACAACCTCTAAAAGACCGGCATTCATGAGCTGCTTGACATGGTAATAGACCTTCTGCTCATGCAATTTCATGATCTTCGCAAGCTCTGCAGGATACCTCGGCTCTTTGGCTAAGATCTCAAGGATCCTTTTCCGGAGAGGATGGCTGAGGATAGCCAATGCTTCAGGGCTTTCCATCAAGAGCGTCGGTGCATACTGC
>JAZDID010000124.1:0-5136 GCA_043805315.1 Nanobdellota archaeon | reverse complement strand
GTGATAACAGCGTCGAACACCCCCTGTTCAGGGAGGAGGTAGCCGATGCAGCCGCGCAGCTCGTCATTGATAGTGAGCGTGACGAACACGCCGTGCGCTTCCTTGAGGGAGGGAGGAATTCCTGTATGTTGGACGCTGTTATGCCCTCTGCTTTCGATGGCTTTCCTCGCCGCGGCAAGCAATTGCTTTTTTTCTTGTTGGGAAACCATGCTCATTCCCAGATGCCGGGGATCTTCTCTCCGCATTTTGTGCAGGCGCCGCTGCTGAAATCCTTGACCGTGATGTGAAAGCCGTTCCTGCGGACCAGCGGAGTTTGGCAGTTCGGGCAGTAGGTGGTGGAGTACTCTTCGTCGAGGATGTTGCCGACGTAGACGAATTTCAGGCCTGCCTTTTTCCCGATGCCGTGTGCATGCATGAGGGAGGCGTATGTTGTTGTTGGCACCTGCAGCATCTTGTAGTCAGGATGGAAGGCAGTGACGTGCCAGGGGATGTTTGTGTCAATGCTTGCGATGAACTGCGCGATCTGCCCGAGTTCCTTGTCAGAATCGTTCTGGCCAGGGATGATGAGGGTCGTGATCTCAATCCAGATGCCGAACTCGTGCGCCTTCTTGATGGTCTCTACAATTGGCTTGAGCTTGGCCTTGCACAGTTTGGTGTAGAAGGTTTCGCTGAATGATTTCAGGTCGATGTTCATCGCAGCGATGTACGGCCGGAGCTTCTCGAGCGCGATGTCTGACTCATAGCCGTTGCTCACGAGCACGTTCTTGATGCCTTGTGCATGGCTGAGCTTGGCAGTGTCATAGAGATACTCGAAGAAGATGGCAGGCTCATTGTAGGTATAGGCGATGCTCGGGATGCGCTGCTGTCCGCAGATCTCGACGATTTTCTCAGGAGGCAGCTCATACCCTAATTCTCCGAGCGCGACATCCATGCCCTTGTGCTTGCCCTCTGCTGCCAACCGCTTCTTGAGCTCTTTGGTCGATTGGGACAGGTCCCAGTTCTGGCAGAAGCTGCAGCTGAAATTGCATCCGACAGTGCCCAGAGAGAATATCTTGCTGCCGGGCAGGAAATGGAAGAGCGGTTTTTTCTCGATAGGGTCAGTGTTCACTGCAGATGCCTTTCCGTAGACGAGAAGATAGAGCTTGCCTTCCTTGTTCTGCCTGACGCCGCAGATGCCGGTCTGGCCAGGAAGGATGAGGCAGTGCTGCTTGCAGGCAGTGCACCGCACCTTCTTTTTCTCCAATTGCTTGTAGAGCAGCGCTTCGTGCATGCGGTGATGGAGGAAGGGATGGTTTAAAAAGGTAGCGATGGGTAGTTTTTCGTCGGATTATGAGAGCAACTTTTCAAAATTTATGTGAGGTGGACAGCATGGAGTATTTTTCGGCATGTGCAATAATTCCCGAGGTGGCAGAGAGCAAGCGTTGATGCTGTAAAGCGTATGTCAAGTTTCTTGTCGGTCACGTTAGAGATTCCTAATGTGATATGGGGGAAATAATTCGCAAAGCTCGATTTTTCCCTGTAATTATTTATCCAAAACACTGTCTTTTCGACGACAGGAGGAGGGGAATAGCACATGCGCGTTGTGGCGTCATAAGACAAATACGGAGATAATGCAGTCATTATGTGTTCATGCAATTTCTGTAAATCATCAGTCTTTTTAATGTCAAATGTTGTTTGTTCCCTGTTGATGCGACCTATCGTCAAGGAGAGTTTGGAATGGTATGATGCTATTTCAGTGATGAGTTTCTTCACGATTGGCAAGTCTTCTTCTTTGACAACACCCATGCACAACGAGATGTGCGGAAGGCAGTTTCTTTTGTTGAGCTGTATAGGGTCCTCTTTCAAATTGCCATTGATTGCAATTGCCCGTTCCATGATCTCTTCAGGAGGAAGAAGCACGACGTCAATTGCTATTTTTGGCATGATGAAGAGCAGAAGTTTATGACATATATAAATTTTTATGAAAATCTGATTATTGAAATTCTTATTTGTGTACCACTTCCCGGCGCAGGAAACAGAGCAGGATTCCATCATCATACTTCCTCATACTTTTCCGCAAGCTTTATATATAAGTGCCTGCTTGTGGCTTTCTTGATGAAAGAGCGCGCCACTTTCACGATTGAACGGGAGCTGATGAGGAAGATAGACAGCATGATCGACGGCTCTTCGGTGAAGAACAGGAGCCATGCAGTCGAGCTCATGCTCCTGAAAGCTTTTGGTGACAATAGGCCGAAGCTTGCCATCATCCTTGCAGGAGGAAAGGGAACAAGACTCAAACCTATCACGCATGAAATCCCAAAGCCTCTTGTTCCTGTGCAGGGCAAGCCGATCCTCGAGCATAACATCGAGCTCATGGCAAGATTCGAGATCAAGGACATCATCCTTTCCATCGGCTACAAGGGAGACAAGATCAAGGAGCATTTTGGGGATGGCAGGAAGCTCGGAGTGAACATCACGTATGTGGAAGAGACAGAACCTCTCGGGACTGCAGGCCCTCTCCAGCTTGCGAAAGACTTTATCACCGGCAGCTTTGTGCTCTGCAATGGCGATGAATTGAAAGATATTGATTTGTATGACATGTACAAGTTCCATAAGGACAACAAGGGTGTCGCGACTATTGCCTTGACGACTGTGCAGGACCCATCGAATTATGGTGTCGCGAAATTGACAGGGAACAGGATTGAGGCATTCATCGAGAAGCCCGAGAAGGGCAAGGCGCCTTCGAATCTGATCAACTCCGGGCTGTATATCCTCGAGCCAGAAGTCCTGAAGCTCATTCCGAAGGGCTATTGCAGCATTGAGAAGGATGTGTTTCCCGTGCTCGCAAAGCAGGGCAAGCTCTTCGGCTATCCGTTTGCTGGCCAATGGTTTGACACCGGCACGCTGGAAAGGTATGAGCACGCGATCGAGAACTGGAAGGGGTTTGGGAAGAGAAAAATCCACTAGAAAATAAAGGTGAACGCCAATGAGCATATTCAAAGCATATGATATCAGGGGAATTTACCAGAAAGAATTAGATGAAGAGATAGCGTATAAAGTCGGAAAGTCTTATGTTCAGTTCACAAGAGCGAAAAAAATCGTGGTTGGCCATGATGCTCGCCTTTCTTCTCCCAGCCTATGCAAGGCGCTTATAAGAGGTTTGGCTGACCAAGGCGCGGATATCATATTCGCAGGTATGTGCACAACTCCTATGCTTCATTTTTTGAGCGAAAAATTTGATGGAGGCATCATTGTCACTGCATCGCATAATCCAAAAGAGTATAACGGGTTCAAGATGTATGGAAAAAAAGGTCTGCCCATTAATTATGACACTGGCATTAAGGATATCCAAGGGATTTTCACAAAAGGATATTTCAAGAGTGTAAAAAAAGGAAGCGTCACTGAGAAAGATCTCCGGTCAACGTATTATGATTTCGTCGTGAAAAAAGCAAAGGCAGATTATGCTGGGCTCACGATTGCTGTTGATGTTTCGAACGGCGCTGCAGGAGAGGCAGTGAAAGAGATCTGCTCACGCTTGGGAATCAGATTTCTCCTCATTAATGAAAAGCCTGATGGCAATTTCCCGAACCATGATCCCAATCCGCTGAAGAAAGAATCACGTGTCCAACTCAGTAAGGTCGTGAAGGAAAAAGGGGCGAACCTCGGGGTCATCATCGATCCTGACGAGGATCGCGCGATCTTTCTGGATGAGCAGGGAAATGATGTGAGTATTGACAGCGTCAAGATATTGATAGGAGAGAAATACCTTACAGAAGTCCCTCACGCAGTATTTGTATTTGACATATTTACTTCAAAGGCAGTAAAAGAGATACTTGAAGAAAAGGGAGGAAAGGTCATTTTTGAGCGCGTCGGCTACACCTTTATTTTCCACACGATGCTTCACAACAGTGCCGTCTTTGGTGCAGAGGCATCTGGCCATGCATTCTTCAAAGAACTTGACTATTGCGACAGCGCAATCTATGCAGCCCTGAAAGTTCTCCAGATGCTGAAGGAAAAGAAGAAGCCAATCTCCGCTCTTGCAAAGGAATATGAAAAATACAAAATTACTGAGATATGCAATTATGAGACTGAAGACAAAGACAGTGTGTTAAGAAGAATTGAAGAGGAGTTCAGTGCCGGCAAAATAACTCATCTTGATGGCGTCTCGATAGATATGGGAGATGTCTGGTTCACGATGCGCCCTTCCAATACAGATCCGGTGATGAGGCTCAGGATTGAAGGAAAGACAGAAAAAAGGGTGCATGAGATAAAAAGCAAGGTTGAGAAGATTATTCTCAGGCAAAAATCAAAAAATATATAAATGCCAGCGTGTAGAGGTTTCTTATCAGAAAAAGGGGTGCGGACTCGTGCAAGATAAAAAAGCCCAAACATGGTCTATCGACTTGATCATCGCAGTGGTGATCTTCATCCTTATCATCGCCATCTTCTACACGCTGCTTGTCCGCGAGCCCAAGGCAGACATTGCTGATCTCAAGTCAAGTGGGAAATACATCGGCGACAAGATCAACACCCAGCTCGGCTCTGGGGATTGTGCGTTCATGAAGGACAATGAGATCGATCCGGAGAAGCTCGAGCGCTGCTTTAACTCTGACCCGGAGAAGTTCATGCGGGAGAACAACATCAACTCGAAGTTCTGCATCTTTGTCATTGACCAGAACGGCAGGCTTATCACAGTCGGCTCATCGGACAACGCGCGCGTCGGGTTCGGATACTCAGAGTTGAACATCTCTGGCACTCTCTGTGGGACGAACTTCACTAGCCCGCCTTGATTGTATTCTGGAAAGATTGGACGTTTTCAACCTACTCGTACTCTGGTCGTCATGTTTTGTGGATATGAATATTCTGTGTCGCACATCCACGGGTGGAGGTTGGGGGAAGCGGGTGGGAACATATGACTGCTGAACCCAGCCGACTGCCAACAATGTCAAAGCATTCTGTTGCACATCCTCGGGTGGTGGAGGGGGGCGGAGGGTGAGGACAATCCAGAAAAAATGGTGAGTGGGCACAATCTGGAAAAGATCAGGGGCGGGCACAATCCACACAAAAGGTCGGTCGTGCATGGTTGCACAAAGATGTTATCAAATCCTCTCAGTTCGCGAAAGATTAATAAATGGCGAGTTCTCAGCAGGCGCATGG
>JAZDID010000123.1:0-3068 GCA_043805315.1 Nanobdellota archaeon | reverse complement strand
ACCAGCGTTGGTCCGTCAACAGTGAGGTTGGAACCGTTGAGGAAAAGCTTGCCACCGCTGTTGATGGTGAGGTTTGTGACGCGAATGACGGAATCAGCGCAGGAGATGACAGAGCTGACAACTAATGTCTCATTGACCTGGAAACAGGCATCGCTGATGTAGATGTTCTCTGAAACAGCGCTTCCATTCAGGAGCGAAATGGTGAGGGTGTCTCCTGAGAAGCCAAACAGCTTCTTGAACTGCCTGTTGGCGCTCGTGTTGCGAAGATAGAACGTGCCGCGATAGGTGCCTGAATTAACTGCTGTCTCGACTGCAAGAAATTCTATTCCCCTCGTATCAGAAGTCGTGCTGGCGTTCAAGAGTATGCTGTCCACCACAAGCGGATCCCCGTCAGTTCCGCTGAGCTGGACGTAGATTGTGCTCGAAACATTTATCGTGTTGGCGCTGGAACTGTACGTGCTGTCAGACTTGACATCTATTGACATGACTGACTGTGGAGGCGTCTTCCTGTCGCCAAAAAGGACATAGGTCTGGCCTGTCGCATTGCCGCTTCCCTGCTCGTCACCAGGAGCGCCAATCACGAAATCATACGCAGAATCCTTGTCAAAATCTCCGATGCCTGCAATGCCTGCACTGGCAAAATCCGTCCCATCCTCACCCCAGAACGAGGAATTGGACTCATTGCTCAGGTTCCTGTCCATGACCCAGCCCTGACCGCCGAGGACAAGGTATGCCTGGCCTGCTCCCTGCTGGCTTCCTTCCTCATCATTAGGAGCACCGATGACAAAATCATCAAAGCCGTCACCATTGATATCACCGACACCTGCGATGGATCGGCTGGAATTGTCATTTCCGGTCTCTCCCCAATAGGATGCATTGCCGGTTGTTCCTGCATTTCTGTTCATCCCCCAGGCCTGACCGCCGAGAATCAGGTAAGCCTGGCCTGCATACTCTGCAGTCGGCACTTCATCACGAAACGCGCCCATAATGAAATCATCAAATCCATCGCTGTTCACATCTCCGACCCCAGCGACATCCCAGCCAAGGTAATCATAGGTGTCCTCTCCGACATAGCTCGCGTTTGCTGTCGTGGTGAGCAACCTTCCTGTCGCCCATGCCTGGCCACCGAGTATGAGATACGTCATGCCCTTGTCCGCAGTAATAGCTGCACCCCACATATATGTGCCGATGAGAAAATCATCAAAACCATCCTTGTTGACATCACCGACACCTGCAACTCTGCTCCCGGACAGGTCTGCATTTACAGCACCAGTATAGCTTCCATTGCTGTTATTCACGCTCATGTGCATGGACCAGGCCTGACCTCCTAATACAAGATAGGTCTGGCCTCTGCTGGTTCCTCCTCCCTGCTCATTCGGCGCGCCGATCAGGAAGTCAGAAAAGATATCACCATTCACATCACCAACGCCAGCAACACTAAAACCCGCCTGGTCTGCACTATCGCCTCCCCAAAACGAACCATTGGACCAGACACTAATATTCCTGTTCAATCCCCAGGCCTGACCCCCGAAAACAAGATAGACCTGACCAGGGCTTGTGCCGCAGCATTCCTTATTCCCAGGAGCGCCGACCACAAAATCATCAAAGCCGTCCTTGTTCACGTCGCCAATACCCGCAGCACTAAATCCTAAGAGGTCTCCTGCGCTCTCACCGACATAGCTTCCGTTCGCAAGAGTGCTGAGGTTGCTGTTCATGCTCACTGCTTGCCCTCCGAGAACAAGATATGCCGCGCCTTGATTGGCATTCCCACCCTGGACATCTCCAGGAGCACCGACCACAAAATCATCAAAGCCATCGCCATTCACATCTCCCACGCCAGCAACACTATAGCCTGCCCAATCACCTCCTTTATAGCCGAGAAAGCTTGCATTGCTTGCTGTACTCAGATTCTTGTTCATCCCGCTGCTGGCAAGGTTATGCGCCCACGCCTGTACACCTCCGAAAGTGAACTCCTGATGATGGCTGCCCTGCGTATTCACCTGCACTGTCCAAGAGCCAGTGCCGGTGCAGGAGTAATGAGGATAGCTGACTGCACTGGCGTTGAGCCACGCGTAATCAAGGATTGTCCCATTGCACGTCAATTCGAGCGGCGTCAGGTCGTTCGGCGTCATGTTGTATGTTGTCCCGTTTGACGCTGTTATGGTCAGGTTCGCCTCGCCAATGGTCTCGAAGCGGACTGTCCATGTTCCGCCGACCTGCGGGTAGCTCTGCACGTTCAGGATGACGATGTCGAGCTCATACGAGCGGTTGGACAAATGCGGAACTGTCCACTCGATGCGGTCAACCAGGGAATCGTTTTCATAATCAACGTAGGTGACATTCTCAACTAATATTTTCCCTCTCTCACTGAGCCAGTATAGGTGAATGGCTTTTTCAGGATAGCCTCCAATGTCTGTGTAGGCAGTGAAGTTGGTGTAGTTTGTCTCAGATGAGATTGTGATGATCTTGGTGTAGGCAGAGACATTTGTCTCTTCTTTTATCGGCCCGAGTGTCTCGTAGGTGAAAAAAAAGCTTTTGATCTCCCCAGGAGTAAACGTATCAGAAAAGAAGTACAGAATGCTCTCTTCCAGGACTGCGGATATGCTAAGCGCTTCCTGGCCAAAGCTCAGATTCCTGCCGCGCTCGCTGAATTCAAGCTGGCGCGCAGCTTTCGGAAGATCGACAACTATCTGTTTTTCCAGAGTGGTCTCTTCCGTGTTTTGGACAGTGATGACCTGTGTCCATACGACAGGCGCTCCGAACTCAACAGGCCCCTGCAGAATGGTATGGTTGAGCAGGTCTTCAGAGGTGTTCAGGATTGTGATGGTAAAGGGATTTGATCCTATTTCAGACGTGCTGTCGCTGACTCTGAGAGAGAGATGGTAGCGGCCGGGAAACCCTGTCGAAAAAAAGGTGATCTTCTCATTCCTCTGCTTGAGCCTGATGTATGGGTTTGGCTCGAGCGAAACAGAAAGGTTGTCCTGGTCAGGGTCTGTGAAGAAGTTCGAGATGTTCAGGGACATCTCTTCAGCGAATGAGAAGTCAGGGATCGCATGCAGCTGCACAGG
>JAZDID010000122.1:0-9103 GCA_043805315.1 Nanobdellota archaeon | reverse complement strand
GTTCTCACGCATGCCTGGCAGAAAAGATATCATTCCTGTATCTTGGTCATTTGAGCGGGGAGCTGCTGTGCAGGGTGCAAAAAAAGGCGTGCTTCATGCACGATTTATTTATAAAAAATTCAATCCCGACGATGATCTCTCTGGCGGTATCTATCGAGTGCTCTTCCAATCTTCAGATGCTTGCATGGACAATATCCATTCGCTCCAGACAGTCCTGATGCCCTTAGTCGAAAATATTAAAAGGAGGTACGGAAAAGAATGCGATATCGAGTTTGTGATGTATCTGCCGGGTCCTCTTCAGGGAAAACAAGACATGATTCTTCCTCCTTCACTTGTGCAGATCAGGCCATTGCAGGGAATATCTGATATCACTGTCACGTTTCCGAAAAAAAGCCCGATTCTTATTGCCGAGTATGTTATGAGCGCTGGGGAGTATATCGGACCCTGGCGTTCTACTGCGGATGCTGAAAATGGCTGGGATCCTCCTGAGCCAGACCATTATGCATATGTGACATCCATGCTGGAAAAGACAAAGGCTACATTTGAAAAAGAACTCACGTTTTTTTACCAATTGCAAGGAAAGAAGCCTAGGAAAGATTATGACTCTCTTACTCCAAAGAAGAAAGCGATAGTGCTCACTGAAGAATCATTCCCAGGCACACATGCCTTGACTATCGCCCACGAACGAGGCATCCTCTGCGTTGTCAACAGGTCTGTGCAAAGGCCTCCTGATGATTTCAAAGAACGCTATCATATGGACAGATTTGAAATGGCAGCATCTCTAGGGCTAGCAGAAGAGCTACTAACAATACCACAGTTCGACTTGCCTATGGACGAGATCTCGCCATATATCCATATCGTTTCTGACGGAGTAGAAGGCCGCGTGTACAATGCCACACGGGAAGAGGCAGTTGCATTTGCGAAAAAAAATGGTCTTTCAGAGCCTTCTGAAGAAAAATCAATACTGATTTGAATATAATAAAACTTAGTCTACTCTCTTTTTAATTTCACCAATGATATCCATCCAATACTTTCCATGCGGCACAAACTTCCGAGGGTGCAGATGCAATTCCTTCTTGATCTCTTGGGGAGTCCAGAACCTGATCTCCTGAAGCTCGCTGTCCTGGATGCGCAGGTTTTCAGCTTGGCCATCATAGCGCAAGAGGTAAATGTAGTAGAATTCCTTGTTGATGATCTTCCTGAACCTGATGATCACTTTCCTGATTTTCAAGAACTCCAGATCCTTCTTTTTCACTTTCAACCCGAGCTCTTCCTCCAGCTCACGCAAGCCTGAAACAATCGGCTCCTCGCCAGCGCTCACATGGCCTGCCGCACTGATATCCCAGCGGTCTGGATAGAACACTTTGCCTTTCTGGCGCAGCTGCAAAAGAATCTCGCCTCTTGAATTGTAGATCCAAATGTGTGCTGCACGGTGCCAAAGGCCTTTCTTATGCGCAAAGCTCTTCAACAGCTGTTTGCCTGTCAACTGGTTGTTCTCGTCAAAGATATCAATGAGCTCGTCTGGCATGGAAGGATAGGATTTGCTGCTGTTTAAAACAGTTTTGGAAAAAAATAAAATCAACTCTTCCCACCCTTTCCCCGCTTCGCAACCTCTTTCTCCAGGATCTTCTCAAGCACAGAGATCGTCTTTGGCCCGATCCCGCTCACCTTGAGTCCTTGGAGGCTTCCCTGATTACGATAGAACTGCGGGATATCGACAGCAGCCTCAAGGATATTCCTTATGATAAACTTCCGATTGGTATACTTGAAGCAAAAATCATGACGAAATGACCGGTAATACTCGTCTGCGAGTTCCTTGTTCGTATACGCTATTATCCTTGTTGCCATGCGATCTACCACTCCATAAACCTGTCTTTCCGTGCTTTTGTTTTCTTCGTCACGGCAACAGGTTCTGTCTCATAATCATCAATCAGGATATCAATGGCATCCTCCTTACCATTGAAAAGGATAATCTCAAGCAGGTGTTTTCCTGGTCACTAACTCCAGAAATATCCAGACCAAGAAGGCTGCCTTCCTGGGCATACTGCTCATGAACGTTTCCTGTATAAAAGAGTAGGGCATTCCTGACCTGCTCATACTTTTTCTTGGGAAGATTGAGCGCTTTTGCCACACATTCGTAATCAGCTGCAAGATCTGCATTGGTATAGGATGAGCCTTCCATAAAGATTGTGGGGAAAACCAGAGCATATTTAAACTTTTTCACCAAAAAATTAACAATATTTAAAAACCACGTCATGCCCTGCATGGCCCATGCACCTCCAATTCATCTATATCCTAGCCAGCGTCTTCATTGTCAGCGCACTCTCACTCATCGGAGTCCTCTCCTTTTCCCTGAAGAAGAACGTCCTCAAAAAGCTCATCCTGTATCTGGTCAGCTTTTCTGCAGGCGCATTATTAGGAGATGCGTTCATCCACCTGATTCCCGAGGCGTTCAAGAACGCAACCACGCCTTTTTTGGTCTCCATGTACATCTTTATCGGGATTGTCTTCTCCTTCATTGTTGAGCAGTCCATCCACTGGAGGCACTGCCATACCGTCGTTTCAAGAGAGCATCCGCACCCCTTTGCCATCATGAACCTTGTAGGTGATGCATTCCACAACCTCATCGACGGCATCATCATCGCAGGAAGCTACCTCGTGAGCATCCCCATAGGCATTTACACGACTCTCGCAGTCATATTCCACGAGATCCCTCAAGAGATGGGAGATTTCGGCGTGCTCATCTATGGAGGATTCACCAGAAACAAAGCAATTCTCTACAATTTTCTCACTGCGCTGGCTGCAGTGCTCGGCGCACTCCTCGCATTCTTCCTCAGCACCAGAATCCAGAACCTGACGCTCTTCCTTGTGCCGTTTGCAGCAGGCAATTTCATCTACATCGCAAGCGCTGACTTGATTCCTGAGATCCACAAGGTCTGCGGAAAGGAGAAGATACCGACACACTTAGTGGGATTTGTAGTTGGGATTGCAGTGATGTTTGTGCTCTTGCTTGTAGGATAGAATACAGAAACCAGGATTACTTCTTCTCTGGCTGTTCAGTAAGCGTAAGCGACAAGGAATACTTCTTCCCGTTGAGATCCACAGGGACTCCTTGTTGGAAGTGCGTGCCGTAGCGTTCCACAGTGCTCTGTAATTCTGTCAAAACCGCAGGAGGTATCTTCTCAATGCGTTGAAGCCCGACAACCCTGCACATGCTGAAGTCGACTGATATCCTGTTGTCGAGGTGAAGTTTCTTGTCCTTGAAATAGATGATCCGGGGCCTGACAAAGGGCTTCTGGCCAGGTTTTGTCGCATATTCACGCGAGGGAGCTCCATCAAGAATGCTGTCAAGCCTGTGATCCTTTTCCATACTCTTGAGCATGGCATATACTCTATCTGTGTAGTCCTGGAACAGGAAATGAGCACTCTTTTCTCCCCTAAAGAACTCATCGACAGAATAGGTCCAGTTCGCTCTCCGTTTTCGTTTCCATAAAAAAGCTCCTGATTGGATCGCATCATCAAAGTCATCCTTTGCAATGTCACGGAGCTCTTCAGCAAGCGAAGCCAAGGATCCGTCAAGATAAAATTCGTCGGAAAATTCTTTCATAGTCAATGCCCTGTCAGGATACATGAGCAGCGGGTTGTGCGCCGGATCAGTGATGACCACATTTCCGTCAGGGTAAAAGACAATGCCTTCCCCATGAATCACCTGCTGCGGCAAGAACTGGTCTCCCTGATGGATCATGATCATCGCGTCTTCACGCTGGGTGAGGATTTCAAGATTCTTCTGGCGGAGGGCACGAAGGCATTCAGGAAATTTCCCCCGGTAAGAGATCAATCTGCCATCATATTCATCTCCGAGATTGATGAGCGGGCTTTCGCTTCGCTCTAACGTCACTATATCCGGTCGTGGCATACAGAAGAGGAAATGAGAGGGATTTATAAATCTTTTTTTTTAACCACTTTAAAATCATAAAACGATCAGAAGAAGTCACCAAGTCCTTTCTGGCTCTTTGCTGGTTGAGTTTGAGGTTTTTCAGTTTCTCCATTCCCATCCTCGCTCATTATCTTCGGTTCCACGCCCTCAATAAGCGGAACACCATAGACGCCGTCATAGCCTGGCTTCACAGACATCTTTCCTTCTCTGCTCTCAATGATGGTTTGACTGATCTTCTCGCTGGTAACCTCTTTGAGCTTTTCATACGGAAGATTGAGGAGCACATCAAGCTCGTCCTTTCCTGCTTTCAAAATAGTGTAATATTCCTTCCAGACCTCTTTTGTCGCAACCCCTTTGCCGAGGACTAGGCTGATGATCTCTGAGAGTGAGATGAGGCTGTAATAAGAATACTGCTGCTTTGGCCTATAGCCTTCAGGCCTGTCTTTTTCAGCGAGCTCCTCAACCCTCTGCAGGACTCCGACTGTCAACGGCCGCCTGCAGACAGGGCAGATATTCTTGAGCTTGAGGGATTCAGCAGGTGCGAGCGAGACATTGCAGCTCCTATGGCCGTCAAAATGGTACTTGCCATAGCACGGATCGACTTCAATCGTGCCGACATAGCCTTTTCTTGTCCGCAATGCAGCAAGCAGGTTCTTATACGTGAGATCAATATCAAATATTGTGGCTTCCCTGCCTATTCTCCAGGGCCAGTAGCTGTGCAGGTCAGAAAAGCTTACCAACGTCAGATTATCAAGCTCGGAAATCCTCCAGTTCATCGGCGGGTCTGAAGACAAGCCTGTCTCATATGCATGGATATGCTTTGCCTGGTCTTTAAAGCAGTCCTTGAGCGAGTCATAGCCTGATTTTGAGCCAAACAAGGAGAACCAGGGAGTCCAGATATGCGCAGGAATGATCTCGATGTCATCGCTGATATTCTTCAAGTCTGCGACAAACCTGTCACAGGGAATGTTGAAGATCGGCCTGCCGTCATAATCAAGCCTGCCATGCTTTTTGAGGTAGGAAATGAGTTGGTCAACAGCTGCAAAAGAAGGCAGGAGGACAACAAGATGCACCCTCCTTCCTTTGCCTGCGTCTGAATAGATGAGCGAGATCTCAGTGGAAAGGATGAACGGGAAACCTGTCTCAGTGTAATAGATTCCTTCCTTTTCCTTTACGAAATATTTTTTCAATTCCTCGTTCCACCCCGGATGCTGGCAATCGCCTGTCCCTAACAAGCCAATGCCCTTGATGCGCGCATACTTCTCAAGATTCGGGATGGTCAAGTCCTTTGATGTTGCGCGCGAGAAGCGGCTGTGAAGGTGGAGGTCTGCGAAGAATTGCATGATAGGAGGATGGCTGAAGGGTTTAAAAAGTTAATGCATCCTTCGACTCTGTTGAAAGTCTCGCGTTTCAGCGCGGGTGAGCAGCTGCAAAGTTCTAGAAATTCTCTTGAAGGCTTCACTTATAGACTCTTTTCGCAGGAGTCAGCTGTATCTTTTCAGGTGGCTGCATTGTCTTTACCAGATCGTCGAACAACGGTCCTTTCGTAAGCAGATATATATCATATCTGGGGATGTCCACAAGCAAGGGGTCTGTGTCTTTCGAAAGATCCTGGTAGGGCATAGACCTCATGAGAAGGACGCCATCAATTTTTCCATCCTGATCCCAGTCAAGAAAGAGGTGGTCAATGCTTCCATAATCATTATGTCTTGTCATCATGCCCACTGGTTGATTTGCGCTGCAGATGATATCGACTAAATCATACGGAGAAGGCCGGAAGACGAATTCCTTGGAAGAATCAGTCACTTGGAGATTCTTCTGCACAGGCGCGCAGGACGCAGTGGTGATGAGATATGCAGCTGCAAGGCAGCCAAGTGTTCTTTGGAGTGTGGAGTTCATGGCCTGGCAAGAATGGAAAGCGATATTTAAATTTTTCTGATTGTCTTTATTGCAAAGTAGAAATCAAATGTGTTCACTCTTCCAATCCAAAGCTGCTGATGAACTCCCTGATCTTCCGGTACTCGTGGAAGAATGTCCTTCCCTTGTCTGTGATCATGTAGAATTTCCCGCTCTTCTCCTCCACTTCAGACAGCATCTCTTTCTGGATGAGCTCCTGGATGTACTCAGTCATCTTCTGGTGCGAGAGGTTGGACTTGTACAGGAGATGCGTGGGCTTGATCTTCCCATTCTTGTCTATGATGGACTTCAGAATATCATGGATGATCTGGATCTTGTTTCTTCGCAAGCTCATTTTTTGAGCACCCGCACCTGCACTGAAAGCAGCACTAAATATCCCACAAGCTGGACAACCTCGCCGACTACATAAAAGATGTTGTTCAGCAGGACGAACATGAAGATGAAATTTGCGACAGCGAGAATGGCAAAGGAATTGAAGATGCAGTGCGAGGTGCCTGTCCTTTTCTCGCAGTAGTTTTTGTAAAAATACCTGGCGATAAAGACCAGAAGGATGGCTGCAGTCAGGTGGAAGATGTAATACTTGTAATCGCTGAACGCAGCAGTGATGACGCTGAAGAAGAACAGCAAGAAAATGATTTTTATGTCATTGATCTTCAATGCTAGGGAGAGCAGCAGGATGAGCCCCATGAGGAACGCGACGCGCAACAGGACAAACCCGACAGTATAGATCATGTTCAGCTCGACAAGCTGGTTCATGACCACAAAATGCTCAAAGCTGAGTATCTTGAAATAGATGAAGGTGTTTGTGATGATCTTGATGAAATAGGATATGGCGATGAAGAAGAATGCCAGGGACATTATCCGATAGGTCTTCGAGGAAGAATACTTGTAGATCTTGTAGCTGAAATAAGCGATGAGAAGCGAGACGATCATGCCGATTATCTCAAATAGGGAATCGACTCCATAGAACCAATAGGGACTCACAATAAGATGCGCCATTTTCCAGTGAGCATAGCCATTGATGGTTTAAAAAGCTTGTGGATTTTCAGTCTTTACCACCTCTTCACAAAGCATATCTTCCAGGTGCTCTTCATTGCTCTAAAAGAGTTTGATTGGAGGTGATATTATGAAAAGGAATTGGAAATGGCATGACAAGAGCAAGAGCCCATTCAACATGGAGCATGAATCCATTGAAGAGCTCCGCATGGAATTCCTTGAAGAAGGAGACATGGATGTCCTGCAGGAGATCAGGACTCCGCGCCAAGTCAGCATCGCAGAGGATTACGATGAAAACGCTCTCAATTTTTGACATTTTTCATGTAATCACCCGACAATACCCCCAAAAGATGCCAGTGCCTGTGCCGTGAAACCCTTCTTTTGATTGTGCGGCACAGGTGCATTGGTATATTCTTTTCTCTTCTGAGATGCTCTGATGAACGATTTCACAGGAATTAAAAATCATAATGTTTTTAAATAGCCCGTTCCCCCTCACTCTTGATTCTCATGGCACGAAGACAGAGGAAACAGCTGAAACAACAGAATACGTCGACAAAACCAAATGAGAAGAAAGGAAGGAACACTCCTGTCATCCTCACTATCGTCGCGATCGTCCTGCTCGTCATCCTCATCACGGTCATCTGGAGAGTCTATTATACACAAAAAACTCCTCTGCTCCTTGAAGGAAGCGGCTGCTGGGAGATGAAAGAGGGAGAGGAAAAGTACAATTGCCTCTTTGACTTTGCTGCATTGCAGTCAAACCAGGAAATCTGCGACTACATCACTGACCAGCAATGGAAGGACTGGTGCATCAACGAACTAGGCAAAGAAACAGTGAATATCTCGCTCTGCAGGACCATTGTGAATGAGCAGACCCGGGGAGCTTGCTTTACGCGGGTGGCCTTGAAGCTGGATGAGCCCGGATTCTGCACTGATATCACAGACATCGGCTGGAAAGACCAATGCTATGCAAGCTTCTCTTTGCTGCGCCAGAACGAGAGCTATTGCGAGCCAGTCAATGCCACAAGCCTCAAGATCAAGTGCTACTATGACCTTGCGCTCAACATGTCCAATCCTGAGCTCTGCAGGAGAACCCAAATCCCCAAGATCATGGACGACTGCATGCTGGAGGTCGCTCTCCAGACAGCACACCTGCAAACCTGCCAGAGAATACTCAACCTCACTACGCAGGACACCTGCTATTTCAAACTCGGCTATCTGATCCCCTCAAAACAAGCATGCGACAAGATCACCCAGGAAGATGTGAAAGGCATCTGCCTGCTCAACGTCGCTATCCGGATGAACGATTCCTCAATCTGTCCTGACATCAACTTCTCCACAATGCAGGAAGAGTGCAGGAAACGGACTGCGAAGGACAATAGCACACAAAACTGATGAGGCAGGAATTAATCTTAATCGCTACAGGAGCAAAATTCACGAAAGTGACGAGAATTGTTACTACTATCAAAAGACCATAAAATCGAAAGATTTAAATAGCTCTTATCACATCCCCATCTTATGACAACTTTAACTGCGGAATTTCCAACATGCAAAGTGCCAGAAATTGATTGGGAAAGCATAAGGCGAGTTCACGCATTAGAATATAGACTCAATGCTGAAGAACAAAGAGCGCATGCTCAAAGAATTGCGAGAGCTTTGCAAGCAGGCGATTATGAAGGCGCGTTTCAAGCGTTAAAAGATCCAGTTGACAAGTACATTCTTAATCCTTGGAAGTGGAAATAAATAATTCTTTGCCTTTATTCTTTTTTAAAACTCATCCCCAGCTCTGCAAACTCCAGCCCTCACTCTGCCTTCTTCACCTCGATCTTGTCAGGAATTTCGACAGTGAATATACATGCTATAAGTGAAGAATTTTCGTTTTTTCGCATAACTGGAATTAGTTGCAATTTGCCCTCAGGCGACAGAAAGAGAAAAATTGGATTTTTACTTTTTGTTGTGATTTGTATGGTACCTACACGTATCATAACATCTGTTGCCAATACCTCGACAGATAAAACCTGAAAGTTCTTTTGTTTCTGGCCACTGGGGAGCTACTTGGTTAAGGGAGTCTGTCTTTCCCCACATTTGAAATTTTTTTGGGCCAATAACGGTGTAGCAACGAACATTATCAATGGGAACCCTAACTTTGCCTTCGATAATTAGAACAACTTCTAGATTAGGAAAATCAGATTTCCTCGTAGTTTCTTTATCATACGTCTCTCTCACCTCATCAATAACACAAGAGGCTTTATC
>JAZDID010000121.1:0-3822 GCA_043805315.1 Nanobdellota archaeon | reverse complement strand
CTTTTGCAGAATCGGGAAGATCTAAATTTCCAATGTTTTTTACTGAACGTAATCTTTCCTTGGTTTTCCAAAAAATGAATGTGCCAACAGGATACCCTTTTGCAATACTATCAAGCAGACTCGCAGATTTATTAATTTCCCAAACAAACTCTCTCTGAAATTGAGGGATCTTTAATCTGCCCGAGGACACATCGTCCATTAAACTCGAAAATTGCTTTTGTAATGGTTCAGGTAAGTTCATGTTAGTAGAATTGTCGTGTCATACTTTATATTTCTTTCGTTACGCCTTGCCCATTCAGTTGTCTTCTAAACTGTTAAGAACATCTATCATCGCTTGCGTGTCTTGTTTGCAGTAGATGAGGAGTGATTTTCTGACTTTCTCCCGTTCTTCTGGTTTCACGTTAGTGTAGGTCACCCTGACGTATTCTGCTGATGCCTCTCCGCCGTTGCTGATTTCCAGACCTTCATAGCTGGTGCCGCAGAGTGCGGGGAGGACGGCTTTGATGGAGCAGCTGCCGTGTTGTTCTGGGTTGTAGTGGCTAAAGTCTCTGAATGGTACGAGAAGGTCTACGATTCTGGCGATTGCTTTGTTGATCCAGGCTGCATGTTTGGGGAATGCTTCGGCTAGTTCCTTGAGTCTTCCCATCTCGAAGCTGGAGTTGTATGCGATGATGCTTCCTTGAACAGGAAGGTCTTTGCTGAGGGCTTCGACGAATGCCTTTCTCGGATCGCCATCTTCTGCAAGAAACTCCTTATGCAAGACCTTCTTTCCGTCGTCGATATGCAAGGAATACTGGAAAGGGACTTGCTGATATGGTTTCAGGCCGTCGAAGCGAGGGATTGCGTCTTGGAACGTCTCGAAATCAAGGTATAATCGTGGATATTTGAGCGTCTTGAAAAATGTCTTGATGCCTGCAGGTTCCGTGTGCGTCTTTCCAGTAACTATTGCTTCTTTCTGGATCTGCTGTTTCCTGCCTAGCTTCACGCTGGCAGGGATGTCCGCTATCTTGATGATGCCTTGCTTGAGCAGCTCGAATCCCTGTTTATTCGCATGGTACAGTTCGGTGACGTTGTGTTCTGGGAGGTATGCCCAGCACTTCTCGCAGAGAGGGCATTCGTAGGGGTCGGAGCAATGCGGCCCGATAGTGAATGTAGGCTTCTGTCCTGCGATTGCCTCGACTATCTTCTTGATCTTCCCCTCAACCGTAGGAAGGATAGACTGCACGTTGGCAGTGATGTCGTTCATCGTGAACAGCTTCTTAGGATCAATCTCTCCTTTTCTGACGTATTCCTTGTTGAGGGTAACCAGGATGCAATTCCGTATCTTCAGGCCTGCTCCTTTGTAGCAGTATTGCTGGAACGCCACATCCTCAACGTTGATATCTTTCACTGAAGTAGAGCTTTTGACCTCAAGGATATCCCATGCATCCTTGCCAATAGGCAGGAGAATATCCGCTCTGGAATAGGTATTCTTGAAAGAGAAACTGGCCTCAAAAATCGTCTTTCTCGTCTTCACCAATTCCCGTGTCTTTTCGAGCGTGTGCTTGAACCCCTTCTCAAACTCAACCTCAACACCGTCAGGAAACAGCTTCTTCGCCCAGCTCCCGACATCCTGCCCCCGATCAAAGACTGCCTGCGTATCAGCATCAACCTCAGGCATAGAATTAGGGTCATTGAAGACCGTCCAAACTAGAAGAGGGCATTGCAAACCCTGAAGGTACTTTGATTTGGAGATAATTATGGTCATCGTATCATTTCTTGAGTTCACAATCCCAACAAATCCCATCTGTTCAAGTATTTCTCCTCAGGATCGTTAAATTTTCTCATTGTTGTGTCAATGTGTTTTTGTCCTTTCTTTCCTGGAGCGCTAAGCCATGCACGGTGTCCTTCTTTGCAGTATCTTGATACTTCCTTGCTGGGAACAATGAAGAAATCCGGCTGTTTTCCTGAATCATTTAGGTTGACGAAGATGTAGAACAGATTTTCATCGCAAAACGCTTCTACCTTCTGGTTCAGTATCCAGCTTCTTGTCGAACCGCTGTTCGTTTTCACTTGTATGCTAATGGTTTTAGTGGCTTCCGAATTAGAGCAGAGTATATCTACTCCTTTTGTGTTCCTGAGTGTTATGGAGGCTATGTAACCCCTTCTGGATAATTCCGCTGCGACAAAATATTCTCCCGATACGCCAGATAGAACGGTATTGAGTTTTTCCATTGGTCTCTATTTTGTCAGCATTCTTTAAATAACTTCTTACTTTTCTTCGAGGATATCACACGAGCAAAAATCTTTCAGCATATGCTCAGCAATCTCATTAGTTGACGAACGTAATATCTCCTGGCCGCCTGGAAAAGAATGGGCTTTGAAGCATTGTCTTGAATAACTGCCGTCCCTGCTCCTTGAGCTGTTTCTTCTCTTGGTAGAGCTCTTTCGTGGGTGCTGATTTTGTGAGTTGCTGGTATTTTTTCTTGTCTATTTGCCCGATGACGAATTTCGTCCTGGCGCAATCCAGCCGATAGCTCTTCTGATGCTCTCGGACTTCTCTCCTTTTCTTCTTCATCTCGTTGGTGGGCTTTATGCCAACCAGTTTAGTGTATTCGTATTCGCAGATCTTCCCGTCCCTGAAATCTCGAGTGGCACGTGAGACGAGAATCATCTTTCGTTCCCGGATTTGTTCCTTCAGTCTTTTGAAGAAATCTGGCAGTTCTCCGTAGCGGTCGATAAGGGCGATGTCGTCAAATAATTCTTTCGATAATTTCAGGCTTCCCATATTTCCCACCTCAAGCACAGTTAGGGGACGTTTCTTTTCATGGGCGGATATTTATAGTTGCCGACGCTAAGCGGAACCCTTTTAGGATGGGCTTTCTAGACTGCCAAACCCCAAAATTCGTGGAGTTGTACCCAAAAATGGGTACAAATTTGGGTACAAAAATGGACCCTTTTTTGTGTCCTGGGTCTTTATATACTATGACCGACTATACTGGTTATGGCGAAGATGGTTTTGGTTCCCTGGCAGGAAACGCTTGTCTCAGAAGGCAAGGTTTTCTACTGCGAGGGCATGAGGGCATGGAACATCATCCGTCTCAAGACGCAGCTGCTCGACGAGCTGCCCCTGCTCAGGGAGAAGCGTGCGAAGGTCTCGTACAGGATCGAGCATCCGAGGACTATTCAGAACTTCAAGAAGATCCTGGAGAGGATTGAGAAGGAGGGCAAGCCTCTTCCGTTCCTCTTGCAGGTCTTCCTGGATGAGCCGCTAAAATAATGCTTTTTCTTCCATTTTTTGCAGCAGTTCGTAGCGTTGCCTGAATTCCTCCTGGCTCAGTTCGTTGTTGGCGAACTTGAGCTTCAATAATCGGAGTGGGTCGTCGACGTTCACGAACTCCTTCTCTTTGCTCTGTTTTTTGCCGAAGGCCATGTTGATCTTGTTCTGGAGGTCGCTGTTGCTGATGTACGCATAGATCTGTGTGGTGTGGATGTCGACGTGGCCCAAGCTCCTCTGCACATAGTACAGATCAACTCCTCTTTCCAGAAGATACGTCGCATACGTGTGGCGCAGGGTGTGGAAGCTGTAGGCGTAGCGCTGCTGCCCCATCGAAGTCTTGAACGTGGCCACCCTGAGCTTCGCCTTATCAAGGAAGATGCGGAACTTGCCAGCCAACACCGTTATGGGAAATTTGCCGTCGTTGTACGAGCTGATGTAATATTCACTGTCCTTCGTCAAGCGGAACCACTTCTCCAACAAAGGCTTCAGTGTCGAGGGTAGCATGACGATCCTGTCCTTGCTTCCTTTGCCTTGTCGCACGAGCACCTTCTCAGCCTCCAGAT
>JAZDID010000120.1:0-45680 GCA_043805315.1 Nanobdellota archaeon | reverse complement strand
GTCATTGTCGACATTGAAGAGGATGGTCTGCACGCCTCCCCACTGCGAGCTCGCGTCCGGCAGGAAGATCGTGATGTTCGGCGCATCATTCACCGGATCGATGTACTCCTGCTGCAGCAGTGATGTCCCTGCATTTCCATTCAGGTCGCGCGCTGCAGCCAGGAATGACAGCGTGTTTCCCTGCAGGGCGTCAAAGTCTATATCGCTCCTGTTCAAGACAGCACGATAGGTGTTGCCTGAAACAAGAGTCATCGCTTTAGATCCTGAGATTGCGCCGACGGAATAATTCAGGAGAACCGAGCTCGGATCGATTCCGACACCAGTGTCCGTGATGTTGACATCAAAGCTTGCGCTCAGCGTGTGTTCGGTGATATTTCGTGGAGTCGTGAGGATTTGTGAGAAGACCGGTGCATCCTGGTCAAGGATGATCGTGATGTTCTTGCCCGCCTCGTTGTTCGCGAGGTTGCTGTCCAGGTAGGGGCCCTGCTGGATGATGGCCTGCAAGGGATGCTCTCCAGGGCTGTAGCCTGCCAGGCTCCAGGTGATGCTTGCAGTCGCACTTCCGAGCGCAGGCACGTTCACGGTCCTGCTGCCTTTCAGCACATTGAACTGGTCATAGAACTCCACAAGCACGCTGCTCGCATTGGCTATGCCCAGGTTGCGGATGGTCGCATTGGCTGTCGTGCTTGTGCCCTGCGTCGGCGTCTCTGGAGAGAAGGTGATGTCGCTGGATGCGATGCTGAGGTCTGTCTGGATATTGAGGATCCTGGACTCAGTAGTGTTCCCGTTCGCTGCCTCGTCTGTGCAGCGCACCTGCCAGTTGTGCACCTGGCTGTTGAGCGATGTAGCCATGATGCTCGTGAAGGTATTGTTGAGCGCTGTTATGCTGCCCTTCTGGCCTCCGTTGATGAGCAGGGCGCAGTCCAACAGGCTATCGACATTGTCGGTTGCAGTGAAGTTGAAGATGATGTTCGGCTGGCTGAAGACTGCGGCAGGCACGGGCTCTTGGAGCATGATGGTCGGCCTGGTCCTGTCGACTGAGAACTGCTCTGTCAGGCTCGCCGCACTCAGGCCTGCGAGATCCCTGCACACCACAGACCAGCTATGCGCTCCCTCAGGAATGCCAGGTACATTCTGCACCTTCTGCGTGCTGTTCTGGGCAGAGATGTTTACGACCCCCATAAATCCGTCGATGAAGAGGTCGCAGGCGAGAGTAGCTGCGAGGTTGTCCGAGGTGTTGAACCTGAACTGCACTGGCTCTTGGTTCGTCGTGGTGCCATTGATCGGCGAGACCAGGGTCACTCCTGCTGGCGGCGTGTGGTCTATGGTGAATATTGCGGACTCCTGCTCTCCTTGCGCTGCGCCGTCAGATGCATTGATCTTGAGCTGGTAATGGCCTTGGCTGATGCCTGAAGTGTTCCAGAGGAAAGTTGTCTCATTGATTGCAGTGGTAGTGATGAACATGTATGACCCCGCAGCCGAGGTCAGCGAGCTGCTCGCACGTGTCCTGTAGTAGAGTGATGAAATCGTGGGGTCATTGTCCTCGTCAAAAACGTTCCAGATGACCTGACCCTGCAGGTTGAATGAGGTCTGGTTGTCTGGCCTGGCAATCGTGACTGCGGGAGGGTCATTGATCGGGTCGATGTAATCAATGAAGTCCTCTGTCCTGTTCGTGTTCGCCCTGTTGTCCTGCGCAGTAATATAATAGGTGAAGTTCTGGCCCTGGTTGCTGTTGAAGTCAGGCGAGAATACTGCCGTGTACCTCCTGTTGTTCTCTGTTGACATGCCCACAACTTGCGGCACTCCTATTCCAAGGGTGTAGATCAAGCGCACAGTCGTTGGATTGACTCCTGAACCCCTGTCTGTGACATTGACAGAGATGTTCACACTCCCTGTTTGCTCAGTAATGTTTGCAGGCAGCTGGACAAGCCCGTCATATGCTGGCGGGAAGATGTCCTGGGTGATGAAGAGCGCTTTGCTCGCGTTATTGTTGTCAAGGTTGGTCTCCTGGATTGTCGCGTTCTCATTCACCTTCACGAGGATGGTGTTGTTCCCTGTGAAAGGACCGGTGTTGAATGGTATCGTGATGCTTCTCGAGTTGTTCTGCGGTATGCTGACGAGCTGGGTGCTGAACCGTATGGTGTTCAGGAAGAATGCGACAGGGACATTGAGCGCGTCAACCCTGCCAAGGTTCCTGACTATTGCAGTGATGTTGATGGTGTCTCCCTGCAAGGGCAGCTCATCTGAGAACGTGATGTCTGCCGTCGTAATCTCAAGGTCTGTGAAGATGCTGAAGCTCCTGTTCTCTGACAGTGCAGTGTTGGACCTGTCAGTGCACCTGGCTCTCCAGGTGTGCATGCCTGCCGAAAGGTTGCTCACTGTTTCCAGGGCAACTGTGCCATTGCTAACGTTTCGGTCATTCACCTGCACAATGCTGTCGATGATCAGGTCGCAGAGGAACCAGGTGTCGTCAATGTCTGTGACCGTGTAGCTGAAGTTGAGCGTGAAATCTATTGTACTATACCCGTTCACCGGTTCAAGCAGGGTGATGACCGGCATGTTATCTACAGGAATGACGGTCACCCTGAAGGTGTCTGCATCTGTCAGGTTTCCTGTATCCGTGGCCTGCACGCTGACATCACTGAATCCTGATTGCGTCGGCGAGGGACTGGAGCAGTTCACAAACCTGTTCGAGGCAATGTCGCAGCTGATCAGGCCGGTGTTTGTCTGGCTTGTGATGGTGAATGCCAGACTGCTGTCCGGATCTTCAACATCCTGTGTATAATTCCAGAGGTCGATCCAATTGTCAGGAGGATCCTGGTCCTCCAGGATGGTCTTGTCCGGCAGGTTCGCGATGTCAGGCGCGTCATTGATCTCGATGACTGTGATCGAGAAGTAGTCATAGTCAAAGGATGTACTGTCAGAGACGCTGACATTGACGATTGACTCTCCCGACGCGTTTGCCCGCGGCGCAAGGCAGGTGGCAAAGTGCCCGCCGGTGATGACGCAATTGATCAGGCTGGCATTGGTCTGGCTCACGACTGCATAGGAGAGCTGTGAAAGATTCATTTCCTGATCTGATGAATAATTCCATAAGTCTACGCTGAACCCTATAGGCGAGTCCTCAAGCAAGAACTGGTCTGGCAGACCTGAGATGTTCGGCTTTGTGGGCGTGACAAACAGCTCCACTAGGTTGCTGGCTGTGATGCCGCGATAGCCGTCGTCTGCGATGAAGGTCACGAATTCCTTTCCGGTGAAGTTCTGCGGCTGGCTGAAGCTCACAAGGTGCGTGAAGGGATCGATTCCTACAGTGATGATGCTGTTGCCAGTCACATTGAATGTGAGGGTGTCGTTGTTCGGATCCCTGAAATAGTCATCCAGGTCAAACGCGTTGATCAGCTCTGTGTTGACCTCCCAGCGCTGGTTCAGAACCGGGATGACCAGGAGAGGGTAATCATTGATGTTGTCGATAGTGATGTTGCATACTTCGTGCACTGCGGTCTCTGAGATCAGGTCGGTTGTCTCAAGCCTGATGCAGAACTCTCCGTCAAGCTGCGACATGTCCCAGAAGTACGAGCAGTTGTTTGGCGTTGTTGTGGAGCCATCAGGGTCTGTGCAGGTCGCAGGATTGGACAGGTCAAGCCCGAGCACGATGGGCACTTTGCTTCCTGCACTCTCTGCTCCGATCGCTGCCTGGATGAGCAAGGGGGTGAAGAGCTCAATCTCGAAGATGTCGCTCTGTGTCGTCGAGGTGATCTGGTCGATGAGCAGGTAGCGCATCTCAATCGGCCTGAAGCTGATGTTCTGCACTGTTCCTGTCCAAAACGTGGTCTCATTGATGACCGTGAAATTGGCATTGTCGAGAGAGAACCTGGCACGGGAATGGTTGGTACCTGATCCTGCGGTGAACTTCACCATGGACGGATTGTGCAAGCCAGTGAGGTTGTATCTGATGAAATCGCTGCTTCCTGTCCCTCTCCATTTTGTTGCGGTGTTGTTGTCATTGCTGTTCGCTGCAGGGAAGCCCACTGCCTCTGATGAGAAGCTGAGGATGGGCTTGTTCGCGAGCACATTGAGGCTTGGCAAGAACCTCGTCCAATCCGGCTCGCTCCGCTCCATTGCCAATGATGCTGCAGCGCCATACAAGAGGTAGATGTCATTCCTGGTCTGGCCTGGCTGCAGGCTGACGCTGAACCAGACGACGGTTGCGTTCGTGTTCAATCCGGACTCGATGAAGAGCTGCTCTTCTATCCCGTCCACGATGATCTTGAGCTCGACTGCGTCTGGCCTGAGCTTGTGCTGCTCGATCAATGTCTTGGTGTCGATGACTGCAGAGACTGGATAGCTGATGAGTGGCGTATTCCTGGGATTCGTAACGATCAGCTGCCTGCGGAATATCTCTCCGCCATAATAGATGCTCGCATACAGGCCGTCTCCCTCATTGTCATGCACGGTAAAGTTGATCGTGGTGTTCCTCACCAGGATGCTGAACAGTGTTGGAGAGGTGATGTTGCCGAAGGGATTGGTATTCTTGAAAACCGTCACATTGTAGGAGTTGCTCGTGAAGGTGTTTCCGAACTGGCCTTTGGTGAACCGCCCGTCAGAGTAATCAGTCACAGTGACCTGGCCTTGCCTGAGGTCCTGGCTCTTGGCATCGATGCTGATATAATACGGCCCTGGCTGGAGGCCGGAGAGGTCCCAGGTGTACGAGCCGTTGTTCTGCTGGTTTGCTGCGATGAGGAACCTGCCGTTCGCCGTGTTCGCATCGACGTCATAGAAGATATCAAGAGTTGCCGGGTCGAGGTCTTCATCAACCGCTGACCACTGGATGTTCAGAACCTGCTGGTCGATCTGCTCGCCGCCGTTCGGATAGATGACCTGGACAATGGGCAGGTTGTTGAGCGTTGTGAAGTTCATGTCCTGCGTGCTCGTGCACTTTCCTGAGGTGTCGCAGCTCGTGATCATGAAGTGGTAGCGCCTATTGCCGGTCAGGTTCGCAAGGACAAGGGATTGGTTCAGGAGGGGATTGCTATCCGCAGCACGGTCGGTGTAATTCTGCGACAGGCCATAGCTGATGCTCGCATTCGTCAGCTCTGCGGTCTGCCAGCTGACCTGCACCGTGTGGGTGTCGATGTCAAGCACCTGGATGTTCATGAAGTGCGGCGGGTTGTTGAAAGCGAGCAGGCTTGAGCTGTTCAGGCTGGTGTGGATGCTGTCGTCTGCCTCAAGGTCGAGGTAGAAGTCTCCGTTGATGCTGTCAGAGTCTATGACAACCTCGCATCCATAGCTGGCGCCTCCTTGGCTGTGCTGCTGCACCACTGCGCAGAAGGATGCATTGATGATGAGATCAGTGAAGAGTGCATACTCTTTCAATCCTGGAGCTGAAGAATAGAAGAGTGATACAGTTAGGAACTGGTCCTCAAGGTCTGTGAGGTTGAAGCTGATGGTCACATTGTCTTCGAGCGGCTCTGTGTCATTCACCCCGATAACAATAGAGACAGGCGCATTCTTCAAGACATCAGCCTGGTAGGCGTTGCTGGTGTAGACAAGAGAGATGTCTGACTTCTCGAATGAATTGTCAGAGTAGTCCTGCACAATGACAGGGCCTTCTGTCAGGCTTGTGGTGTTTGCATCGATGCTGACAAAGTAATTCCCGTTGTTCAGGTTCTGGATGTTCCAGACAAGCCAGCCGTCATTCACCTCACCTGACGAGATCAGGTTCCTGCCGTTCACGCTGAGATTGTCGGTGTCATAGTACACGTCGAGAGTGATCGGGTCCTGGTCAGGGTCTGTTGCATTCCAAGTGATGTTCACTTGTGATGTCGTGAAGACCTCTCCTCCATTCGGAGAGAGCACCGCAAGGGCTGGCCTGTTGTCGAGAGTCGTGAAGTTCCTGATGCTCGAGCTCGTGCACAAGCCTGTCGCGTCACAGCTTAATGCGCTGAAATAATAGACCTTGTTTCCCACGAGATTCTGCAGAAGGATCACCTGTATCCTGCCAACGCTCAGCGTTGAGGTCTGCTGTGTCAGGTTTTGGTCAAGGCCGTAGCGCACAGTGGCGTTCGTGTCCTCGTCAGGCGTCTGCCAGGATATGAGGCTGCTCTGGTCCGTAACATTGCTCACCGTTAGGTTCATAATTCGCGGATAGTTGTTCACGGTGAAGCTCGCGTCAGAGCTGTCGAATCCCGTAAGGATGGAGTCGCTCACCAGGATGTCGAGGTAATAATTCCCATTCAGTCCGAGAGTGTCCCAAGAATAGGCGCAGCTGTTCTCTGTGGATGTCGTCCCGTCAGGGTCTGCGCAGTAGGTGCTGTTGAGCGAGATGTTCGCCCCAATCAGATTCTCCTTTGCTCCGGGTACTGTGGAATAGTAGATGCTCGCGGCAAGGAAATCTCCCTGGAGGTCTGAGACATTGAACTGCACTGATTGGGTCCCGTTGATCGTTTCTCCGCCGTTCGGAGAAGTGACTTCCACTGCAGGCGCCTCGTTCACCGTGACCGTGTAGTTGTTGCTCACGAAGACGCTTGTGAAGGACTCGTTGAAGCCCCGCTTCCTGAACAGGGCATTGCTGTAGTCAGTGCTTGACACGGTGATGGGGTTGCCAGAGCTGTCCACGCCTGAGGAGCGCGCGTCAATGCTCAGGTAATAATCGCCTGCCTGCACGGTGTGCAGGTCCCAGACATAGAAGCCGTCATTGGGCTCTGCGCTCGCGATGAGGGTCCTGCCGTTGAACGCTGTTGCATCATCGTCATAGTACAGGTCGATGAGGACGCTGAAGTTAGCCACGTCTCCCGCTGTCCAGGATGCGGTCACATACCGGTCCGTGAGCTCCTCTCCGCCGTTCGGGAACAGGACCTGGACCTCAGGGTTGTTGTCGAACTGCACGAGTGGTGTGCTCGCATTCCCCTCAAGGTGGGTGTTGGTAGCCACGATGTCGATAGACACGTTCGCGTTGAGCGTTGTGTTCCAGTACAGCGTGCAGTTGTTGGCAGTGGCAGTATCGCCGTCAGGATCAGTGCAGATGTTCGAAAGGGGAATGTTCTGGCTGATGAGGTTCTGGCGCTGGCCAGGCGAGCTCGAGTAATAGAATGTGCCGAACAGGGACTCATGGTTGGGGTCGCGGACAGTGAACCTGATCGGGTAGATGCCTCTCCCGAGCGGTGCGAGGTCTGGCGAGACAGTGATCTCTGGCTGCTGGACAAGCAGGACACTCGCCTGGTACTGTCCAGAGCTGTAGTTGACAGCAAATCCTCCTTTGTAGAACGGCAGGTCAGCATAATCAGTCACCCGTTCAATGTCTGCGACAGCGTCCACGCGGATGTAGTAATAGTCCTCTGGAAGCGCAAGAGGGAGGAGGTCGAGGATGTACCAGCCGTCGTTCGGCTCGCTCGACGCGACCTGGATGGAGCCGTCTGCAGGGTCACTATTCCTGTCCACGAAGATGTTGAGCGTGACCACGTCTCCGTCCGGGTCAAAGGCGTTCCAGCTGACATTGAGGGTGCGTGTGGTGATGTTCTCCCCATTGTTCGGGAACAGGACCTGGACCTGGGGCGGCAGGGTGATCGGATGGACAATCGGCTTGCGGGTTGCTGCGAGGGCAAGGCCTGCCATGAGAAGAGAGAGCAGGAGCAAGAGCAGGAGCAATGCTCCGGCAGAGAACAGGCTCTTCCCTTGTTTCCCCCTTCCCCGTTTCCCCTCTAGAGTTTGCCTATCCAATAGTATATACCTCTCCTTCATTGATGCATGTACCCGTATCAATCGTCTTGAAGTCGAACCCTTTTCCCGCGTCTGTTGCCTGGTCAATGCCATTGATCTCCACGATGGAGGTCATGCCCTGATCCACAAGTTTGTACATGATAGGTCTGTCTTTGCTGTCTTTCTCGAGGACAGTGACTCCAGACGCGGCCTCTTCGGCAGGTGCTGGTATTGGCCTGAAGCCGAACAGCAGCTTGTCAGGGATGTCATAGCTGATGCACTGGTTTGGATTCTTGCGCAGGATGTAGCTGTTCTTCCCGTCGTAGTAGATCTCGCCGGGATAGGATTTGCCGTCGATGCTGAATGCCCCTTCAAGCAGGGTGCGCTGGCCGTCGCTCACCATCCTGAACTCGTGCGTCCGTTCCTTTTCCACTTCTGTCACTCGAACTGTCGCTCCGTTGTATTCGATGCATCCGGACAGCGCCGCTCCTACGATTAGTATAGCAGCCAGCATGAGCAGGGTCGGCAGAGCTGCCGCTATCCAGGAATGCTTCCTCGTCGAGAACATGCTCATGTCGAGCATGCCCTTTTCCTGTGTTTGTCTGCGTTGCACGTTGTTCCTCGTGATGCCTTGCTTATGATATCAGGCTCAGCTGCGCTGCCGGGAAGCTGTAGCTTTGGTTGGTCAGCCCCTGCATGATGAACAGGTCGAGTGAGGGTGTCCTGACCGTGAACTCGTATTTCACCCAATCTCCTGCAGTCTGTACCGGGTTCGCCAGGAAACTGCAGCCAGTGTCAGTCGAGTTCACCAGAATACTCGTGCTGCTCGCGTTCTTTGCGCAGGACTGGCCTAGGTAGCTCGCGGTGAGCTGGTGCGCGTAGGTAAAGTCGGTAGGCACGCTGTCTGCCAAGTGGTAGGCGCGCTGCGCAGTCAGTGCAGGGTAGATGATGAATCCCTTGTACTCTGCGTCTGTCGACATCTGGTGCGCGCTGATGAACTTGTACAGCTTCGTGCTCTCTGCATCGCCGTTGAAGTTGATCTCGTTCGGCACGAACACGCCATCCAAGTCGAGGTCAGAGGCGTAATCGTTATTCCGCTCCAGCGTGACATCGTACTGGATCCTGTTCTGGGTGAAGGGCTCCTGCCTGTTCTCCAGGTATTTCTGCGGGAAGAACCCGTCAATGAATCCATTGTCCTGGGTGAGCTCTGAGAAGAGTGTCGTCCCGCCATCTTGGACAGTGATGTGCATCGGCTTGGCTACGTTGTTCAGGCCATAGGTCTGGAACAGGAACCTCGCGAGGTCGACGCTGAATGTCGACGCTGGGTTCTGGAGCGTCATATAGGTGTTTCCCCGCGAGTTCGGCGAGAACACACCGAGCGTTGCTGTCCCCGGAGCTCCTCCAGTGACGCTTATCCTTCCTTTGCTGCCCACGAACGTGATCGGGCAGCGCACCTGTCCCTTGGCATCGGTCTGGTTGCTGCACACGATGCCTGAGTCGTCGCTGAACACGACGCTCGCAGCGACGATGGCCTGGCTCTGCTGGTCTTTCAAGGTGAGGGTTGTGGCTGTTGCATAGCTTCCCCTGTTGGTGATATACTGCAAAAGGCCGTAATATCTTCCTGAGAGCAGGTCAAAGTCGCCATCTCCGTCATAATCCAGGAGTGCT
Source organism: Nanobdellota archaeon (assembly GCA_043805315.1). Taxonomy (GTDB): domain Archaea; phylum Nanobdellota; class Nanobdellia; order Woesearchaeales; family JAHJEM01; genus JAHJEM01. The sequence goes on along the minus strand of JAZDID010000120.1, from coordinate 36,317 downwards.
GGCCGTGCATAGTAAGTGTTGAAGTCAAAGAGCACAGAGTCAAGCACGTAATTTGGTGCATTGTGCGTGCCTTCATTACGATAGTATAAGAGGCGCTCATATTCGTCTCCCACAACAAGGTCAATGTCGCCGTCACCGTCAACATCTGCTGCGCTGGGCTTGTTGTTGTTGTAGTTTGCAGGATTTGTGAGCACAATGCCATCGCTCACCCATGTGGTGTCTCTTGCTTTCTGCACTGGATCTGCAAGCACGCCCTTGTTTCTCAGGAAGTACTGCTCGTTTGGCCCGTTCGTCTCTGTGAACGAGAGGTCCATAAGCCCGTCATTGTTGATGTCAACAGCTCCGACACGCGCGTAATCACCGAGGTCAGTGAGATAATACGAGCCGTCATCTCCTCTATAGACTGTGGTGAATGAGGGAGTCTGGGCTGTCCCCACGTTCTTGAAATACATGACCCTGCCATCACTATAACCTATCATCATGTCCAGGTCTCCATCATTGTCAAAGTCGCCCATGGTCGTATCATGGGAGTCGCCATAATCACTCACGAGGGTCTGCCGGACAAGGAATGAGTAGACCTGGCTATTGCCGACATTCTCCCAGAACCTCGGGCCGTAATAGTAATTACCGCCGACCACATCGAGGTCTCCATCATTGTCAATGTCCACAAGCTCCCCGTTGCAGTAGCCTGTGCCCTGGTTCGGCTCGCAAATAGCGTCGAAGAGGTTGCTGTCCTGGTATATCCAGGTGGGGTTATCTCCTTTCTGCTGGCTGGTCTGCCAATGGCCCTGGTTGAAGTATAATGCTGTCAGGCCGGACTCCAATCCGACTGCCACGTCAATGTTGCCGTCATTGTTGAGGTCTGCGAATGCTGGCTTTGCGTAGTTTCCCTGATTAGGTAAATACTGGGAGCCTCCTGGACCTGCATAAATAGAGGTGAAGCTCGGGCTTGTCGCGCTGCCTGTGTTCTTATAATAGAATGTCATGCCGTCAGACCTGCCGAGCAGGACATCTTTGTCTCCATCATAATCAAGGTCAGCAACAGTTGGTTTGCCACCGGTGCCAATGTTTCCAATGATATCTCCCTGGTCAGACCAGACAGCAATTGTAGGAGTGCCGTCATTTCGCCAATATCTTGTATAGCCATTCCAGAGCGAAACGAGCAAATCGAGATCTCCGTCATTGTCAAGATCAACAAGCTCTGGGGTGCACCTGGAGTTGCCGTCTCCTGGCCTGCAGTAGCTGTTCAGCAGGTTGGTCGATGCCTGGACAAAGTTGAAGTTGGTTGCGTTGCCAGTATTTCTGTAATAGCGCACATACTGGTCATTGTATGTTCCAAGGAGGAGGTCTAAATCCTCATCTGCGTCAAGGTCTCCTGTTGTGATTGAAGTCCAGTCTCCCTGGTCTGGTATGGGATCTGCTTGAGAGACAAAAATAGGCACTTGCGCGCTGCCGATATTTTTGTAGTAGCGTACCCTGCCATCTACCGTGCCAATGAAGAGGTCGAAATCGCCGTCAGCGTCCATGTCTGCGAACTTGGGGTCTGCATAGCTGCCGATGTCGCCGATGAGGTCTGAGGTGTTCTGTACAAAGTTGAACCCGCTTTCCAAGACGTCATTCTTGAAGTAGTAGAAGACATTGAAATCGCTCCCGCCCAAGATGAAGTCAATCTCGCCGTCATTGTTCAGGTCTCCGAAGGAAGGGGATGTCCAACTGCCCCAGTCGCCTATCCAGTCACGCGCGCTTGCCCAGGATGGCTTTTGGGCAGTCCCGTCATTCCGGAAATAATAAACATAGCCATCTTCCTGTCCGATGACCATGTCCTGGTCTCCGTCCTTGTCAAAGTCTGCGAAGTCAGGAGTCCTTCCCCTCCCGGTATTGTCGAACCAGAAGGTGTTCTTGTTGGAGAAGCTGAAATTGGTCAGGCTTCCGGTGTTCTCTATCAGGGAGACCCATCCGCCGATGTCTCCTGCCCCGGTTGCGAGGTCAAGGTCGCCGTCCCCGTCAAGGTCTGCGAAGCTCGGCGTTGTATAGTCGATGTAGTCGTCAAGCACATTTCCTGCAGCAGTGAAGGTGGCGGAGATTGGCGTGCCGGTGTTTCTGTAGAAGAGGATGATCCCATCGCTCCTGCCGACTGCAAGGTCATATTTCCCGTCATTATCAAGGTCTCGCAGCTCTGGATTCGCGTCAGTGCCCACGTCTCCGACAAGGCTGCTTCCAGAAAGGACAAAGTTTGCGTCCTGAGGAGTTCCCTCATTGACATAATAGGATATGAATCCTGCATTGTTCCCGATGACCAGGTCAAGGTCTGCGTCATTGTCCAGGTCCGCGAGCGTCGCCGCTGCATTGTCTCCTGCATCTGCGGTCAGGTAATTGGGCACGAGGGTCCAGAATGCGTTGCGCGCTGTGCCGTCATTCCTGTAGTAGGTGAACGTGCCGTCGCTCTTGCCGATGAGCAGGTCAAGGTCTCCGTCAGCATCAAGGTCTGCTAATGTAGGGTCTGCCCTGCTGCCAACATCAAACAACACGGTTCCCGAGTCAAAGTAATCCTTGTTCGCTGTGCCGAAAACATTTGGCGATGATCCTCCAAGATTCTTGAACAGCCAGACATTGCCGTCATTCCCGCCGATGAAGGCATCAAAATCTCCGTCAGCGTCTACATCAGCGAGGAATACTGACGAGTAAGAGCCCACGTCGGGGAAGTAGAAGTGGTTGAAGTCAAAGCCGCTCTCTCCGACGTCATTCTTGAGCTTGTATATGTTGGGGTTTTCTCGGCCGTAGTACATGTCCACATTCCCGTCCTTGTTGTAATCTATCGCCTCAGGCATGGCATTGCTTCCTACGCTCAGCATGCGCCTGACATAGGTGAAGCTGGGAGCCTGGGGAGTGCCTGTGTTTTGGAAATAATAGAGGTAGCTGTTGCCGTAGCCCACGAAAAGGTCAAAGTCTCCATCGTTGTCAAAGTCTGTCAGGGTCGGAGAGGATTGGTCAGCGTAATCTCCTATCATGCTGCCGTTGGCCAAGACCCAGAGCGGCGCGGTATTGCTTCCGTCATTTCTCCACCACTCGAGCAGGCCATTGTTCAGGCCGAGCACGATGTCATAATCGCCGTCAGCATCCAGGTCAGCAACAGAGGGGTTTGCATATTCTCCCCTGTCTCCGATGAGGTCTGAGGAGTTGAGCACAAACGAGGGCAAGCCTGCCTTTGTTGCCGCGTCGATCGGCAGGGGAAGCTGCGCTGCAAATGCGCCGTGCACCATTGAGAAGGCGAACACGAAGAGGAGCGCACCCATGAGGAAGGCATATGTTGAGCGCTGTTTAGTTGAACAGCAGGTAGTTGAGCGCTGTTTTGTTCGGAGGCGAGAGCTGTCGCTAGGTCGAGTGCCCTGGCCGGCAGCGGGAAGGAGTCTCCTGCCTGGCTGGAGCGCCTGAGCCTGCATGAAGCCCGGCTTTTTCGCCGTAAGACTCTTGTGCCGCCAGAGGCGGCTCTGCTGTTGTGCCGTATCCATTTTCTCTCCTTTTTTTCCTTCCCGTTTCATGTTGGTTGCCTCCAATATTGATTTTGATGTGAGCAGGATGGGTGATTTAGGGAATGTTGATAGACTCTATTGGCGGTTCTTTCTGCTGTTTTAGTGTACAGGCTGGATTCACGTCAGGATCGCACGCAGTCACATTGATCTCGAGGATACCTCCTGGATTGACGGTGATGATGTATGGCATGCTGGTGATGATCGGCGCGGCATTGGTCTCTGTCACGATGAGGTTCAGCAGGCGTGACACTGCGGCGATGCTGTCTGAGACCGTGATGTTGATGATATGCGTCCCGACATCTGCGTTCGTTGGGGTGAAGCTGACCAGGCCGGTCTGGGAGATGTTGAACAGGTCGGTGTCATCGCTGTAGGTGAGGGTGTTGTTGTCAGGGTCAGATGCATTCACTTGCAAGACAAACGGATTGCCTTCCTGCACAGCCTGAGGCGGTATGAACGCGGCAATCGGAGGATCGTTGGTGTTGACGACTGTCAAGGTGAACACTTCAGAGTCAGAGAGGTTGGAGTCAGACACCGTGAGAGTGATCAGGTGGCTGCCGACCTGCTCGTTCTTCGGCGTGAATGTGACGAGTCCAGTCGCAGGGTTGATCGCGAATAATCCGCTGTCATCGGTGAATATGAGGTTGTCATTGTCAGGGTCGCTTGCATCAGCATCAAGGGTGAAGAGGCTGTCCTCGAAGACCTGCCTATTCCCGATGGATGCCAGCACTGGTGCGCGGTTGACGTTGTTGATTGTGAGGAAGAAATCCCGCGAGACGCTCTCAAAGCCGTCAGAGGCAGTGACGCGGAGCTTGTAGATCCCTGCGTCGTTGAAGTTCGACTGGAACCTGAAGGTCGAGTTCTGCAGGGTAAATCTGCTGGCGATGGGAACCACGCCGACGATCTCGACGTCTGAGAGGGTCAGAGAGAGAGGATCGTTCTCAGGGTCAGAGACAATGAGCGGGATCTGGACAAGCGTGTTCTCATCAGCGCTCTGGCTGGCTACGTCCTGCAAAACTGGCGGGAAGAATGTCCTGTTGTAGATAAAGAACCCCGCTGTGTGCTGCTTGTTCTCATTGCTGAAGACATCGCGGCAGTTGATGAAGAACAGGTAATTGTTCCCGTTCGCAAGATTATTGAGCTGAGTCGAGTGTTGGGTGCTGTTCGTGCTCGCGAATAAGGACATGCTGCCGAAGAGCGTTATCGTGTCTGAGTACCTGCACTCTGCGAACTCATTCGTCTGCAGCGAGAGCGTGATGGTGCTGGTGTTGATGGGGAATGTCGCATTCAGCCCTGGCTCGATGTTCGTGATGCCTGGTGGTTGGATGTCGATGTTGAAATAGCCAAGCGTCCTATCCATAATCATTTGCCGGGATTCTGTGTCATTCACATCCTCCAGGCCGAATGTGAAATAGACGGTCTTGAACACACCGCTGTCATACTTAATCGCAGCAGATTCTCCTCCAGAATACCGGAATGATTCAGTTGCACCAATCCTCGGCTTGATCTCGTCTCCTGGTTCGAATATGCTGAACAGCATGCCTGCACCGATGGCATCCCTGAACGCGCCTTCAATAGTGGTGGAACTGGCACGCCTCCTGAACTCTGCGGCAAGGTAATTCTTGTAGAAGTCTGTATCCGCGAGCTCTGCAGCCATGTCATTGCTGAAGATGAGCAGGTTGCCTCGCGTGTCGAGGTAGGACTTCAGGCTGTTGATCTCGAGCGGGGTCAAGGTCTGCGACCCTCCGGTGAGCCAGAGTACAAGAGGGAATCCGTCGAGCAGAGGGAAACTGGGAGGGCCTTTCTGGCTCACGTCATATCTCAAATAGTCGTATCCCAGGCCACCTGCCTGGCTGATGGCATTCTGGTAGACTGACTGGTTCGCTGCAGGGTCATCAGCGATGATTAGGACCGGGATCTTGCTCGTGATAAGGATCTCTTGCGAGAGCTCATTATCCAAAATCACCCGCTCTTCTGGCAATGGGAGCAGTTTGAGCGTGAGCGTGTACCTCCCTTCAGGCGGCGTGATGAGGAACGAGACATTCACACTCGATTCTCCCGAGATGTTGAGCGCTGTCTGCTGGCTCACATTGCCATTGAGCAAGAGCTGGGCCAGCACATTCTGTTCCGGATCCATCATGGTATTCGCCGCGACAGCCTGTATCGGGACTGGGATGCCAGGCTTCTCGAACATCGGCACTTCCAGGTCAGAGAGCAGGACATTCTCCTTCTCCACTTCGAACGAGACTGTTTTTATGCCATTGTTGGCAAACACGTCTGATGCGTTAATGGTCAGGGAGTGGTTGCCTCCAGGAAGCGTGAGCTGGAGCGTATTGATCTTGAATGATGCGGTGCTGTTAAGCGGTGTTGAAGGAGATCCATCAATCGAAAGTGAGAGGTCAGCGACTTCATCAGTGAAGAACGATAACATGATCCTGTTTGTCGTGTAAGAAATGTTCCGGGGTGAGAGGATCCTGATGACTGGGGCATCGAGATCAAGCTTGAACTCTGCCTGCCGCATCACGATGTTCTCGGTGTCGTCCTGGGCTGTGATGAAGACAGGATAGGTCGCTGAGATGTCTGGCCCGGTGATGACTGCCTCATACCGTCCTGACCCGCTATTGAACACTAAAGGCTCTGTCCTGTTCCCCAGGGTCACGTTAGCCCCAGTGATCAGGCTGTCATCGCTGATCTTCACAGAGACCTGCACCGGGGCATTGATGATGTTAGTCGCCTGCGGAGTGACGGTGATATCATCCATCATCGGAATGAGGTCTGTGCTCGCCAGCAAGTATTCTCCTGAACTGTTGATCAAGACAGTCACTCTGTTCTTTTCCCCATCGACGCTTGACAGGAATCTTTGTCCGGTCTGCTTGTCATAGACCGCAAGTGATTTCTCAGAGAGGTTGTTCTGAAAGAGCAGGTACTCTGGATAGATGATCGTGAGCTTGGTGAACTTCGCATTCGTGAGCACGTTGTCGCTGATGTTGACCACCACATAATTTCCGAAGGTGTAGAACCCTGTTTGGGTGAGACTTTGGTCAGAAAACCGCTGCACATCGATCTGCCCGTCAGTGATTCCCTGCTTGTTCTTCACATCGAATATGACGCCGGTTGCCCTGCTCAAGTCCATGCTCGCAGGCTCTCGTGCAGCGAGCGTGAGGATGCGTGCCGTTGCCCTGTTGTTCTGCTCATCCTGAACAATGATGATGGATTCCGGAGGGTCTATCATGCGTTCAAATGTCCCGTCACCCTCAAAGTCCAGTCGGAACTCCATGGTAGAGAGGTCAAGGTTTGCAAAAGAATTTGGCGAGATGGATGTGCGCGGGAAAGTGAGATCAAAGGTCTCATTGCCTGTCTTCTTCCTGACCGAGAGGCCGAACTTACCCCAGCCATAGCTGTCGACATCGAGCAGGTAGGTGTCCGGGGCCTGGAGGAGGCTGATGGTGATCTTGCCAGTCTCAGGATCTATGCTGTAGTCTGCGCTCGGAATCTGCACCTCGATGTTGCCGAACTCGTCGGGCCCGACGTGCCTTCCCAGGCTGTCGTACAGATGGAAGTCCACTGGAGACCCCCCTTGGATGACGAGTGCTGGATCATAAAAATTCTCGCCATCAATGCCGCTCATGAGGTCAACTGCCTCTTGTCCTCCTGTGAAGAAGGCTAGTGTCGGAGCGACATCGACCGCCTCGAGTTGTCCTGGGATGTTATTGTTCCCCCTGCTAAAAAGGCCAAAGCCTGGCCCGGTGATGAGGAAAGGCACGATCTCTTGGTCACCGGAGATGGCTTCTTGAGGAGTCTGGAAGTAGTAGTCCGGCGATGCGATGAGTATCATGTTCGGGCTCGTGCCGTACGTCATGTCTTCGAGGAATTGGTCGGTCGCAGGGGTGAGGACGTCTTGCATCCCATTGAAACTATAGTCATAATAGGCTCCTCCTTGCTTGACAATGACCCGCGAGATGGCTTGGTACCACGGGCTGTCCATGTTCACCACGGAATTGTTATAGTACACTTTTGCAGCATCGAGACCGTCATCAGAATATGCGACCCTGCCGTTCGGGAACAGCGGATTGAGCGCAATGCCTTGAGGATTGTCCAATGCAGGGATGTCTGAGAATGAAAGGCTGTGGTTGTCATCCTTGATCGTATCCACTAAGCCATGGTCTGAGGTAATGATGAAGATGGTGTCATTGTAGATGTTGTTGTCTTTGAGCTTCTGGATGATGTCTCCGATCTTCTGGTCGAGCGCTGCAAGGTGGAGGCCTGATGCAGTGGGATTGTCGCTGATCCCGTGGTCGTGTGTGAGCAGGTACGCCACAACGAGCTCGGCGACGTCATTTCCAGGCTGGTCATCATTATTCTTGAGGTCCTGGAGATATTGGGTACGGTCTGACTCATCGACAGTGCCTGTGGAGAAATCAATAGTGATGGCCGGGTTGTGGTCTGGCCTGTTGCCCTGGATGCCCTTCCGGATGATGGCGGGGATGCCTGCCTTGCTCCTCTTGGCAGTGGTCAAGGAATCGAACACCGTTGAAAGGGGAGGGGATTGCAGGACGTTGTTCACCTCATCTGCATCATTGGGACTGCCGCCTGATTCAGGCATGAAATAATATGCCTGGCTTGCCTTGAAGTTATCCCCGATGACATGATGGGTCTTGGGCTTGACTCCCGTGAACATGGCTGCCTGGGTCGACATCGTGGTGCCTGGGAATGGCGTGAGCACGCTCGCATCCAGTATCGGGTTGTCGTTGATGAGCTGCGCAAGGTTGGGCATGTTCTGCAGGTTGTTATCAAGGAACTCCTTGTCTATCCCGTCGAGGATGAGCAGGAGGGTGACATGTGGCAGCGTCTGCTTGACCTTGAAGAAGGTCAAATCTTGGATATCGATCCAGCCGACAGTGACTTTGTCTTCCCAATCTTTGCCTTGAGCAAGCTTGTTCGTATCGAGCACAGGATACGTGATCTGCCCAGAGGCTCCTGTGAAATTGCCTGCATCCACCAAAATAGTGGCAGGGTCAAGGAATGAGACCGAGCCTCCAGTATTCTCTCCCTTCCGATACATGAGCTTGTCCTTGCTATCGCTTCCCTTGTCTTTCCATGAGATGTGCGGATCGCCCTCTCCGTCAGCAGCCACCGATGGCCTGGAAAAACTGTCAAGAGAATTCAGGTTCGCTACCAGCTGCTTGGTTCCCGCACTGCCAGCAGGATCAATAATAGTATAATACACTTTGCTGCCGCTCTGCCAGGCCACGTGACCCCTTCCTTCAAGGTCGACATCAAGCCAAGGGAACCACAGCGCGGGAGGAGCGCCGCCATCAATCTTAATGTTGAAGTCAGGAGCATAGCCGACAATCTTCGAGTAGTTGAGGTTGCTGCCCTGGCGGAAGACAACATGGATATTGCCGTCCTTGTCTGTGTCCACTTTTGATGTGTCGTAATACAGGCCGAGCCGTGGGACCTGCGAGACAGTGATCCATTTCCAGTTGTCGTCAGTCCGATAGCCTGAGGTGGCGACGTCCCAAAGGCAGGCATTCACCTCAGTCGCCGCTGCCCCGTACCTCCTCGCTGCGTCAGGGAACTGAGAGACAGAATACGGCCACTGCGCGGTGCCTGCGCTTCCTGGCACACGACGGGCGACTTGCAATGAATCTCCATAGAATGTGACGACTCCTGCCTGGAGGACCGGGAAATACGGGATGATGCCAAACTGCATGAGCGGGCCGATGAAGATAGGCTGGTAGCCGATGAAGCAGAGCGGGTAGATCTGCGTGTAGTAGAACGCGTCTGGATAGATCATGCTGACCTCTGCCGAGATGACTGGCTGGTTCGTGGTTTTATCTACTGCTATTGTTGGCCAGTTGAGCTTGATGTCCTCGAAATCGTCCCAATGGTAGATTAATAGGTCGAGGCCGTTCCCATCGCAGTTTGACTTATCAGGCGCCGGCGGCGTGAGCTGGTCTGAACGGTCATAGCACGTGTCCCTGTTGCCATTCTTGTCCAGTTTCCTGATGATGAGCCACTGGAATTCCGATATCCACCTGCTGTAGATGATGTAGGGCTCGTCGTTCGCGTCGACCGCAATGTCAGGGAAGTACACCGTGCCGCCGTAGTTCTCAGAGATCGTCCTGAAGACGACCGCCTGGCTCTCGCTCCAATCGAACAGCTCAGGGTGCTCAAAGTCCATCTTGACACTCCCTGCAGGGACCTTTGCGTAGAGGACGTTCGTCTTCTTCAGGTTCGGGTAGCCAGGCACCTTCTCATTTTCCAAGGCGACCACGTGGATGCTGCCTTGGCTGTCCACGGCGATGCGCGGGTCCTTTATCTCCCTCGTGACCACAAATCCGTTCGGGTCATAGAGATCTGTGGAGATGTTGAATATGCCGTCATTGTCAACATCGAGGATGAGCTCATAATCGTCCTCACGGTCTGCTGACGACCATATCTGCGTGTTAATATTGATAAACTGGCCTTTGGGCGCGTTAATTGGCGTCGGCGCGCCAGTGACATCAACGAGCGGCGCCCCGTTAAGGTCCTCAACCGGCGAGTTTGAGAAGACCTTGTAGAAATTAATGGCCGGCGGCACCCAAAGAAGGCCGGGGCTGATGTAAAGATTTCCGATGGCGAAAACTGGATCTCCTTTGTTGAAGTCGTCCTGGACATCCCTTGAGGCGTCTGCAGCCGCAACAGCGCCGCACACTTCTCCTGGCTTGCAGGAGACGACGAAACCCTTCATTGTCTTTCCGTCGATGACATCAATTGACGCTTGGTATTTTCCGTCATTGTTAACGTCTACGACAAGATCATAATCTCCTGTCTCTGTCTTTTCTGGCGCATCCCATACGTTTGCCGTGAAGAAGCCGTCATTGCCTATGATGACGCCTTCTTTCTTTTCCACCACATCAGCAAAGGGAGCATCCTCAACCCAGGCATTGATGTCCTTGACCGCATACACCGTCACATTGCCGGGCTCAAACCCGACCCCCTTGATGAAGATCGGACTGCCATAGGTGAAGTTGTCAGAGAAGTTGCCCCCGAGGGTGTTTGAGGAGTTGGCGATGCCGACCCTGAAACCGACCTTCTTGTGGTAGTCGATCACGTCAACATTCTTATTGAAATAGATCGGGTGGCCGGGACCGTAATTGACAAAGATGTTGAACATGCCATTGGATGCCCAGACCTCATTCTCTTTCCCGGCAGTATCCCAGATCTCTGTAGGGTCTGGAAGCGTGCCATTGTTTGTTGTTTGGACGAGCGTTTGGGTGATGAACTTGAATCCGCCGACTCCCTGGCTGGCGCCATTCGTGACCTGGACAGTGGAATTCCACTTGAACACCGGCCTGTTGGCGACCACGACGAGCTCAATCTGGGTATTGTTTTTTAAGCCGATCGCTTCTGCATAGACTTTGTTCCCAACGGGAAAATAGTGGGTGACATTGGTCCTGTTTGCTGCATCGAGACCTAAGAGCTGCGAGACGACGAGGGCAAAGGTCTGGGTTGAGCCTGCCTGCAGGCTATGGGCCCGAATTGAGAAATTGTAAAAGCCGTCCTCCACGTCCCTGACGATGATTTTTTCAACGGTGTTTCTGCTGTCCTTTCCCGCGATTCCGCTTTGGGTTATTCCTCCGACAAAATTTCCTGCGAAATTCCCCCCTTTATACCAGGTGCCTGACGGGGATATCATCTCCATATCGAGATCATTGATCAGCGCGACACCTCCGCCTGTCGCTGCAGCGGCAGGAAGGTCATACCAGACGAGGGTCGCGGCGATCGGCCTCTCTGACGAGAACCGGAACGTGAAATTCTTCCTCTCCCCATTGGCACTGAACGAGAACCTATTGAAGGAATCATAGAAATCCACAGCGCCGACAAGATCGGAGGGCATGATCGAATGCGTCAGATTGACCCTTCCCCAGCCCTCATCATTGTTCGGTATGGGACCTGTCCCTCTGTTCACTCCTCCCCCGCCGATCACTCCCGTGTCCGGCATGTCTTGGGCGCCGTTGATGATGAAGGCCTTGACCAGCATGCCGCTCGGGTTGACCATGTGCTTGAAGCTGATGAGGTATTCCCGGATCAGCGCGCCCATGCCTGCGACGTGGGGTGCTGCCATGCTGGTGCCTGTGCAGAATGTATAATTGAGATTCGCATAAAAGGATTCTGCCGTAACACCATCTCCATCGACATCACAATGATCAATGTTCGCCTGAGCTGTCGATTGCAAGGATAAAATCCATGTCCCTGGTGCAGTAACATCTGGTTTTATTCTGTTGTCAGCAGTCAATCCCGCGCTGCTGCTCCTCCGCAGATGATTACGATTGTCTGCCACTCCTGCCCCTGCTGCGTTGTTTGCGGCTGTTCTTTCAGGACGTTCATTCTCTGAGTTCGCTACGGCGATGAGGTTCTTCGATGCGGTTGGCGAGGTGATGCTTCCCGCCCCCGGTCCGTTGTTCCCTGCAGATTTCACGAGTAAAAGATCCTGGTTGGTGTTGGTTATCGTGTCGGCTTCGCTCTCGAGCGAACTATAGGTCGTGCCCGATCCATTACCCCAGCTGTTCGTGTGTATCCGCGCTCCCCTATTATAGGCGTTTGTCCACGATTCCAATGGTGAACCTGCGAAGGGTGAGTGGATGGCCGTCGCCCCTGGAGCAACGCCCCGGATGCGGCCTCCCGAATTGGCGCCGTTCCCGATAGCGATGCCGAGCGTGTGAGTGCCGTGGCCGTCCGTGTCACGCCACGGGCCTGAATCGTTGAGTACTCTGCCTGCAAGGTCGGCTATGAGCGTGGTCGCATTGCCTGTGTCGACGCCCGTGTCCCTATGGCCGATAATCTGCCCTGCGCCGGTCAGACCGAGGATATTCGGCTGGTTTGATGCCCGCCGCACATCAGTGATCTTCGTCGCGACGTCCAGCTCAGGCTGGTCAATAAAGTTAAGCTCAATATACTCGATGTCGGGATGGTGGGAGAGGTTGGCGAGCTTCGTCCCGGTAATGTTCACCACGAGGACCCTGTCATACTGGATATCAGTAGCAAGATACTTATGGACTGCTGTTCCGCCGAGCGAGAGAACATAGTTGATAACCGCCTGGCTGTTACCATAGACGTACACGTCCAGGGAGAGGATGTCCCCGGAGGGTCCTCCGTGTAGGTAGAGGTCGTAGAGCGGAGGCTCGATCTTGAACACGGGCTGGTAGATGTCAGCATAGCGGACAGCGTCTAACGACCGGAGCTCCCCGAGGCTCGCAGCCACCTGGACGATCATGCCGTTTGTGTTGAAATAACCCTTGACCTGCCCTCCACGGCCTGCTATCTCGTCAGTGATGTTCTGCCCCATCCCTGCGGCGTATTGGATGATGAAATAGCCGGTCTCCTGATCGGTGAGGAGCTCTTCGGTGATGTTGGGCAGCTCACCAGGATTCTGCGGGTCGAAGCTGAACGACCCGAGCATAACATTTACATCACACCCATCCCCTTTTCCATCATTATCCGAGTCTGTCTGGTCAACATTAGGCGTAAGGAGGCAATTATCGCATACGTCTCCCACTGTATCATTATCACTATCCTCCTGCCCAGGATTAAAAATGCTCGGGCACACGTCCCTTCCTGAACTTCCGCCAGTGCACAATGTCGTCGAGCCGTACACCTCGATCTCGTTGATGCGCACATCATCCTTCTCATAGTCATAATCCAGGAGGCTGAGGCGCACGTAGCGGGCTTGGAGAGCAGGGAAGGAGAGGTGGTTCTCGGTGAAATCATTATCGCGGACAGTCGCTGCGATGGCATAACTTGTTCCATCTGTGCTGACCTCAATATTGTAATCAAATGCGCGTGATGCAGAGTCATTGAAGAACACAGATACCCTTTCAATTTGCTGTGCGCTTTCCAGGTCAACTGTGACATCTTGCGGCGGGTCTCCGACCATGGCCAGAAATGTCAACAGATCGCTGTCAACTGCAAACTCTGGCACGTTCGGAGGGACGCTGTTCGATGCGGTCACCGGCCTGTTCAGGGCCAGATTGGCAGGCAAAGGCCGCGTCACACTCAGTCCGAAATCACAGATGCCATCAGCGTCGTCATCGAGATCACAGGCGTCTCCGGCCGCATCCATATCCAGATCGCCCTGGAGAGGGTTAAAGTTGTCAGCGCAGTTATCGCAAACATTCCCGAGGCCGTCTCCGTCTTCATCTCCCTGGTCAGGATTTGGGACTGCAGGGCAGTTGTCTGAAAACAAAGGGATTGTATCTGCATCATCGTCTGAATACGGATCAAGGGCCAAGAACGGGACAAAGCTCACATTGCCGATTATGGTGAGCGCAATCTGACCAGGGTCTGCAGTGCCCCACCAGTTGTTATACGCTGCTATGGTGAAGTTCCCATTGGTGTTCTCAAGGTTCGCGAGGGCGTTCTCTTTGATGGAATTGGTTTCTGTATCAAGGTAAGAGTCTCCTCTTGTTATGATGCCTTTACTGTTCTGTCTGACCAATATAGTGTAGACACCAACAAATGAGTCTGTGATATCTATCCCGGTCTCAAAATTCTCGACGATGCAATTCCTGATCAAGATATTGCTGTTGTTATACAGCGAGAACCCGATTCCAGTCCCATCTCCCTGAATGGTGTGGAGCTGACAGTCAATTTCAATGTCATTTCCGATAATGCTGAAGCATGAGCCTGTCGCGTTGATGTCCTCGGTGAGGATTGCGGACTCGTTGAGCACGCTGCAGCTGTCCACTGAGAGCTGGCCTGACGAGGTGCTGAGCGTGAACAAGAATGTGAGCATGACCGCACCAAGAACAAGGACTAGTGAGGTGAACCGCATAGTGCTGCCCTTTTTCCTCATGATTGATGCCTCGTGATTTCCTTATGAGTGTAACGTTTTGCCGCTGCCTTTTTTGTGTTGTTGAGCCTGTTGTCTTTTTTCTTGCTTTGTTGAGCTTATCCGCGCGCTATCGCGTCCTCTTTCAATGATGCTACATAGTCTTTCACCAAAGCATCTTGTTTCTCTTTGGTGAGCTTCTGGCCTATCCTTGTCTTGAGCGCATCCAGAAGCGCAGGATCATTCTCTTCAAAGAAGTCCTGGAATTCCTGCCTGTTGTCCTGCAGGTAGGTGGTGATTTCCTGTTCAGACGCATTGACCTGCGAAAGGCGCAATTCGCTTTCAAGAAGCTTTGAGGCAGTGACAAGGTTTTCGACTGCCTGCGTGTACTCTTCCATAGTATAGCCCTGGCTCTCGATCCGTGCTGTGAATGCCTGCGCATCAAGGCTCGCTATCCTTCTCTGGTTGTCGACGTACGCATCCACTTCCTGTTGGGTTGCGGTGAGCGATTTTTTCTCAGCCTCCTGTAGCATGAGCTTGTTTGTGGCGAGAGATTCTGCGAGCTTTTCCTTGGTCGTCTCCTCTTTCAATTGTTGGGGAAGATTTGCGTATGCTGCATCCACTTCTTCTGGAGTGACGAGTTTTTTAACGATCGCCTGCTCTTTCTCGGCTTGCTGTTGCTCTTCTTGTGCTGCCTGTGCGTATTCCTGTTGTGCAAGCGCGGCTGGTGATCCTGCGCTCTTTTCACCAGGCATGCCTTGCCTGGCTGCAGTGCATGAAGAGAGGAGGAGCAAGGAAAGGGCAGCAAGAACTAGTGCTGATAGGGCAATCGTGTTTTCCGTGTTCAGCTTTGCGCAGCGAATAGTGCCACCCCACACCGAGAATGTTATGGATGATCCCGAGAGATAATCCTCGCACCCTCGAAAAATATATCAACCCCTACATAAATTAACGATAGTTTCAAAGGGATATCCTCAGTGTATATAAACATTTCCGTATCATGAATAAGTGGTTAATTCATGCTGATTCTGCAATGAAAAATGCGGAATTCGAAGAGAACACGGCGGCATATCGACATCTCTCTGACAAACGCATGTTCTCTTCAACTGATAAAATTCACCCACGAAACCCCCCCGTTTCAGTAAAGGGGAATGTAGTTTCGTATATAAAATTTTTCATTTTGGGATCAATCTTTTTGGATCAATTTCTGATAATCTATTTTTATGCGACTGAATCTATCTTGGGCAGCGGTGGGGGCATGAAGACAACCGACTGTTGAGCCCAGCTGACTGCCAACAGTGTCGAAGTATTACGTTGCACATCCCAGGGTGGTGGTTGGGGGAGGTTTGAGCTTGGCTCAAACTCCATTGAACTTGTTCAATGATAGAGGGTGGGGACAATCAGAATAAGTGGCTGGAGAGTGTGGAGGGTGGGCGCAATCCAGAAAAGTTTGCGGATGGGCTCGTTCGCCAAACTTGCGAGCTGACTTCAGACCACCGCAACATTTTTAAACCATCCATTCCAGGATAGCTCCAAAGGGAAAAAAGAGGGAACAGGTTGGTCAGGATCTTCAACACCGTCGTGTTCATCACTGCATTCTTCATGCTTTTGATACTTCCAAATCTAGTCGCTGCAGCCACCATCCCGGTGGTCTCTATCAAGACCGGCGCCTGCGACAGCAATGACAAGTGCTATGTGAAGAGCGGGAATAATGAGGTCATCATCACCACGACGAACCCGGTGATCAACAACGCGCTCTATTTCCAGGTCAAGAGCATGAACATCCTGAAGAAAGTCTCTTCGTGCACTGGAACTGTCTGTACAGGCAACGTGCGGGTCACGTGCACTGACCGTGATCAGGTTGAGCTTGTCATCACAACACCGTCTAACGCGAACATCATTGCAGTTGATTCGCAGGGCAACAGGATGAGCGGCAGGGCAGTGTTCACGTGCGACAACACGCCGCCTGCACTGCAAGGAAGCCTCGAGGTGTACCCTGAATCAAGAGATCCATATATGAAGTCCAATGACATTATTGTCATCAATGGCAGTGTCACGGAAGACATCTCAGAGCCTTCGATCACTGCAGACCTCTCCGCGTTGGGAGGGGATGATAAAGTGGAAGGCACCTGCACAAAGAAAACAGCAGCATGGGAGTGCGTCGCTCTTGCACCAGTCGGTGTTGGACCCAAGCAAGGCAAGGTCAAGGTGTATTTCTCAGACACGCCGAACAATACGCTCCCAAAGGAAAGCGCTAGCCTTCAAGTGCTTGCATTGGATGAAACAGCAGCTCCTGATTTCTGGAAAGTCTCTTCAGTCCAGTATGAGCCAAAGCGCTTCAATACCAAGATTATCGATTATTTTGACAAGAATGTCTACCTGAACCTGAAATTATCAAGCAAGAAAGCTGGCTATGAGATTGTCAAGGTGAACATGGATAAGGGCTGCTACCT
Organism: Nanobdellota archaeon; assembly: GCA_043805315.1. Taxonomy (GTDB): domain Archaea; phylum Nanobdellota; class Nanobdellia; order Woesearchaeales; family JAHJEM01; genus JAHJEM01. Next base: position 19,524 of record JAZDID010000120.1, on the reverse strand, counting down.
TGAAGGCCTGGAGTCAGTGACAATCGACCCGTTGGAAAATATAGAGATAGCTCCATCTGAGAAGAACAAGAACATTGTCGCGATGTTCCGGCTGGACAGCACCAAGTTCCCGGAGAGCAATGACCTTACTGACTACACATTCAACTGCACACTATCACTATTGAACAAGAAAGGTGATACGCTGTATGCCTTGGAAGAGGACGAGACGTTCACGTTCACGCTGCAGAAGCAGAGCTATGCAGATGCTGCAGCAAAGGTCGCGGATGCGAAAGTGCAGTTGGTAAAAGACCTTGAGCGAAAGACGAATGACTTGAATAATTTCAAGCTTGCTCTTGACATCTCGACTAGCGCCTGCAATGCCATCACGCTCATGAGGGCTTCTGCTGCCCAGATTGAATCGGCAAGCCAGGCGACTGCAGCTTTCCATGAAATAGGAGTTCCTCAAACACTCGATCTTTCCGGAAGCGCGCTCGCAGGAGGAGCTGATTATGTGGGCCAGGTTCCTGGTGTCATGCCTGCGTGCATTGCCATCACCTGCCAGGCTTCATACCAGAATTTCCTGACTCAGCAACTGGCATCATTGCCTGGCTATCGTCAGGCGGCGCAGATCATGGGCAAGGATGATCCGCAGCAGCTCTTTGATCCTGGAAGCAGCGAGATCCTCGCGTATTCCAGCCTGTGCCCGCGCTATATCCTTCAGGTGTGGGAAAGAAAGCAGCAGATCGACTGCGAGTACTTGCGATGCCTTGACCAGGATGCAGCAGCAGGATTTCCGGTCAGCCAGTGCAATGACATGAATAATTACATGCACTGCAAATTCACCATGGGAGGCGCGATGCAGCTCATTCCATACGTGCAGATATACCGCGCAGGCATGGCTCATTTCAAGGATATGATCAGGAATCCTTACGCTATGGGGTCATTCATCATGACAAACCTTGTCTGCAAGCATTTGAGTTTGGGAAATAGCGTGCATGCGACGTGCGAGGCATTGAACCAGATCAAGACCATGACCAGCCTCATCTCCATGATCCAGGCGCAGATTGACCAGATGAAAAGCATCAGCCACCCCCAGAATTACTGCAATGGAATCATCGAAGGGTATAACCAGCAGAACAATCTTCCGTTGAACATGTTCCAGAATCCCGCCACGTATACAAACACAGCAAAATGTGTCGAAGGTTTCTGCTATCGGGCATATAATGGCAAGGTATATGGAAGGGACAAGGAAGGGAATTGGTATACGTTGAAAGATAGGAGCATCACAGCACAAGAGCTCGCAGCACGGGCAGGAGGTGCGCAGGCAAATTACTTCTTGGAAAAGCACGCTGCAGAGAGGGCAGTCGAAGAAGGGCAAGGCGGGACAGTGCCAAACCAGCCTAAATTCAAGGACCTGTATTTTGAAAAGACCAGCGAGATTCCGCCGAACCGTGAGGAGCTGGAAAACGACATGGTACGCCAACGGCAGGTCCAATCAATGGAAGACCTACAGGCGCTCTATCCAAATGACAGGACAGTGAACCAACGGCTCGTGCAGCGGGACAGGCTGGTGATGGACAGGAACCATTTGCAGCGGGATGTTGATGCCTCAGAACAGGAAGTCCAGCAGCTCGAGCAGCAATATGAAAACCTGGCAAGCTCGTCCCAAGAAGAGAGAGCCCAATACTTCCAACAGCATGGGATGGATGAGCAGCATATGCGCACGCTCATTGACGATAAGACTGCACAGCTCAGAACACAGCAGGAAAGTCTGAAAAACAAGGACAAAGAGATCGCTCAGCATGATGACGCAACATTGGATTATGTCCGGCATGAGAATAATTGGGGAACCACATTCAAAACGTGGTCTAATGCCATGGGGGTCGCGAATGCAGTCAATTCATTCTCAAAGCTCATCTATCCACGCCAGTCGTTTGGGAGCTACTCGAGAGGCATAGACAAGTTTTTCAGCTCACAAGTCTTTAACCTTGACTCCTATGCTGAAGAGAAGATCTGCCTGAGCAATAGCCTGGGCCTGAAATCAAGGGAAAGGAACATTGTCATAACAGACTATGGCGCTGCAGGCATGCGGAGCGGCGCTCATATCGAAGGCATGATGGACGGGCCCACTCCTGATGAGCAGGGAAGGAATGTCTATACCTACTACGTGACCGGCGCGGTAGTTCCGAGGGTGACTGACCAGTTCGGCAACGGCTTCACCTTTGACATCATCTTGAAGAATAGCGGGGAAGAAAAGGTCATCAACCAGACAACGCTCACAAAGGACGCTCCTTCAAAAGAGTTCACAGCGCAGAACGCGCTCACCGTATCCCTGCCAGGAAAGTATGTGCAGGTGTGTGTGCGTTTCCACGGCGGCATGGACAGGTATTTTGATGTTGTGAATCTTGATAATAACAGGCTATGCAATACGATAGAGAGTTAATGGTGAGAAGAAGAAAACACGCGAAACAGTAAAAAAACAGACGACAATGATGCACAAGAACGGTTCAGAAAGAAAGAAAGCAGGCCAGGTGACTGTCTATGTCATCCTCGGCCTTGTGCTCGTGATCTTGATAGGGCTCGCGCTCTTCTTGAAGACTTATCTTGAGAATCTCGATAAACCTCCGATTTCAGTGCAGAAAGAGCTCCAGCCGTTAAATGAGTATGTGGAGGGCTGCATCTACCTCACCGCAAAAGAAGGAGTCCTGCAGATGGGCATCCAGGGAGGCTACATCAATCCACAAGAAAAAGGGCTTATCCCTATCACACAATTCCCCAGTACTGCGAAAGCCATTGAGTTCGCGCCTGAGAGCGGAGTCACGATACCATACTGGTACTACATGAGCTCAAGTAATGAATGCAGTCAATGCAATTTCAAATCAGAGAGGCCGCCCTTGCAAAGAAAGTATGGCGCCAGGTCAATAGAAACCCAGCTTGACACGTACCTCGAATCAAACCTTGCAACCTGCATCCAGGGCTTTGAGGAATGGACTGCAAAAGGGTATGAAGTCAAGATACTGAATGAGCCTGCTGTCAAGACCACGGTAGCTGAGAACAACGTGCTCGTCGAACTGGAATATCCGCTCCAGATCACGCTCAACCAAAAAACCTACAAGATGTCGAATTTCAGGTCAGAGCTTGACGTGAACCTGAAGAAGAGCTATGACATTGGCACAACTATCCTTCGCTCAGTGGCGAGCCAGGACGCATTCTTCTTCGAGAGTGCAGCGATAGAATACATCACACCTTATGCTATGGATGAGCGTTCTGAACTCCCCTTAATAGGAACTAAGGTGAAATCCGGATTCAGCGCACCGCACTATTGGACACTTCAGGATACACGGGAAAGGGTTGCTGAGATCCTTGCAGACAACTATGACAATATCCAGGTGCAAGGCTCTGGAAACGTGCGCATTCCGATCATCACAAATCCGACCCTGAACGGCATGTACATGAATAACTTCATTGCCATAGACCCTGACAATGCCCTGGGAGAGCTCGGAGGCTACACCATCGACTTCACCTACCTGCCCTGGTGGCCTCTCTACCTTCAGATCCAGACGCCAATGGGAAAGAGCGATGCAGTATTAGGGCCGCAGGTGCTCAATACGTTCTTTCCGTTCCCGCTTGGCATGCAGCGCTATGACTTCAAGTACGACATCTCCTTCCCAATCCTGGTGAAGATTCATGACAAGGATGCGTTCAATGGCGAGGGATTCACCCTGCAGTTTGCATACGAGGCTAACATCAGAGGCAACCAACCGCTCGGCATCGGGTTCGAATACCTTGAAACTGAGGCAGGACAGGATTCCATGTTCTGTGATGAGAACCAACGGCATTCTGGAGACATCACCATGCACACTATAGATATAGGATCACGGCAGCCTGTCGAGGATGTCTTCCTCACGTATGATTGCCTGGACCAGGGCTGCCCGCTCGGCGTAACGAGAATGCAGGAAGGCAAGGCTTCTCTTACTGCAAAGCTGCCCTTGTGCATGGGCGGAGGCTTAGTTCCTTTTAAGGAAGGCTACTTCGGCCATTTGCGTGATTATGCCACCAACGAAGGAACTGATGGAGAGGTGACCGTCAACCTCGAGCAGTTCAAGGACGTGCAGGTCGAGGTCAGGAAAAAATATATCGCGAAAGGCATCGAGTACATGGATAATCCTCTTGGCGGAGACAAGATCCCGGTGACTGTCTGGAAATTCTACCCAGACAATGATTTTGCTATGAACATCGACGAGCATGCCATGCTCATATTCACCCGGGTTCCCGAGGCTGGCGAGCAGGAATACACTGCATTTGTGGATGTGAACATCACGGACAGGAAGACTATCAAGCTTGTGTCTGGAAACTATACTGTTGAGGCGTTCATGTTCCTTGAATTAGGGCTAGGCCATGCGCGCCAGGAAGTGAAAGTGCCGCCTGACAAGGACTATGAGGAGGAATGCTATGACAAGGAGCCCCTGAACCCTTTCGGCGGTGAGGAATGCGTGAAGATAGACGCGATCAAGTTCAATACCACATTGTTTGAAGGCGGACTCAAGCTCGAGGGAAAAGACGCGGTCTTCTTCACCTATGATGACCTGGGCAACAGGAAGATCACGGTCTACATTCCCACGATCAAGGTGGATGACTTGCAGTCTGTCAAGTCAGATTTGGACATCCTGGGCAAGTTTCACGGCCTCTACAAGCCACATGTCGAGCAGGTGAAGCCAAAGTTCAGCTCGTGAAGATGGAATTTGAAGAGATGATTATGAAAATCAAAGAGATAATGAGGCGAGTTTAGAAAAATTTATATAGAGAGAACCGCCTATTTTAATAAAAAGATGCGTTATGCTCAATTTTATCCAAGGTGATAGTCATGGCAAAGAAAGGGCTTGAAAAATTCGTCGAGGAAACATACGCGAAATTGACTCCTGAACAAAAAGAGGCTTTTGAGAAGCACTTGAAGTATGCGTCTCCTGAATCACGGAGAAAAATGAAACTGCATGAGTTTGAAAACCTTAAGATTGGTGAGAAAAAAGTCGGCACACAGGAATTCTTCCAGCAACATTATCACGCAACCAAAGAGTTCGCTGCAAAGAACAAGCTTCATGCAAAAACCGATGACAACACCATCAACCAGATCCTTGAAAAATATATCATTGAAGCCCTATCCAATCTCGGCCCAGCTGAGCGTGAAGACGCCGAGTTCTACAAGGCAAGGCTCGAATCAGAGAAATTTGAAGGGCCGAAAGAAAAGCTGCAAGAGCTCTATCGCCTCGCACATGAGCATTTAGGGATGTCAAATGAGGAATTTTCTTCTTTGGTCAGCCGGTTGAAGAGCGGGGATGAGGACGGGTTTTATGAAGCCCTTGGCCAGGTATCTGATAGCTTGGCAGATAGGCTCATTCAACTTCGCGTAGAGAAGCATAGAGAAAATGTCGCAGAGAAGCATGGCAAGAAAAGCTTTAATGTCTACCTGTTGACTCAGATGAAAGAAAAATATAAGCACAGGATCAAAAAAGATGAGCTTTCTGATGCCATCATGACAGACCCGTCTACCAATATCCAAAGGTATCATGGAATCAAGGGAATCCATGAGAAGAAGCATCTGAAACCGTATATGATGGAGGAAGCTCCGAAAGAGGAGTATAAAAAACCTGCATAAGAATCATTTTTTACCTGTTCCTGTTTCCACTCCGAATGCTTCCTGCTTTCTTTATCATAATATTTATAAACCCCCCTTCTCCCCTAAAGAGCATCCTTGTAAATCATGCATGTGAAAGGTGATTCCATGTCTAAAAAGCACCGGCAAACGCCAAAGAAAATTTCTTCAGAGCACAAGATAACTCCTGCAGCTGCCCTGCCAGCGCAGACTGTTCCAAGGCATCCTGGCCATGCTGAGCAGGCTATGGAGGAATTGCAGGACGAATCAAGGAAGGAGCTCACGGCTATGCAGGATATTCCTGAAGAGGCAAAAAAGAAACTCGAAGAGCTCAAAGAGGTATTGGAGAAGTTCAAGAAAAAAGTCATGGATAAGTTTGCCGAGTACATCATGGGCATCGCATTATTGCCGCCGAGCAAGGATCTAAAGGAGAAGGATAAGATAAATGTCCTGATATTGGTGGATGATTCTGACAGCACCAAGATGCCGAAGTATGAGCTCAAGGACAAGCTGCTGAAGATCATTGATTCCATCGCAGTAGAGGTTGACAAGAACCTGCTGCCAGACACCATGCTCTTGTCAGAGCTCTGGCAATCCTGCTATGACGCGAAGTACGATCTCCTGCAGATGATCTCGCTCGCTGCGCCGATTTATGACAAAGGCATGCTTGCAGCCATCAAGATCTCTGAAGTGCACAAGACCATGGTCTTGAAGAAGTTCGAGAAGTACATTGTCTGCTATGTGCTTGCAGGTTCATTGGTGCAGGGAAAGGCCACGCCGAAGTCAGACATCGACGTCTTCATTGTCATTGATGACACGGATGTGAAGAAGATGACCCGTGCAGAGCTGAAAGACAAATTACGAGCGATCATCATCGGTATGGGCTATGACGCAGGCAAGATGACCGGGATCGAGAACAAGATCAACATCCAAGTCTACATCCTGACAGACTTCTGGGACAATATCAAGGAAGCTAATCCTATCATATTCACATTCCTCAGGGACGGGATTCCCTTCTATGACAGAGGTATTTTCATGCCCTGGAAGCAGCTCTTGAAGATGGGAAAAGTGAAGCCGAGCCCTGAAGCGATCGAGATGTTCATGCACACCGGAGACCAGATGATCGAGCGGGTGAAGTTCAGGATCAAGGAATTGGGCATGGAAGACCTGTTCTATGCATTGTTGACGCCGAGCCAGGCAGCATTGATGATGTACGGCATCCCTCCACCTACGCCAAAGGAGACTCCCCAATTGCTCAATGAGATCTTTGTCAAGAAGGAGAAGCTCCTGGAAGAAGAGTATGTCAAGATACTCGAACGGAATATCCAGCTGCGGAAGGATCTCGAGCACGGTGACAAGAAAGACCTGACCGGCGCAGACCTGGACACGTTCCTGAGCGACGCTGAGAAATTCCTCAAGCGCCTGAATAAGTTGTTCACGCAGATCGAGAAGAAGCGGGAGGAAGAGTCTGTCCTGCACACGTACGAGCAGGTCGTGACCATTATCAGGGATATCATGCGCATCGAGGGCAACATCGAGAAAGTCGAGGATGAATCAATCGTCGACGCATTCGAGCACAGCCTGGTCAAGAAAGGCCTGATCCCGGAGAAGTTCCTGCGCATGCTCAAGGAATTGATCAAGGCGAAGAAGGATTATGACGAACGCAAGCTGAGCAAGACCGACATCCAGAACGTGACAAAGAAAGGCCGCGAGCTTATCAAGTTCCTGATCGAGTACATCCAGCGCAAGCGCGGCCGCGAGCTCGAGAGAACAAAGATCAGGGTGAAGCACGGCGACAAGTACGGCGAGGTCATCCTCTTAGGAGAGCACGCGTTCATCATCCACGACATTGACCATGAGGAGAAGGAGATCTCGCGCGGAGAGATCAAGCAGGACGGCTCGCTCGCGAACATACGGAAATCAACAGTGGAAGAACTCGAGCAGGCTCTTGTAAAGATCGAGATCCCGCCGAAAGTCTTTGTGAAAGAGCCGATCTTCGAGAACCTCAAGCAGATCTTCGGCAGGGACGTGGAGATACTGGTGAACTATTAGTTTTTCACTTTTTCTTTTTTTGTTGCTTTCTCAGGTAATTCTTGCTTTTTTTGCCATCACTTCTTTCTAGCACCACAATGTATTTAAACCAAAAAGCCTCTACCTGCATAAATTATGGGTTTTAGGTGGAAATCATGAAGACAGGCTTCACAGTCCATGATGGCATGACGACCAAGCCGGTCACGGCAACAGAGGACACTTCTGTCAGGGATTGCGCCAAGCTGATGGAGAAGCACAACATCGGCTCGATACTCGTCAGCGCAGGGAACAAGATCAAGGGAATCGTGACAGAGGAGGATATTGTGCGGAAAGCAGTCATCTCTGACCTTGACGTGAAAAAAACTCCTGTTTCCAGGGTCATGACGACCAAGCTCGTCACCATTTCTCCTGAGAAAGACATCTATGACGCGCTGATCATGATGCGGGACAATGACATCAGGCACCTGCCGGTCATTGACAGCACCAAGAAGCTCATCGGCTTCATCACCTTGAAGGACATCCTGAAGATAGAGCCGCAGCTTTTTGACATCATCGTCGAGAAGATCGAGCTGCGTGAGGAGACCAAGAAGCCGGTCTACGAGCGCGTCGCGCACCAGGGCATCTGCGAGATCTGCGGCGAGGTTTCTGAAGAGATCTCTGAGAAGCAAGGCTCTCTGGTCTGCCCAGACTGCAGGGCTGAAGTCTAGGAGAATAAATCAATTATCAGTAATATTTATAAACCACTTCTATTTTTAAAATGCCATGAAAGAGAAATTTCCAGAGAACGTGCCTCGGCACATCGGCATCATCCTTGACGGCAACAGGCGGTTTGCCAAGCAGCTCATGCTCAAGCCCTGGAAAGGCCATGAATGGGGCAAGGAGAAGGTAAAGAAATTGATAGGATGGTGCGGTGACCTCAAGATCCACGAAGTCACCCTGTATGCGTTCTCAATCCAGAACTTCAGCAGGCCAAAAGAGGAGTTCAACTACATCATGCAGCTGTTCGAGGATGCTGCACGGGAATTGCTCGTGGACAAGAGGATTGACGAGAACAGGATCCGGATCAGGTTCATCGGCAGGATCAAGATGTTCCCTCAACGGATATACGCGCTCATGCAGGAGATCATGGAAAAGACAAAGAAGCATGACAAGTACCTCATTAACTTCGCCATGGCCTATGGCGGGAGGGAAGAGGTGTTGGACGCTGTCAAGAAGATAGCGGCAGAGGCAAAAATGGGTGAGATTGATGTCGAGAAGATCAACGAGGAGCTGTTCTCTGACCATCTAAACCTGAATTCTGAGCCTGACCTGATCATCAGGACCGGCGGCGAAAGGCGCACCTCGAATTTCCTGATCTGGCAGAGCAATTACAGCGAATGGATTTTTCTTGAGAAGAAATGGCCGGAGTTCGAGAAGGAAGACCTGGTCGAGTGCATCCAGGAATACCAGCACAGGCAGAGAAGGTTCGGGAAGTGATACTTGTATTATGTTGTCCTGTTGACAATGCATTCTCCGATGGTGCGGATGAAATCCACCCCTTCTCTCCTGAAGTTCCCTTGCTTCAGTATCGCATATGCCTGGTTGCAGAGCTTTTTCGCGAGTTTTTTGGAATAGTCCAGCGAGCCGGTTGATTGGACAATCCGCTTGACTGCTGCATGTTCAGCAGGAGTAAGCGCGCAGTTACCTAATGCAGTGAGGATAATCTTTTTCTCTTTCGGGTTTGCTTTTTCCAGGGCTTTCACGATGAGGAGTGTCATCTTGCCTTCTTTCAGGTCTGACATCGCAGACTTTCCTGTCTCAGCTTCATTGCCGAACATGCCGAGGATGTCATCCTGGATCTGGAATGCCTGGCCGAGCGGCTTGGAAAATGCTGAGATCGTCTTCTTCTGTTGTTCATTTGCGCCTGCAAGAATCGCACCAATCATGAAGGGAGCCTCGACTGTGTACTTGGCTGTCTTCAAGCCTTGGATCTTCAGCACGTCCTCTTCTGTGAGATTCCGGTCGATCTCGGCGACGATATCAAGTGCCTGGCCATGCACGACTTCCAGGGTCAGGGAATTCATGGCTTCAGCAGCAAGGGTTTTGGCCTTGTCTGGAAACCGCGAGTTCAGGATGATGTCTTGTGCAAGCCCGTTGGCAAGGTCTCCGATGAGGATGGCAAAGCTGGTGCCGAGATGCTGGTCGAGCGCTCTTGCATGTTTGTGGTCATTGAGCATCTCTTTGAACAGGCGCTGGTAGAAGGTATGGACAGTCGGCCCTCCTCTCCGCAGGACATCCCTGTCAATGATGTCGTCGTGGATGAGCAGGTAGGACTGGATGATCTCGATCGCTCCTGAGGCGAAGAGCAGGTCCTTCTCTTTTTTTTTCGGGATGTCTGCGATGCACGCGTAGCCGTGATAGGTGATGCTTGCCCTGATCCGCTTTCCTGAGCGCATGGTGAAGTCTTTCAGGACAGAGTACATCTGCTTGACCAGAATATTGTCCTGCTGCCTGATCTTCTGGTCAAGATAGTGCTCGAGGACAGGATCGAGCTGTTGCTTGAATTGGGTAATCAGGGGGTTCATCGAGGGGAATGATAAAAGGTTGTTTATAAGAGTTTGGGTTTACGCGTGAGTAATTTCAAGAAGCTGTTTGACTGCTGCGCCTTTGGTGGCGTCTAAGACGAAATGAATAGAAATCAAGAGAGATTCACTTCGCAATCATCCTTTTGAACTTCTGCAGGAACTCAGAGTTCTGTTCTTTCAGCCGCTGTGCTGCGTCGGCAAGCACTTTCTTCGGATCCTTGCCTGTTGTCTCGATGATGAACTTGGGGATGGCAATCAACGGGTGGCGGATGGAATACGTCGCGATGGTAACGGTTTTGTCATTCAAGAGCTCTTTCTTGAGCGCATTGCAGAACGTATGGTCAGTGCCTTTCAATTCAAAGACAAGCCGTTTCTTCGAGCTTTCGAGAACAGTTATTTCCATGAAGAGGCTGAAAAAAGGGGTTATTTATAAAGTTTGTTACAGGAGATTTCCATTATCATCTTCTTTTCACAATATGCAGGCACACGACCTCAATCCGCTCTATCCTCTTCCTATGGAAGCGCATGGTCTGGCTAAGAGGATAGGTGAACTTCATTGCCTGCACCACTGAAAACCCCTGCCTAGCAACATACTTCTGCAGGTAATCCAATGTGCTTGCCTTATGGAAGCTATAGATTAGTGGAGACAGCCCCATTGCTTTCATCAGAAATGCAAGATCTGCACCTTTGTTTCGCGTGCCAAATGGAGGGTTCTGCACCACAAGATCAACAGGAGTATGAAAATCAGCAATGTCCTTGTGCAAGAGCTCTGCCTTTGCGCTCAGCCGTGTTTTCACCAGCTTTTCAGCAAAGGAAAGGTTCTCTTTGGCACTTTCCAGGGCTGCGCTATCATTATCAATAAAATACACTTTTCCAGCTCCGAGAATCAGGCAGCCTATCCCTAGCGTTCCTGTGCCGCAGCCAAGGTCAGCTATTGTTTTTCCTTTGATACATCCTTTCATATAGGCGTCCCAGAGCGCTGTCGCTGCTATTTCAGAGTCTGTCGTGTATTGCTCTGCCTTCAAGGATGGCGTTTCAAAAGTCTTGAGCCGGGAGAGCAGGATGGCAAGGCTGGATTTGGAGATATTCTTCATAATAAATAATGAAATGTTAAGAAACTTATAAAATCGATGAATCCCAGTGAGTGTATAAATCGAAAAATATATAAACTGCATACACATACATCCATACATGGCAACCAAGACCATCTCCATAACTGAAGAAACCTATGAACGGCTCATGGCAAAAAAAAACGAAAAAGAGAGTTTCAGCGACGTCATCAATAAGATAACGAATAAAGTCAGCCTTCTTGAGTTCAGCGGTCTCTTGACAAGCGAAGAAGCAGATGCGCTAGAAAACGACGTGAAAGCAGCGAGAACCCTGAGCAGGAAACGGGCTGCAGGAAGTGAGTGATCGTGATTCTTGACACCACAGCCCTGATTGATCTCTTGCGGGGAGAGCCTGACATTATAGGAAGGATTAAGGAGCTTGAAAAGAGGAACATCCCTCTTTCAACCACAACTGTTTCTGTATTTGAGATCTGGCAGGGAGTCGGCAGTTTGACTCATGAAAAGAAGAGGTTGAAGATACGCCTGTTATTGGAATCGCTCGCCACGTATTCCTTTGATATTCCTGCTGCAAAAGAGGCAGGCACCATCCATGCATATTTGAAAGAATCAGGAAAAGTCATTGATCCTGAAGACAGCTTGATTGCAGGCATAGCCAAGATCCATCGTGAAACCATATTGACACGGAACACGACTCATTTCAGGAGGATTGAAGAGCTGAAGATAGAATCCTACTAAATGATACCACTACATCTAGTATCCCTTCGTCGATGACTTCTTTTCAAGCCCCAAAACATATAGTTTCAAGCATAACAAACTATTTAAATGAGCTGTTGCATAGCATTTTCCAGTTGGGGTGAAGTATTTTTGCTGAAAGACATAGATGTACGTCAAGAAGTCGAGAAGCTCGGTTCTCAGTTCAGGGAATCCCTCTCAACTATCAAGGAAGAGCTTGACGAGCACCTGGACACGATCAACCAGAACACCTCTGAGATCCAGCAGAACTACGAGTACCTGGCTGAGATTGAGGGAAAGATCGACAAGCTCTCTGAGCGCCTGGACGCGATCGAGATGATGCTCCTTCCTGAGCGGATCAAGAAGACAGTTTCTGCACGGATCGAGCTGACCCACCGCGAGCAGGAGGTGTTCATGGTCATCTATGCAGGCGAACGAGTCACAGTGCGCCAGATCGCGAAGCGCCTCGGCTTCACTGAGCAGATGGTGCAGGAATATGTGGAGAACATGATCTCCAAGGGCATCCCGCTCATCAAAGAGCTCCACACTGATGAACATATCTATCTCCTCGAGCAGCATTTCAAGATGGTCCAGGCAAAGCAGAACATCCTCCGGATCAACGAGGCCATTGCCAAGGAGATATGCACGTAATAATGCGGCAAATTCGTGTTATTTCTGGCCTTTCTGTTCATATCACCTGTCATATTTCGCCATTTCCAAGGGTGGGTGGTGGGGGCTGGCAGGTGGGCACATTCAACTGCAGTTGTTGGGCAGGGGCAGTGGTTAGTGATGCCACACTCATAATTTCTCGTCCGGAGTTTGCGTGTTTTGCCTAAAAGTTTTAGAACCCTCACCATTCGTGAATTGTTGAGCGCTGTTCTGTTGTACGCTGTCCAAAAATGTCATACGCTGTTCTGTTGAGCGCTGTTATATATCTATTTATCAACCAATATATCTATCATACAATATATTGTTCAACCAATAAATTTACCAATCTACACATCTGGCAATCTATATGTTTTACAACCAATAAATATTTAAATGACCTCTCCTCCAGAAACAGGCATGAAGACAGGCCCCCTGAAGCTGGAATTCAAGGGTTTTTTGTCGTTTTTGATCTTGCACGAGATCAGCCTGAAGGGCCTTTCCGGGGAAGATCTTGCCAAGAAAATCGGCAGCAGAAGAGGAAGCCAGCTCACACCCGGCACGATCTATCCCACCCTAAAAAAGCTTCGAAAACTGAGGCTTGTCCAGAACAAGCGGTTCGGCAGGAGGAAAGTGTATAGTTTGACTGAAGAGGGCAGGAAAGAGCTCAAGATGACGTATTCCCACATCGGGACATACATGCACGGCCTCCAGCCATACTTAAAAGCGCCAAAAAAAACAGTCAAAAAATAAAATCAAAACCTTTAATCAGCGATTGAAACTTTCATGCTTAGAATTTGCCTAAAAACGCCAAAGTTTTGACACCGACAAAACCTAAAAGGCGGGAAAAATATTGTCGGGGTAACCTGAATCGCCAATACTTTGTGAATTCGGTCCAATGAGTATGCCTCTGGCATATGAGGATGTTTTTTTCTATAAACTCTTGTGGTGATATACTTGCTCTTGACGTAGTGCATTACACGTTTCTAGGTGGTGGTCGGGGGCGGCGGGTGGGGACATTCCAAAACAGGAAGCGGCTAGAGGAAGTTTGAGGTGAGAACAATCCGGAAAAGAAGAAGGGGAAGGGATCCTATTTAGATTACTATTTCAAGAATCTTCCAGAAATAACCATAAATTTCTTGTTCGCCTAATACTTCTTATACGAACTTTTATCGCTTTGTCGTCGAGAAATTTTAATGAGTTTAATAGGGTTTGGCCTTCGAAAGGAGTATTTCTTGTACAAAGCCAGGCTTTTAAGTCAAAATCCCATCAATTAATGACTTTGAAAATTTTTTAAAATGCGAACCTTTTTATAGTGGTGTTTCCAGGAATCTGGCATGCTTGAAGATCTTAGCACAGAGCTTAAACTCAGGGGCTTTAGTCAGAAGACTGTCCAAACATATCTTTATCATAACCAGCGCTTCCTGGGCTTTGCAAAGAAGCAGCCTGCAGAGGTGACAGAGCAGGACATCAAATCCTATCTGGCGCATATGCTTTCAGACAAGGGAATGGCGAACTCGAGCCTTGCCCTTATTAAGGCGTCATTGAAGTTCTACTATGTTGATGTCTTGAAAAAGGAGATCATCAATTTCAAGACACCTAAAATTGAACGCAAGCTTCCTGTGGTACTCTCGAAAGAGGATGTGAAAAAGCTTTTCGGGGCACTGAACAACAGGAAGAGCTCTCTGATGCTGAGACTGCTCTATTCCTCTGGCTTGCGGATTTCTGAGCTGTTATCGCTGAAGGCAGGAGATATCGAGCCCTCAGAGAAGATCGGCTGGGTCAGGAAAGGGAAAGGGGGAAAGGACAGGATGTTCATCCTGCCAGAAACGCTCTTGCATGAGCTTGTGGAGCACAAGAAGGATCTCAAGCCGGCCGCATCTCTCTTTCCAGGCAAGGAAGGAAGGCCGTTGACACCCAGGAATGTGCAGAAGATCATCAAGCACGCGGCAGAGAAGGCAGGCATCCAGAAGAAAGTAACGCCGCACACGCTCAGGCACTGCTTTGCCACCCACTTGCTTGAGGCAGGAACAGACATCCGGATGATCCAGGAACTCTTGGGCCATGCGAACCTGCAGACAACGCAGATCTACACGCATATCTCGCGTGAGGAATTGAAGAAGGTCAAGAGCCCGTTCGACAGTTTGTAGAATTCTTTTTTAGGATCATTTTTTCTTTTTTCTCGTCGGCAAAAAAGTATGAGAGATGCTTAAAGGTTTTAAGAGATTTCATTTATTGTTCATCAGATATATTGATTATTATATATATTGATTAATAAATCTATCGGTTGCTAAATATGTTGGTTGATAAATAAACAGCAGTTAACGATGGCGTATAACTATTTATATGACAGCATCTAACAAAATTAAAACAGCGCATAACATATTTCATATAACAGCATTTAACAAATAGAAATTGGAGGGGTGTTTTTGTGCAGAGAGGTGTTCACACTTCAGAAAATGCCGCATTTTGTCGTCGAGAAATGGCTGCTAAAACTTTTAAGCAATGCCGACGATATCTTGCATGAGCCATTAATTCATATTTTCATATCCTGAGGTAATCACGCACCCGGTCAACCAAGCCGTCATATTCGAACTTGACCTTCATATATGAAAAGAGATGAGGCAAATGACACATTTTATTTTCCGACCTGGATGCAGCTTCCTGATGTAATGAAGCGAGTTCCTCATGCACGATTCTTTCTTGTCGGAGATTGTTAAGGTCATCTTCAAGTTGACTGAGTCGGGGAAATGCATGATAGCGGTCTTGTTCCTCGTAATTCGATAGGAATGCCTGAGAATAAATTTTAAATCGCACATCTTCATACTTCCTGATTTTTGAGTCAATCGATGCAATTTTCTTATATTCCGTCTCTGCTTTTTGTTCAAAATTACACGTCATTTTCATCCAGCGAATAGTAATCGCGTTATGAGACTTCGCCATATCCCGATAAAATTTCCTGTGCGTTCTCGGGACTGCACGATACTCAATCTCCACCATTGGCGTGTATATCATACGTTCACCTCCTGTGCTGATGCATCAAGCTCAGCCATGACACTCTGGCAATAAAGCTGATCAATCTCGAAAAGTCGCCTGAAGATGCCTGCCCATTCACCGACGTATTCTTTTTCGAGGTTGCGGAAGTATTGTCGACGTTGTTTCTTGTTTTCGAGCATCCCGGCGGGCATGTTTTCAGGTTGGAGCTTTTTCTTGATGCGGGTGTAGGTTTCCTCCATGGTCTTGAAGTAGGCATCAGCTTCTGTGAGATGGCTGTCGATTTGCCCTTTGCGCTCCTGCAGTATCGATGCTGTTGCGTGCTGTGAATCCACGTCAGCAGGTCCGCAACCATAAATGAGGGAGTGAGGCTCTTGTAATCTCTGTTCCAGCACGTCCTTGCCCTTTTGCATACATTCAACAAATCCCGACATGAACGTCCTCATATCACGGTGGACAAGCTCCAAGGATCTCGTTTGGTCTTCCAATGTTAGTGTTCTTTTAAAAAACATGGAAATCACCTCGGCACACGTAATTTTTCTTCTATGTGTAGAGTGTAGTGAATAATTTAAGAATTGCGGAGATTTTTCCGGAGAAATCACAGGGATTCCAGGATCTTTCCGGCGGGAAGACTGAAGTTTCCGGTTTTAAGAGGAGAAAAAGATGATGGGTGCGAATAGAATGATAACAAATGGTTGTAGTCAAAAGTTAAACAAAAAAAATAGTTATGCTTTTTTGCCTGAATCCACAGCGGGAGCAGGTTGTGACTCAGAAACAACCTTCACTTCAGCAGGAATGGCGTTAAGGACTCGCTGTGGAAGGCGAGCATATTTCGGCTTTTTGACGCCGATTCTTGTAAAGAAGTGCTCAACTTTTTCCTGGAGCTGTCTTCTGAAGGAGACTGGATTCCTGTAAACAACATTTTCCAAGCTGTATCGAATATGGGAATTCCTGAAAAAGTCCCTGCGCATATCCTCTAAGATGCCATACTGTATCTCCTGGGATTGATAGGCTCTTCGCTCACTTTCCAATGAGGCAACCCGGCGATCGCTATTCCCGACGTCAAGTGTTCTTGTCTCAAGATCCTCTTCATTGAGTTTTCTGTGCGCTTTTAATGAATCTGTTTCTGTTTGGATTTGCAGGGCAGACCAATGATACAGAGATTCTTGTTCAGGATTTAAATTTGTTATTCCCAGACTTTTTTTTGTGATTTCGAGAAGATCTTGCTTTTGCTTTTCGCTTGTGGCTATGTCCGCGTCATCTCCCTTAATACGGACCTCAGCAGCACCTTTTGCAGAATAGACAATGACCTGTTTTTTCCTCGCATCATACAACTCCTCTTCAACTTTTTTTCGGTTCTCCGCCGCTTCCAATCGTAGGTTTTCATAAGATGTGATATTTTCATCGGTCTGACCAAGAATAGTTCGAGCATGTCGATATATTTTTTTTAATGGAAAAATTGCGTATGGCGGTACAGATATATTGAGTTTCGTGTCATGTGGAATAATGTCGTTTGCCATTTTTTCAGCCCTCTCCAGTAAACTAATGATTTTCTACTATGTAGTGATTACATATTTATAAATGTTTCTATTTGGGTGGAAAATGCAGTCTTAAAATGGCTAAAAACAATGAAAAATGAATTTATGAGACGCATAAACGATAGTTCAGAATCTGAGAATTGGTTGTTTTCTTAATCAGGTTGTATTGATCCTTCTGACTGCATAGGATATCCTGTCCAGGATTTGCCCTTCTAAAACATTGCTAATCTGGGCAAGCCGCGGCAGGACTCTGTTATCGACTAATTGTTCGTACTCTTCCATAATGCCATAGAGGTACTTTTTTCTCTTATCAGACTCTGGCGGAATATTTTCAGGAGCTAGCAGGTCAAAAAGTTCCTTAAATTTTGCATCAAGAGCGCTGCGCATCATGACTACTTCAGAAATGAATCTTGCAATCGCATCACTCTGGTCAACGCAGAGCTTGATGAGTTCCTCTTTAGGGATGGTATGGATGTCAATAAGAGGAAGGTCTGCCCCTTTTTTGAGCGAACCGGCAATGTGATCCAATTCATCTTTTGATTCCAAAAGCTTTTTTCCGAACCTGTCAAGGATTTCATTCACATCAAGAGAGACTCTGGTGAGCGATTGCCGCACTTCTTCAGGTGTATATTCCTTCTTGCCAAAAAGTGTCTTCATCCGTCTTGCCAGATGACCAATGCCCGCTTTTAAGAAGTCTCCAGCTCCCTTCAATTTAGTGCCAGTGCTTTCAAGCATCTCTTTAACTTTTTTCTCTTTTCCCTCTTTTTCTTTTCCAGGCGCAACTCCCACTCCGTCCAGCTTCCTCGCATTCTTCAGCGTCTCTTCAAGGTGTTTCAGCGCTTGCTTGATGACTTCTTGCAGGTCTTTGCTCGAGGTCTTCTTGAACATAAGATGGAGATGACTGACAAAGCTCTCTATTGCAGGCGCGAGCTTTGCATTCTTGACTGTCTGCTTGAGCTGTTCTGCCTGTTCTGGCGTGATGCTCTTTCCTGTTGATGGTGTGCTGGCCATGTGGTTATGGTATCGTAGGTGCGACTGCGGGCACCATGAAGGTGTTGAACCTGTTGGTGAAATCGATGAGGTAGTTTGCATAGACCTGATAATAGGCTGTTCTCCTGTTGATGCACTGTGCGAGTGCTGCGATGTCTGCAGGAATGTTGAAGTTGGGGAATCCAGGATCTCCCTGGAGCTGGTTGAAGAGGTTGTCGAGCGTCCCTTGGATTGCGAGCAGGTTGTTGTTCTGCTGCCAGAGCAGGTTCCAGTCTGCAGCTGTTGAAGGCGGTCCCATGGCGTTCTCCACAAGGATGTTGTTTCCTGCACTGATATACGCGTTTAAGGTGTTGCGGTACTGGTTCAATGCAAGGCCGATGTTATTGACAATGTTCCTGAGATGGACAGGATAGGCAGGTGGTGTCGGAGTCGTCGGTGTTGTGGGTGTGGTTGGCGTTGCAGGCGTTGTCGGCGTGGTTGGCGCTGGGGCAGTTCCTGAAGGTGTCCCTCCGAGATTCAGGCCTCCTGCTGAGGCGTTGCCGAAATTCCCGCCGAATATTGCCCTGATGCCGTTGATGATTGCCATGATGAAAAAGAAGAATATCAGGAGCTGGCCAAGGTCTGAAAGCGAGAAGTCCCGGGGATTTGCCACTGCAAACCCGTTCAGGGCATCGAGCGTTGCGCTGATCAGGACCATGGCGAGGAGGAACATGACTGCACGCACGCCTGAACTAAACCGTTGGTTCGCCTCATCACGGGGCATCAGGTGGCCAATGTAAAGTATGCCGAGCACAGGAACTCCAAGAATTAAAAGGCCTGAGGCCCAGCCCCAGGAGGTGAAGATCTTTGACAATATCGGTGCAGGAACGCCGATGGCAGAGATGACTGCGACTATCATGGCGATCGCGACCCTGATATTGTTGAACCGCTTCGGGTTATCCTTGTCTTTGAAGGCGAAATTTGCTGCGAAAAACAGCACAGTGAACATCAAGAGCCAGAATATCGTGCGCTGCAGGTACTCGTCAGGAATCCTGCCGGGAAACAGGCCCATGAGCGCGTTCTTGACCACATCAGGCATCAGGTCTGCAGACACAGCAGGAAAATACAGCAAGAACAGGAAAGCTAGAAATACGCCTAATCCTGCGAGCTTGTGCTGTTTCACACTCTACACCTTACACTGCAGGTATTCCTGAGAATAGAGGTATAAAAAGGTTTCTGTTTTTTTTATTTCGTAGGTGAGCATGCCCTGATAAAATTGAAGATAGCCAGGATGAAAAAGACGAACACGACAAGTTCTCCAGCATCGACTAATGAAAATCCGACAGGAGAGG
>JAZDID010000119.1:0-3474 GCA_043805315.1 Nanobdellota archaeon | reverse complement strand
GACGTGCTTTGCCTACAGAACTAAAACAATAGCGTCCAATATCGTCTGCAAGAGTTCTTATATCAATCGAGTTAATCGTTGTTTCGTCCAAAGCCGTTTCATGGGAATCTTCAGGACGCTGCATTGCGCAAAGAATGCCTGAAAAAAGCTTGAGCTTAGAGGATTTCTGGAAAGAGGATATATCTGTGGGCTTGGAATATACAAAACATATGCCCGACAATCCAAGGCGCTCGGCCAGGGAGATGAACTCAGACTCATTACCTTTGGGAAAGACTACGTCAATCATCTTGTGCCTCCTGCGGTTGACGCAAGCTTCTCCAGCACTTCCTTCTTCTTCAGCTTGAGCTGCCTCGGCGTCATGCCCACATAGCGGATTTCCTTGAACGACGCAATTATGGACTTCAAGCGCGGAAGATAATGGTCAAGGCCATACTCCCTAAGAAGCCCCCTGTACAGACCAAAATCAACATCTGCACAGAATAACAGGTTAATAATATCTATCCTGTCCTTCTCGCCCTTGACAGAATCCTTCCTGTCAAGCTCTGCACCCTGCTTCAGGACGAGGAGCAAAGCAGGACTTGCCACTGTGAACCCCTCGATCGTCGTGGAGTACTTCCTTATGTCCTCGACAGGAATTGCCAGCCGAGAGAAATAAGGCACGTAGATATCCACATCAATCCCATCAACCTTTATCTCATACTTCCTCAGGGAATCGTTCTTCCTCAGGTCAAAACCCTTCTTCAGATAGTCGAGGTCTGTGAATTCTGCAATAACTATGTCAATATCCTTTGACTTCATCGCACGCGTCCAGAGATAGTTCGCCCAGCCGCCGATGAGAATGAAATCAAAAGGCAGCTTCCTTATCTTGAGCAAAACATCCCAGCTCTTCTGCGTAACCTGCTCATTCCAGAATTCCATCCAGCCTTGCCTCCAATTCCTTCAAGAAATCACGCGCATACCAAGTATCAAGATTCCAAAGGTCAACAAAGGTCTGCGCCAAGGTAGTTATCTTGCCGTACCTATCAATAAACGGATCCTTGGCCAAGACAAAGACATTCGGCTGGCCTGATGCGCGCGGAAAGCGCGCCTCTATCGCCGCATCACAATACACATAAACCTCAGAGTAGTCTGCAGGAACAGAGTCAAACATGAACCTGAAAGCAGAGTATGCGGCATAGACAGCAGAGTCAGGCATCCTTGACTCAATATCACGGACAGAAAAATCCGCCCGTGTCGAATATATTATATCGCGCCGCAGGCTGCGTATGCTCGCCCAATAATAAAGTATCTTCTTCGCATCTATCACCCGAAAATTCCTCAGCCCCACTGCTAGCGCATTCATGTTCCTAAGCGGAGCAAGGGCATAGTTCACAGTACTCAAAGAGACGCTCAGGGATCTAGCCAGCCCAAGCTGAGTCAGGACACGATTCTTCCTTTCCAGCACCTGATACAATACTTCCCTCAAGACAAGCTCGGTTTTTCGCATGTTTCTATAAAAAGAAAGCTCATTTATAAATGTTTCGATAATCTTAGAAAGATATTTAAACACTCTTAATCTTCATCGAAAGAGAACAAGCATTGCAGACGTCACCTGCAGATGGCTCACCACACACCTTGCAAGAGGCAGGGGATGAATGCTCAAACTGTTTCTTAAGACGCGGCAGCACGGACAGGAAATGCCCGACAGTATTTAATTTTGCGCCTTTATGACGCGACTCGTAATCATTGATCGCATCCCGGAGAACGGCACGGTAAGAAGAGGAAACATAAGGACACTCATTGAAACTGATCTTAAAACCCATCAGCAAGGAGTATAACAGGGACTCTTTCTCAGAGCAGAGATACAAAGGCTTGACGCGCTGGACAAAACCCTTTCTTGGAATCCCTGCTGCAGGACCAAGACGTGAAAGAACATCCATCTGGTGGCGGAAAAGATTCATCATAATGGCCTGAGATTCATCATCAAGATTGTGGCCTGTGACAACACAATCAAAACCCTTGGAATGCTTGTTGAGCAGGTAACGGCGCAGAGTACCACAAACATTGCAGGGCTTGAGATTAAGACGCCCGGAATTAATGATCTCATCCAAAGTGCTGCCAAACTCCTGCTTGAAAGAGATGATTTTCAACCTGATTTCATGATGGACACAGAACCGCCTCAGATCACGCAAGGTGTTTTCACGATAACCGAGAATGCCCTCATCAATCGCAAGCGCAAGAAGCCTTTTTGGCTTGACAAGTTTCTTCACGAGACACAAAACACCAGTAGAGTCCTTGCCACCAGAGGCAGCAACGCAGACAGAACTGTTTTTTGAAATCAGCTTATATTTCTTTATTGTATCAGCAACTTTCTTCTCGAAATAACCAATGAAGTGCGTCTTACACAAAGCAGGGGAGGAGGATACTGCCTTGGCTTTGCATCTTGAGCAGCGCATTCAACCACCTGAAACCACACTCAAAAGCTCGACAGAGTCAGAATCTGAGATGATTTCGTCCTCTGTCACAATCCCCTTGTTCTTTGCCACGACAACGGACTCTGGATTGATCTTCAATTTGGCGAGAAGCTTGGAGACGCTGCCGGAAAAACGCAAATTCTTCCTCACGTTGTCCTTCTCAATGAAAAGCCGCATTCAACACACCCCGAACAAACGCTGCCAGGACAACAGGAAGAATTCCTTAATCCTGTAAAATAATGACTCAATAGGATCAAAATTGTCAGGAGCAGACTCAAAATAAAGCGAAACGCCCATATGCGAATAAAGCTTCCTGAAGATGTACCTTGCGCGAGGAAGATGATGCTCTGAGGTAAGAACAGTAATCTTCTTCGAATGCCTGTCTTTGAGCAGCTCCCAGCAAAAGACCGCGTTCTGGACAGTGCTGCGGGAATGCCTCTCAGTGATGAGCTTGCCCGACGGGATGAAGCGAAGAAGCATTATCCTCATAATCTCAGACTCGGGAATCACCAGACAAGAAGGGCCACCAGAGAGGATGACGCGGGAATAATTCTCCCTCTTGTACAAATGCACAGCTTTCCTGGCCCTCGACACCATGCAATCACTGGGGCGGCCGTCCTTCCTCGAAGAGCAGCCCAACACGATCAAAACATTCTTGAAGTTCATCTTATCCTCGCAAGCAAAGACGCAAGCTCATCTTCCGTGTATGCTATCAACGGAAACAGCACAGGAATACCGACAGCAGAATAATCGCTCTTGCCAAAATCATCAATAGTGTCGCCGACGACAAAAGCCCTGCAGCGGTTCTTTATGGCAAAATCTCCTGCTTCATTGAAGTCGTTTACCAAAGACAAAGAAGATTTCTGGCCGTACGAATACCTCTCCAGCAGAGAAAAATCAAAATTCCTGAAAGCAACAGGAAAGACAAAACAGCCACGGCGCATCATCAGCCAGGCAGCGGCAACATCTGCCTCATCACGCAAGAGACAGGCGACTTTGCCTGTGCTGCCAAGAGGCAACC